>NZ_DAOUAO010000030.1:0-10546 GCF_034433535.1 Tepidiforma sp.
CCCGCCATGCAGCGGCTCGAGGTCCGGAATATCGATACCGACCTGATCGCGGGCTACCTGGTGGCGGAGCTGGGCGGCGAACGCGACGGCCCGGTGGTGCGGGGCGCGGGCTGGGAGGTGCGGTTCGTGCCCGGCGAGGCGGCCCGGGTGGGCGGCATCCGCGTGCCCGTGGTGTTCTACGAGGTCGAAGGCGAGCGCGAGGACGAGGTCGCGGCCTTCCTGCGGCGGAAGACGATGCGCGGCGGCGGCTGACCCGGCGACGGGAAGCGGGCCTCCGCGCGACAATGGATGCGTGAGCGAACCGCGCCGCGACTGGTGGAACCCGCGCTGGAGCTGGAAGGCGTGGCTGGTGATCCTGGCGATGGTGTTCCCCACCATCGGGCTGACGGCCTGGGTGGGGCTGGCGGCGCGGGGCGAATCGTCGGTCGACCCGGCCCTGCTGGAGCTGGCGCGGGCCAACGCCGGGGGCGAGGTGGTCGCCGTCCGGGGTCCCGAGCACACGGCGTACCATGCGCTCGCGCCGCTGCCGACGCCGGAGCGGCCGCGGGCCGATGGGCTGCCCACGCTCGTTTTCTTCAGCACGCCAACCTGCCGCGCCTGCGAGCGGATGCAGTTCGTGCACCGGGTGATGGCGGAATACCGCGGCCGGGTGGTCTTCGTCGAAAAATCGGTCGACCGGGATACGGCGGCGGAGCGGTACGGTGTCCGTGAAACGCCGGCGTTCGTGCTCATCGACGCGGGGGGGCGGGAGCTGGCGCGGGCAACGGGCGAAATCGCCGCCGCGGAGGCCTTCCGCGACGAGGTGGAGCTGCTGCTGGCGGGGGCTATTCCTCGCTCCTGACGGGCACCGGGGCGGGCGTCGGGTGCGCCGGCAGGTGCATCCACGAGGCGAACACGCGCCGTTCGAGCACGAGGAAGGCGAACGCCGCGGCCCCGCCAATGAGGGCGAGCACCGGCCGGGCGCCGGCCACTTCGACCCCGATGCCGAAGAGGACCAGCGGGAGCACGACGACCGCATCGGTGAGGGTGGCCTGCACGGCGAAGACGCGCGACTGGTGGGCCAGCGGCGCGGCCGCGCTGAGTGCGACGCGCCCGGCGAGGATGGCGAGGGTGACGGCCAGCCCGAGCGCGAAGGCCACCGGCACGGCGACGGCGAACGAGCTGCCAACCTCGAGGTCGAGCGCGGCGAGCGGGCCAAGCTCGGTCAGTTCAAGGGCTGCGCGGAGGCCGTAATCGAGGGCGGCGAGGGCGAAAGCGCCGACGGCCATGGCCAGCACGGCCGCGCGGGAGACGCTCGCGACCGCCGCCGGCCGGAGACGGGAGGAGCCCCAGGCGAGCCCGGCGAGGACGCCCAGGGCGCCGGCCGCGAAGACCGCCACGGCGCCGCGCGAATCGGCCGCGAGGTCGTTGCGGAGGTAGAGGGGCAGGGCGACGAGGCAGCCCTGGATGACGAGCGAGGTGAGGGCCAGCACGACCAGGGCTTCGCGGGCCGCGAGGCTGCGCTGGAAGACGCGCAGGGTATCGCGGAAGGCCGACCCGCGGGCGGGCGGCGCGAGCTGCAGGCGGCGTGTGGCTACCGCGAGGCCACCGGCGAACAGGGCGGAGACGGCGGCGATGGCGGCGGCCCCGACGAGCATTGTTTCGAGCCCGCCAAGCCACCAGAGAAGCGGCGCCAGGGCGATGACGGCCAGCCCCTGCCCGCCGAACTGGAGGGTGAGCAGGAGGGCATGCAGCGCGCCGTGGCGGCCGCCGCCCAGCGCCCGGACGAGGGCCATTTCGGCGGGGGAGTAGACCTGCGAGACGGCCGAATAGGCGAACACCGTGACCGGAACGGCGACAAGTCCCCCGGGCAGCACGGACGCCAGCGCGATGGCCGCCGCGCGAAGGCAGCCGCCGAGGGCGAAGGCCACCCCGGCGCCTAGGCGGTCGGCGAGGGCGCCGCCGCCAACCCCGAAGGCGAGGGAGGCCGCGAGCATGGCCAGAAAGAAGGAAGAGATGCCCGCCCCGGCGTGGTCGGCCGTGCCGGCGGTGACGAGCAGCGCGGCGAAGAAGACGTTCTGGGCGGCCTGCGAGGTGAACTTCGCGCCAGCGAAGCAGGCGAGGGCGCTGCGGGGGGCAGCCGGGGGCGTCATCACAGCCTGGGACACACCGGGGATCATCGGATGGTGCGGCCGGCCGGCGCAGCCGGTCATCGGCAGCGCGTCGGGCCTGGAGCCACCGTACCACGGACCGGGTGAACGGAATGTTGGCGGAGCGAAAAATCAGGAAAACCCTCAGAGGTGGGAGGTGGGAGGTGGGAGGTGGGAGGCCGCCCAACGCCTCACCCCGCCCGGGAGCGGGGAGACGGGAGCCCCGCCACCTCACCACCCCGCCGGGGAGCAGGGAACGGGGAGCCGGGAGCCGGGAGAGTGCGCCCTGCCCAAACCACCCCCGGGCCTCCCGATCGGCGTCACGTCTCGGCGCTGAACGCTCCCCTTTCCCTGCTCCCTGCTCCCTGCTCCCGGTTCCCACCTCCAACCTCCAACCTCCCACCTCCAACCTCCCACCTCCTCCAGGGGTTGCGATGGGTGAAGCGGAAGTGCCGTTGTTGCTGTCTGGTTTTGGGCTCAGAATGCGGTGGTCCGCGGCCCTGCGCCCGGGAGCGGAACGTTCGGTGAATGGGGGTCGAACAGTGGGCATTCTTGCGTGGCTGGTTTTTGGTCTCATCGCGGGGGCGATTGCCAAGCTCCTGATGCCGGGGGATGACCCCGGCAAGGGCGGCTTCGGCGGCATCGTCGTCACGATTGCCATCGGCATCGTGGGTGCGGTCATCGGGGGGTTCATCGGGACGGCCATCGGCTGGGGCTCGGTGAATGCGTTCGATATCCGCAGCTTCGGCCTGGCCATCCTCGGCGGTG
The DNA here is from genome assembly GCF_034433535.1 of Tepidiforma sp. Taxonomy (GTDB): domain Bacteria; phylum Chloroflexota; class Dehalococcoidia; order Tepidiformales; family Tepidiformaceae; genus Tepidiforma. Next base: position 2,898 of record NZ_DAOUAO010000030.1, read on the forward strand.
TCATCTTCCTCTGGCTGCTGCGGGCCCTGCGCAGGTAGCCCCCACCCCGCATCGCGCTGCCACCCCCGGGAACGGGGAGCGGGGAGCCGGGAGAGTGCGCCCTGCCCAAACCACCCCCCGGGCCTCCCGGTCGGCGTCACATCTCGCCTTTGAACGCTCCCTGCTCCCGGTTCCCGGCTCCCACCTCCAACCTCCAGCCTCGCTCCAGGTGGACATTTGGGAACAGTCGGCGGCGGGTGGTGCGGGCGACATTTGTCGACGCCGAAGGGTGCTACGGTGGAATCGATGGACCGTGAAACGCTGCCTGTCGTTTGTGCCTGGTGTCGCGAGGGGATGCCCGATTCCCCGGGCGTCCGGGTTTCGCACGGCATCTGCCCGGATTGCGCGCGCGATTTCCTGCGGCGCCTGCCCCCGGCGTACCTTCGCTCCATCGCCGGCCCCGATGGCACGGTGACGCTCTTTTCCGGCTGCAGCCTGCCCATCGAGTAAGCTTCCCGAGCGGCAAACTTCCCGGCCGGGAAGCGTCGCAACCCGGAGGCTTCCCCGGTGGGCATGGTCGCGGGCGGGAGGCTCGCCCGCACCACCGGGCCGGCCACCTCCGCGGTGCTTCCCGGGCGGGAAATGGGGCGATTCCCTTATTGGCCACGCCGTCACCGGCCGGCACCATCTGCGGTATGAAGGAGCTGTTCCCGGTCCTCGCCGCGACGGCGCTCGCGCCGCGGCACCCGTATGCGCTGCTCGACCACCTGGGCTCGCTGGGGCTGGCGGTCAGCCGGAGCGCCCTCTACCGGCAGGTCGAACGGCTGCGGCGCGAGGGCCTGGCCGCGGCGGAGCTGGAATCGGGCGAAACCGGGCACCTGCGCCGAAGGCTCCAGCTGACCGAGGCCGGGCGGGCGGCTCTTGCGGCAGCAGCGCGCGAGGTGCTCGGTTCGGCGCCGCTCGAGAGCCCGGAGTTCGCGCTGGCGCTCGCCGCGGCCGAAACGGCCGGCATCGCCGATGCCGAGGAGCTGCTGCGCGCGCGGATGGCCGCGGCCGCGCGGCAGCTGACCGCGCTCGAACGGGACCTGCGCACGGGCAGCGACCCCTTCGCGGTGGCGCGGGAGCGCCAGGCGGCCCACCTGCGGGCTGATATCGGCTGGCTGCAGCAGCAGCTGCGGCGCCGGGCCGGCTGAGCCTCAGCCGCGGGGCAGGCCCAGCCCGCGGGTCGCGATGATGTTGCGCTGGATCTCGCTGGTCCCGCCGCCGATGGGGCTGGTGGTGCTGTGCATGTAGAAACGGGCGATGCGGCCGCCGAGCACGCGCGCATCCTCGCGGTCGGTGATCTGGCCGTAGAGGCCGGCGAGGTGCATGGCGGTCACGGCCAGGCGGACATCGAGCTCGCTCGAGAACAGCTTGGCGATCGACGATTCCTTGTTCGGGATTTCGCCGCGCTCCTGCATGCTGATGATGCGGTAGGAGATGAGCGATTCGACCTGGGCCTCGATGGCGCGGTCGGCCAGTTCGAGGCGGACCGCGGCGTTGGTGGCCACCGTGCGGCTACCGACCGGCGCCTCGCGGGCGAACCGGGCGAGGTCCCGCACGATGAGCGCATGGGAGACGCTGGTGGCGATGCCGGAGCGTTCGAAGTCGAGGGTGGTGGTGGCGAGGTACCAGCCGCGGTTCTCCTCACCGAGGAGGTTCTTCGCCGGGATGCGGACGTCCTCGAAGAAGACCTCGTTGAACTCGTGGCTGTTGAGCATGTTGACCAGCGGCCGGACGGTGATGCCCGGGGTCTTCATATCGACGAGGAAGTAGCTGATGCCGCGGTGCTTGGGCGCATCGGGGTTGGTGCGGGCGATGAGGATGCCCATGTGGGCGTACTGGGCGCCGGAGGTCCAGATTTTCTGGCCGTTGATCACGTAGTCATCGCCATCGCGGACGGCGCGGGTCTGGAGCGAGGCGAGGTCGGAGCCGGCGCCGGGTTCGGAGAACAGCTGACACCAGATGTGCTCGCCGGAAATGATCTTCGGGAGGTAGTCGCGCTTCTGCTCTTCGGTGCCGTAGACCATGATGGTGGGGCCGGCCCAGCCGTGGCCGATGCCGCCGGGGCGCGGGGCGCGGCGCCAGGCGAACTCCTCGGCGAGGATGAACTGCTCTTTGACCGAGAGCCCGCCGCCGCCGTGCTCTTTCGGCCAGGCCGGGGCGCCCCAGCCGCGGGCGTTGAGCTTCTTCGTCCACTCGCGCATGAAGTCGGCGAAGCCGGGCACAGCGCGGCCGGCGCCATTGAAGAGGCCCCATTCGACCGGCCGCTCGGCGAACTCGGCGGGGAACTCGGCAGCGAGGAAGGCGCGGACCTCCTGGCGGAAGGCGGCTTCGCGGGGGGAATCGCGGAATTCCATGGCAGGTTCTCCGGTCGGGGGCGTGTGTCCGGGATTGTCGGCCGCCGCGGGGGCGGTGTCGAGCACACGGCGCGCCGTGAGGGGCGGCGAATCGCGTTAAGAATTGCATGCGAATTCCGCGTGACCGCGGAGGAGGCGCGATCGACAATCACGAAGCCGGGCCCAGGGTGTGCCCGGCTCCAGCACCGGAAGGGGTCTCGGCATGCTCTTTCTGTTTCTTGAATCCGTGGGCGGGATACCGTTTCACCCCCTGGCCGCGCACGCCGCGGTGGTGCTGGTTCCGCTGGCAGCGCTGGCGTTCGCCGTCCTGCTCTGGCGGCGGTCGTGGCGGGTGGTCTACGGCATCCCCGTGGCGGCGCTGGCGGTCGCGGGAGCAGCGGCAGCCTGGGCCACACGCGCGAGCGGGGAGCCGCTCGAAGACGCGGTGAAGGACGCTGCACGGGCGGCGGGCACCCGGGCGCGCTTTGGAGACCACCCGGAGCAGGGAGACGCGGCCTTCTTTTGGGCGGCGATGTTCGCGCTGGCCGTGGTGGTGACGGTCGCCCTGGCCTATGCCGAAACGAAGCGGCCGCTGCCGCGCTGGCTTCCGCTGGCGGCCTACGCCGTCACGCTGGTGCCGGCAGCCATCGCCGTGGCCGCGATGGTGGCGGCGGGGCACTCCGGGGCAGCGCTCGTCTGGAACGACGTCGGCACGTTCGCGGGCTCTCGCTGAAGCGTGGCTACGGCGTAGTTACCTGCCCCGCGAGGAACGCCGCGGCGGCCTCGATGAAGCGCGGGTTGCGCACCGCCGAGACGTGGCCGTCGTGCGGGATGGGCAGGAAGCGGGCGTTCGGGAGCTGCCGGGCGAGGGCCGCCGCCGGTTCGAAGAAGACATCGGCGGTGCCGGCGGCCACCAGCACGGGGTGGTCGATGGCCGGCAGGATAGCGGGGTCGACCGGCTCACGGCCGCGGAAGACGGCACGGAACACGCGGTCGAGGGCCACGGGGTCGGCCATCGCGAAGTAGCGGGCAAGGTAGCGGAGCCGCTCGGCGGGCGCGGGCCGCGGGGCGAGGCTGCGGGGATGGCGGCGTTCGAAGGCGAACCGCCCGCGGCCGCGGGGGAAGTAGCTGCCCATGCCGCCGATGATGCCGCGTTCGAAGCGGTGGCCGTGGCGGCCGAGCAGTTCGAGCGCGACCATCCCGCCCATGGAGTAGCCGACGAGCGGGGCGCGCTCGACGCCCTCCTCGTCCATGACGGCGAGGACATCGGCGGCGAAGGCGGCCACGGAGTAGGCGTCGGTGCGCCAGGGCTTTTCGCTCAGGCCGTGCCCGCGGAGGTCGGGGATGATGAGCGTGTGGCGTGCAGCGAGCCGTTCGGCCCAGCCGGTGGCGACCCAGTTCGCCCAGCCGCTGGCGGTGTAGCCGTGGACGAGCACGGCGGGCGGGCCGCTGCCTTCGACGCGGTAGGCGATGCGGAGTCCGCTGCGGCGGGTCTCGGGCATGCCCCGATCGTAGCGCGCCGGCGATGACGTCAGTGTGTCAGCGGGGGCTCAGCGGAGGTTCGACCACTCGTCCTGGCGGGCGAAGAGGAGGTCGTGCATCTCCCAGAATTTGCCCTGCCGGCCGGCGCAGATGGCGAGCAGGCTGGCGTTGCCGGCGTTGGGGTGGATTTGGGTGATGGGGAAGTGGAGGAAAGCGAGGGCGAGGTCATCGCCGAGGCGCTTGCGGACTTCGCCGAGGGTGGTTTCGTTCCAGCGGCGACAGAAGGGGCACTGGAAGTCGCTGAATTCGGCGATGACAACGCGGGCATTCGGGTTGCCTTCGAAGGCGGCGCCGGCCAGGTCGGGCCGGGCTTCGACGATTTCGAAGGCGGGCGGACTGGAAGCGGCGAGCTGCTGGATGCGGGGCGAGTAGGCGTCGAGGCCGGTTGGCGGGCTGCTGCTGAGCTCTTTCTCGATGATTTCCAGCATGACCTCGGTGGGCTGGGCGCCAACCAGTTTCTTGTTGTTGATGAAGAAGGTTGGCGTGCCGCTGACGCCGAGCTGGCTGCCGCGCTGGAGGTGGCTGTTGATGAGCTGGACGTTGGCCTGGTCGTTGAGGCAGGCGGTGAGCTGCTGCTGCTCGAGCTGGAGCGACGCGGCGTAGGCGAGGAAGGTATCGAGCAGGCCGCGCGCGGCGGTGGTTGGGGAGGCCGGGGGCGGGGTCGATGCGCCGCCCGGGGCTGCGGCGCTGCCGCCGGCAGCCGGTGCGTTGGCAGCATCATCGTCGGTCCACCAGATCGCACCGGCGATGACGAGCGCGCCGACGAGGATAGCGGCCGGGGTGAGGAAGTAGCTCCAAATGGGCTGGCGGCGGAGGTAGACGGGCCGGCCGGTGCCTTCCTCGCTGGCGATGGGGCCGGGCTCGGGCCCGGGATTCGGTTCAAACACGGGGGTATTGTCGCAGGGCCGGCGGACAATGGCACGTGAAGGTCAAGGCGGAAGTGCGCGGGCCGCCCGCAGGGGTCGGGCGGCCCGCGCCGGGTGCTGCCAGGGGTCCGCAGCACCCACGAGGAGGGAACGGTGCGTCTCTAGCCGTAGCGCCACTCGGGGGTGGCGATGTGACAGCCCGGGCAGTAGCGGTCGCGCGGGGTGTAGCGTGCTCGGCATTCGGGGCAGGTGCGCTGGGTGGCGTGGCGCGCCTGCGGGTTCGCGGGCTGCGGGGCGAGGAATCGCCGCCACCAGGGGGTGTATTCAGGTCGGAGCATTGGGGTGCCTCCCGGGCAGTTCGGTGGGATGCGGCGGCCCGCCCCGTATGCGGGGCGAATCGGCGCTCCCGGGGACCTGAGAGGCTGGATGCGGCAGGCTGAAGGGCTGCCGGGCCTCTCCCTCTCTGCCTGCGGGGTTAGCTGACGGGTTCGGCGAGGGGAGTCGCCTACCCGGCCGGGTGGCCGGGATACACCCCAGTGCGTGGGTCCCCCGCTCGGCGGCCTTCCGCCGATTCGGCATCCTTATGCATACCACAACCGGGCCGGGGGATGCATCAACAGGATGTAAATTCGCGGATGCCCGGGCTGTGGGGGGAGCAGGCGGGGAGCTACTGGAAGAGGGCGCCGACCGACTGGCCGCTGTGGATGCGGCCGATGGCATCGCCGAACTGCGGCGCGACGGGGATGATGGTCATGTTCGGCAGGCGCTTCTCCGGCCCGAGGGGCACCGAATCGGTGACCACGATCTCGTGGAGGTTGAGGGCGCGCAGGCGTTCGACCGCCGGGCCCGCGAAGACCGGGTGGTAGCAGCTGACGATGATGTCGCGTGCGCCGTTCTGCCGCAGGGCGTTGACCGCCGAGACGATGGTGCCCGCGGTGGAGATTTCGTCATCGAGGATGAGGCAGTTGCGGCCGTCGACGTCGCCGATGACGTGCATGGCCTCGGTCACCTCAGCGTTGCCGATGCGGCGCTTATCGATGATGGCCAGGGGGAGGTCGAGGCGAACGGCGAGGTCGCGCGCGCGCTTTTCGCCGCCGACATCGGTCGCGACGACGGTGTAGTTCTCGAGGTTCTTGGTGCGGAAGTAGGCGGAGACGGGGTAGAGGGCGTTGAGCTCATCGAGGGGGATGTTGAAGAAGCCCTGGATCTGGCCGGCGTGCAGGTTGAGGGTGAGGACGCGGTCGGCCCCGGCGGTTTCGAGCATATTGGCGATGAGGCGCGCGGTAATGGGGACGCGGGGCTGGTCCTTCTTATCGGAGCGGCCGTAGGCGTAGTAGGGGATGACGGCGGTGATGCGGCCGGCTGAGGCGCGGCGGGCCGCGTCGATCATGATGAGGAGCTCCATGATCGACGTGTTGACGGGGCTGACGAAGGGCTGGACGAGGAAGACATCGCGCTGGCGGATGTTTTCCTGGAACTGCACGAAGATGTTTTCGTTGGAGAACTCGAAGACGTCGACCTTGCCGAGGGTGCGGCCCAGGCGGGCGGCGATGGCTTCGGCCAGGGCCGGGTGGGCGCGGCCGGAGAAGATGGCGAGGTCGTTATACACGGTGGGCTCCCCTCGAATCGGTGGCGCGGCGCGGTCTGGCCGGAGGCGAGGGTATCACGGGGCGGTGGGAGGTTGAAGCGGAGCGAAGCTCAGGCGACCTCGAAGAGGAACTCGACCTCCACGGGAACGCCGCCGGGCAGTTCGGCCACGCCGATGGCGATGCGGGCGTGACGCCCGGCTTCGCCGAAGACATCCAGCAGGAGTTGCGAGGCGCCGTTCACCACCGCCGGGTGCCCGGTGAAGCCCGGGGCGCTGGCGACGTACCCGGCGACCCGCACCACGCGGACCACGCGATCGAGGCTGCCAAGCTCAGCGCGGGCAACGGCGAGCGCCTGGAGGGCGCACTGGCGGGCGAGCGCCGCGCCCTCTTCGACGGTGACGTCGTGGCCGAGCTTGCCGGTGGCGGCGAGCCCGGCCCCATCGGGCGTGCGGGGCACCTGCCCGGAGATGTACAGCTGGCTTCCGCTGCGCGCGCAGGGAGCGTACAGCCCCGCGGGCGGCGGCAGCGGCGGGAGCTCGATGCCGAGGTCGAGCAGCCGGTGCTCGGGCGTGGATTCGTGGGCCATGGCTACTGGTACTCCCCGAGGAGGGTGGCAACGACGTTCTCGAACTCCTCGGCGCTGAAGCATTCGATGATGATGCGGGCGCCCTTCTTTTGCGGCTCGACGCGGACGCGGGTGCTGAGGGCGCGGCGCAGGCGGGCTTCGATATCGGCGAGGGCGGCATCGCGGCGGGCCGTCTGGGCCGCGGGGCGCGAGGCGGTGGCCGGCGCGGCGGCAAGCTGGCGGCGGACGTAGCTCTCCGTATCGCGCACGGAAAGCTGCCGGCGAACGACATCGCGCCAGGCGTTTACCCGGCCGCGGCCTTCCGGCAGGCCGAGGAGCGCGCGGGCGTGGCCCTCGGTGATTTCGCCGGAGACGAGGCTGCGGCGGATCTCCGGTTCGAGCTGGAGCAGGCGGAGCGCGTTGGCGACCGTCGCGCGGCTCTTGCCGACGCGGCGCGCCACCTCTTCCTGGGTGAGGCCGTACTCCTCGACGAGGCGGCGGTAGGCCATCGCCTCTTCGACCGGGTTGAGGTCGGCGCGCTGGATGTTCTCGATCAGGGCGAGCTCGAGGAGCTCGTCATCGGCGGCTTCGCGGATGACGACCGGGACGGTCTCGAGCCCGGCGAGGCGGGCGGCCTGCAGGCGGCGTTCGCCGGCGATGAGGCGGTAGCCGCCCTCCGGGTCGCGGGTGACGATGAGCGGCTGGATGATGCCGTGTTCGCGGATGGAAT
>NZ_DAOUAO010000031.1:0-7415 GCF_034433535.1 Tepidiforma sp.
TCGCCGGGCACGAACCGCACCTCCCAGCCCGCGCCCCGCACCACCGGGCCGTCGCGTTCGCCGCCCAGCTCCGCCACCAGGTAGCCCGCGATCAGGTCGGTATCGATATTCCGGACCTCGAGCCGCTGCATGGCGGGGCCTCAGCCGCCCGCTGCGGGCGGGAAGATATCGACCTCCGCGTCGGCCGGTACCGGCGTCGCCAGCAGCTGCAGGTGGCGAATCTCCCGCCCGTTCACGAACACCTTGATGTAGTCGCCCAGCTCGCCCGTTCCGGTCCAGAGCAGCTTGCCGATCTCGGGGAAGCGGTCGCTCACCGCCTCAAGCAGCTCCTTCGCGGTGCTTCCCGCGGGCAGGTCGAACTCGGCCGTCTTGCCCCCGGCCAGCGGCCGCAGCGTGGCGTAGAACCGAACCTCCATCCGCGCCATCCCGGCAACCCTCCCGCAGCTGCTGCCCCGGCCTGCCCGCTAGAGCCCCGCGACCTCGGCGTACCGCTTGAGCGCCGGCAGCACCTGCTCCGCACCCTCCGGCCGCACGCCGAAGATCACCCGGTCGACGCCCATCTCGGCGTACTGCTCGATGACCTCCTTCGAAGGCGGCACCCCGAACACGGAGACCGGAATGGGCCCGCGCCCGGCAGCCTTCGCCCGCTCCTGCAGCTCCCGGATCATCTGCGCCAGCACGGCCCCGGTCCTCCCGCCGATCGGCATCCAGCCGTCGCCGTACTCCAGCACGCGGTCGAGCGTGTGCGGCCCGGCCCCGCCCACGAGGATCGGCGGGTGCGGCTTCTGCACCGGCTTCGGCCACTGCCAGATGGGGTCGAAGTTCACGAACTTCCCGTGGAACTCCGCCTCCTCGTTCGTCCAGATCTCCTTCATCGCGAGGATGCGCTCACGCAGGATCTTCCAGCGCAGCTTCGGGTCGGTCCCGTGGTTCTCCATCTCGTCTTCGTTCCAGCCCCCGCCGATGCCGAACAGGAACCGCCCGCCGGAGAGGTGGTCGACCGAGGCGACCTCCTTGGCCGTCGTGATCGGGTCGCGCTGCATCACCAGGCAGACGCCGGTGCCGACCTTCAGCGTCTTCGTCACCGCGGCCACCGCGCCGCAGGCCACGAAGGGGTCGAGCGTGTGCGAATACTCCTTGGGCAGCTCGCCGCCGCCCGGCCACGGGGTCCGGCGGCTCGTGGGGATGTGCGTGTGCTCAGGGAAGAAGAGCGATTCGAACCCGAGCTCTTCGGCCGCCCGGCCGAGGTCCGTCACCGGGATTGCGTAATCGGTGGGGAACATTTGCAGGCCGAACTTCATGGCGCACTCCTCAGCGGGGGATGGTTGGCAGGCGGATTCTAGCCCCCCGCTGCGCCGCCGGCGACCGCCCGCACCACCTCCAGCCGGTCGGTGATGAAGCCGTTGACCCCCAGCGCGGCCAGCGGTTCGATGAGCGCAGCGTCGTTCACCGGCCATGCAAGCACGCGCACTGCCAGCCCGCGCAGCACTGCCGCCGCCCCCGGGGACACCAGCTCGCGGTGGACGGCCACCGCGGTCCGTTCGCGGCCGGCGAGGTGCGCCGCCAGCTGCCGCAGCTTCCGCTCGGACCCCGCCGAGTGGATGACCAGCGCCTCCGGCACACGATGGAACGGCTCCAGGAGCGACCACCGCTGCGCGCTCACCAGGTATGGCCGCCCCGGCGCCAGCTCGGCCATTGCGCGAGCCGCCGCCGGCCCCAGCCGGTCATCCCAGCCCTTCAGGTCGAGGTGGAGCAGCAGCCCGGGCGGCGCGGCCGCGAGCAGCTCGTGCAGCTGGAGCCGGTGCCCCCAGCCGCGGTGCAGCGACCACCGGTCCCAGAGGATGGGCAGCGGCCCGGCCGTCTTGGTGTGGCGCACTTCGATCCGCCCGCGGTGGAGCCAGAGGTCGGCCTCCGCCGCGAGGGCCCCGGCTTCCGCGGCGCGGGCGAGCGCCCCGGGTTCATTGCCCGCCCGGTGCGCGATAGCAAACCGCCCCGGCAGCCCGCCCGGGCCCTCAGCGAACATCGGCCGTCCCCGGTTCGAACGGGCGCAGCCACACCGCCGGCTGCCACGGCGCCGCCCGCCGCCCGCGCGCCAGCTCCACCGCGTACAGGGCAGCCAGGGCGATCGCCGCCCCCGCGACGAGGTCCAGCACGTAGTGGTTGGCGGTCGCGACGGTCGCCAGCCCCATGGCCAGCGGCGCCCCCGCCCCCAGCGCCCGCCAGCCGGGGTGCCGGCTGCAGCGGATGATCCCCAGCCCGATGAGCAGATTCCAGCCGAAGTGGAAGCTCGGCATCGCGGCGTACTGGTTCACCAGCGCCGGCGGCTGCAGCACCCGGTACGCCCGCGAGTACTGCGTGACCGTGTCCACGACGCCGGTGTCGAAGAGGCGCGGCGGTGCCACCGGGAACGTCGCGAAAATCACCAGGCCGATGCTCCCCGAAACGAGGAAGGCGTTCCGGATCGCCCGGTACTCCGCCGGGTGCCAGCGCACCAGCCACACGGCTACCAGCGCGATGAACGGCCAGTGGCCCCAGATATAGACCCAGTTCGCCAGCGTGACCAGCGCGTGTGACCCGATGATCCAGCCCTGGACCGCCGCCTCCCAGTCGATGCCGAGGCGCTGTTCGAACTCCAGCAGGCGCTCCGCGTTCGCGTGGGCCGCATCGATGCTGCCCTCGGAGATCCCGCGGATGGCGAAGTACGCGAGGATGGCGGCGAACATCAGCCCGAGCTCGCGCAGGACCGCCGCGGCCGCGGTCGGCCGAATCCGCGCGGGCCGTTGGGCTCGCTCGAGCGGGCGCATACTGCCAGTCTAGCCCCGTCGCGGGCGACCGTTACGGCCAGCCGGGAGGGTCGCCCGGCTCGAGCTCCAGCGCACTCGGCCCGAGCCCATCCCCCAGCGGCACCTCTGAAACGGTCAGCAAGGCCGGCTCGCAGCCGCCGCAGCTCCGCGCGGACCCGCTCCACGCCCACCACGCCCCGAACAGCAGCAGCCCCCAAAGCAGCAGCCCCCCGAGGTAGGCCGCCGCCCCCGCTCGACCCTGCTGCACCGCCCCGTGCAGGCGCAGCGCGCCGGCCAGCCCCAGCGCCAGCAGCGCCAACCCGGCCCACCCGGCCGCCCCCGCGAACGGCTCCTCCATGGCGCCATCATACGCAGCCCGGGCGCCGGGCTTCGGCGCTCTTTACCGGCCAACCTGTTACCTTTTTCACAGATGGCCCGCACCGCCCTCGCGCTCTTCGCCCTCGCCCTCGTCGCCCTCGGCCTCGCCGCCTGCTCCGACCGGGAAAGCCCGCAGGCAGGCCCGCCCGAACCCGGGTCACCCGGCGGCGGCACCTTCACGCCCGCCGCCCTCGACTGGAGCGACTGCGGCAGCCGGGCCCAGTGCGCCGAATTCACCGTCCCCCTCGACTGGGACGACCCGGCCGGCGAGACCATCACCCTCAGCGTCATCCGCTACCCCGCCCGCAACCCCGCCGAGCGCATCGGCGTCATCATGGCCAACCCGGGCGGCCCCGGCGGCTCGGCCATCGATTTCGCCCGCGTCTGGCAGAGCATCCTCGCCGCGCCCATCCGCGACCGCTTCGATATCGTCGCCTTCGACCCCCGCGGCGTCGGCGAAAGCACCCCGATCCTCTGCCACGACCGCCTGCAGGCGCTCGTCGCGGTCGACCCCGACCCCGACAGCGAGGCCGAGTGGCAGCAGGCTGAGGACGTCTCCCGCGCCTTCGCCGAGGACTGCGAGCGCGCCGCCGGCCGCCTCCTGCCGCATGTCGGCACCCGCGATGTGGCCCGCGACATGGACGCCCTCCGCGCTGCCCTCGGCGAGGAGCAGCTCAGCTACGTCGGCTACTCCTACGGCACCACCATCGGGGCCGTCTACGCCGACCTCTTCCCCTCGCGGGTCCGCGCCTTCGTGCTCGACGGCGGCACCGACCAGTCCCTCGATTTCGAAACGCTCGTCGTCACCCAGATGGTTGGGTTCGAACGCGCGCTCCAGGCCTACCTCGATGACTGCGCCGCCCGCCGCTGCGCGATCGCCCGCGACGGCGACCCCCGCCAGGCCATCTCTCGGGTCCTTGCCGCCGCCGAGCAGGCGCCGATCCCTGCACCCGGCGCCGACCGCCCGGCCGGCCCCGGCGAGGTGCAGCTCGGCATCATCTCCGCGCTCTACAGCCAGTACACCTGGAACCAGCTCACCCAGGCCCTGGCCTCCGCCCTCCGCGGCGACGGCACCGGGCTGGTCAACCTCACCGACCAGTACCTCCAGCGCAACCCCGACGGCTCCTACCCGAACCTCATCGAGGCGAACTACGCCGTCAATGCGCTCGATTCCGCCTGCCCGAAGGACCCGGCAGCCTATCGCCGGATGGCCGAGCGGTTTGCCGCCATCGCACCGACCTTCGGGCGCTCGGCCGCCACCAGCAGCCTCGTCTGCGCCTTCTGGAAGGCCGACCCGCAGCCGCTGAGCGCGCCCCGCGCCGCCGGCTCGGCGCCCATCCTGGTCATCGCCACCACCAACGACCCGGCCACCCCCTACGAATGGGGCCGCGCCTTGAGCGAACAGCTCGAAAACGCTGTGCTGCTCACCTACCGCGGCGAGGGCCACACCATCTACGCCCAGGGCGACCGCTGCATCGATGAGATCGTCAATGCCTACCTGCTGACCCTGGCACTGCCGAAGCCCGGCACCGCCTGCGGCGATGGCCCGCCGCCCCCGGGCGAGCGCGGCGCGACGCCCGGGGCGAGCCCGCCCACCGAGGCCGAAACCCCGGCCTCCTTCCGCCGCCAGGCCACGCCTACCGCGCCCGCCGGCCAGCCGCCGGCGGATGATGAAGCTGCCCCCGCCGGGGAGCCGGCCACCTGGGGCTACTGGCTCGCCGGGCTGATGCTCCTGGCCGTGGCCACCGCCTTCGCCGGTATCGGGGTGGCGCAAACGCGCCGGGCACGGCGGCCCGGCCCCTAACCCGACGCTCCCGTACACTGCGTAGAGCTCCCCTGCCCGGGACCGGAGGAACCCCCGTGGCCGACGCCGCGCCCGGCGCCCTCGCGAGCCGGCGGCGCCCGGCCCGCCTCTTCTACGGCTGGTGGATCGTGGCAGCCGGCGGCGGCCTGCAGGCGATCCAGGCCGCCCTCCTCGGGCAGGCGTATGGCGCCTACGTCGTGCTTCTCCGGGAGGAGTTCGGCTGGAGCAAGACGATGCTCTCCGCAGCCTCCAGCCTGCGCGAGGCCGAAAGCGGCATCCTCGGGCCCGTCCACGGCGCCCTGCTCGACCGCTTCGGGCCCCGCCGGGTCGCCTCCATCGGCGTCATCGTCCTCGGCATCGGCTTCGCCCTCTTCAGCCAGGTCCGCGAACCGTGGCAGTTCTACGGCGCCTTTCTCGTCATGGCGATTGGCGCCTCGATGTGCGGCTTCCTCACCGCCTCGTTCGCCGCCGTGCACTGGTTCGAACGCCGCCGGGCGACGGCGATCGCCCTCGCCTCGGCCGGGTTCGCGCTCGGCGGCATGGCCGTCCCCCTCACGGTGCTCCTCCTTGAGGCGATCGGCTGGCGCCACACCGCCCTGCTCTCCGGGGCGATTATCGTGCTCGCGGGCCTGCCGCTCGCGCGCGTCTACCGCCACCACCCCCACGAGCTCGGCCTCGAGCCCGATGGCGCCCCGCCCCCCTCAGCCCGCCCACGCGACCCCGCCGCCGACCCGCCCGCACCGGCGCCCTCCCGCGATTTCACCCTGGGCGAGGCCCTGCGCACCCCGGCCTTCTGGCTCATCTCCCTCGGCCACGCCTCGGCCCTGTTCGTGGTCGCCTCCATGAGCGTCCACCTCGTCTCACACGTGCGTGAAAGCCAGGGCTATACCCTTGGCCAGGCCTCGACCATCGTCTTCCTGCTCACCCTGATGTTCATGATCGGCAACCTCACCGGCGGCTTCATCGGCGACCGCGTCAACCGCCGCGCGTTCCTCGTGACCTGCATGGCGATGCACGGCACCGGCCTGCTGCTGCTCTCGCACGCGGTCAACACCGCCATGGTGCTCGCCTTCGTCGTCATCCACGGGCTGGCCTGGGGCTGGCGCGGCCCCCAGATGACGGCGATTCGCGCCGACTACTTCGGGCGTTCGGCCTTCGGCAAAATCATGGGCGTTTCGAACCTCGTCATCCTCAGCGGCACCATCGTCGGGCCGCTGCTTGCCGGCTACCTCTACGACCGCACCGGCGATTACCGCCTCGGCTTCGATATCCTCGCCGCCATCGCCCTCAGCGGCTCGGTCTTCTTCCTCCTCGCCCGCCCCCCGCGCAAGCACCCCCTCCCCTGACACCTCCAACCTCCAACCTCCCACCTCCCACCTTCAACCTCCTGCCTCCTCCACTGCCAGCACGGTCGCCAGCGGGTCCACCTCCCCCGGCGGTACCGAGATCGTCACCTCGCCCACCGGGTCCCGGCCCAGCAGCCGGTCGACCACCGGGCAGCGGGTCGTGAACGCCAGCTCGCGGCCGGTCGCCACGTTCCAGGCTCGCCGCACCCGGTTGATGCGCACCCCGCGGACCGTGACCGTTTCGTACGGGCGCATGAGGAGGAAGAGGAAGGTCACCGGCGCGCGGCGCGTCGAGGGGCCGTAGAACTGCCACGGCTCGAGACCCGGCTCCGTCCCCGCGATGGCCTCCCCGTGGCGGCTCATCCAGCCGGCCAGCTCCCCGAGAATCGCCGCCTGCTCCGGCGGCAGCGAGCCGTCCCCCCGCGGGCTCACGTTCAGCAACAGGTTCCCTCCCCGCCCGGCCACCTCGCAGAGCGTGTGCACCACCTGCCGCGGCGATTTCCAGTTCGTATCCGAAGGCACCCAGCCCCAGCTCTCGTTGAGCGTCATGCAGGTCTCCCACGGCCCCGGCGGCGGCTGCGGCGGCACGAACTGCTCGGGCGTTGCGAAATCGCCCACCCCGGGCAGCCGGTCGTTGAGGACGATGCCGGGCTGCAACTCCCGGACGAGCGCCTCGAGCTCCTTCGCCCGCCACTCCTCGGGCGTCCGCTCCCAGCCGCCGTCGAACCAGAGCAGGTCGATCGGCCCGTAGCCGGTCAGCAGCTCGCGTACCTGCTCGAACATATCGCCGAGGAAGCGCTCCCACTGCTCCGGGCTCGAACGCCGCCAGCGCCCGAACCGGTAGGGCCGGTCCTCATCGCGCAGGGCCGGGTAGTCCGGGTGGTGCCAATCGATCAGCGAGAAATACAGCCCGATACGCAGCCCCTCGGCGCGGAATGCGTCGACGAACTCCCGCACGAGGTCGGCCCCCACCGGCGAGTGCTCCACGCCGAAGTCCGAGGTCTTCGTGTGGAACATCGCGTAGCCGTCGTGGTGCTTGGCCGTAAAGACTGCGTACTGCATGCCGCAGCGGCGGGCCAGCTGGGCCAGCGCCGGGAAGTCCCG
>NZ_DAOUAO010000032.1:0-1855 GCF_034433535.1 Tepidiforma sp.
TCGAAGAGCTGCATGCGCGCGGTCTGCTCTTCCCAGTAGCGGTCGGCGAGGCGCGGCGCGGCGGCCGGGTCGAGGCCGAGGCGCTGGAGGGCGAGGGCGACGTTGTGGCGGCGGGCGTCGTGGAGGCGGGTGCGCCAGTGTTCGACGGCGGCTTCGTCCTTCCAGAATTCGATGAGCCGGGTGCGGATGGCATCGCGGAGGGGGTCGGGTTCGATGCCGAGTTCGGGGCCGAAGGCGGCGCAGGTGGCCTGCCAGGCGGCTTCGACACCCCCGGAGGTATCGAGGAGGGTGTCGTCGAGGTCGAAGAAGATGGCGCGCGGGGTCACGGGATCGATCGTAGGCGGCCGGGGAGCGGGCTGTCGAACGGGTGTTCAAGGAGCCGCGAGGATGGCGGTCTCCCAGGCCTCGTTGGGGAGGCCGGAGGGTGCGATGCCGGCGCGGTCGGCGAATTCGTGGCGGGCGGCATCGTAGAGGTCGGCGATGCGGAGCCCGATGGTGCTCCAGCGGAACCGCTCGACGGCGGCGCGGGCGGCGCGTCCGAAGTTGGCGCGCAGTTCGGGGTTGGCGAGCAGGACATCGAGCTTTTCGGCGAAGGGTTCGGGGCAGCGCCAGGGGATGAGGTAGCCGGTCACGCCATCGATGACGGTGGAGGCGAGGCCGCCGACGCGGGAGGCGACGACGGGGGTGCCGCAGGCCATCGCTTCGACCGCGACGAGCCCGAAACTTTCGTAGAAGCTGGGGACGACGCAGACATCGGCGGCGGCGTAGAAGGCGGGGAGCCGCTGGTGGTCGACGGCGCCGGTGAAGCGGACGCGTTCGGCGATGCCGAGGGAGGCGGCGCGGGCTTCGAGTTCGCGGCGGAGCGTGGCGGCGCGGTCGTCGCCGCCGACGATGAGCAGGAGGGCATCGCGCCGTTCGAGCCCGGCGACGGTGTCGAGGAGGATTTCGAGCCCTTTGAGCTTTTCGAGCCGGCCGACCCAGAGGAGGATGGGGCGATCGGCGGGGAGGCCGAGTTCGGCCCGGGCGGCCTCACGGGGGCGCGGCTGAAAGAGGTCGAGGTCGATGCCGCAGGGGATGACGTGGACGCGGGCGGGGTCGGCGCCGTAGTAGCGTTCGAGGAGCTGGCGCTCGTGGCTGCTGGCCGCGACGATGGCGGTTGCGCGGCGGGCGATGGCGCGCTCGTGGCGGATGCGCAGGCGGGGTTCGTCTTCGCCGAAGCGGGCGCGGTTCTTGACCTCGCCGAGGGTGTGGAACATGACGATGTGGGGCGCGCGGAGGGCGCGGGCGAGCTGCTGGCCGGCCCAGCCGCTCTGCCAGTAGTGGGAATGGACGATTTCGTAGGGGCCTTCGGTATGGGCGAAATCGCGGAGGGCGCGGGCGAACCCGGGGAGGTGGGCGATGATGGCTTCTTTTTCGATGGGCCGGGGCGGGCCGGCCGGGAGGCGGACGAGGCGGAGCCCGGGGGCGACAGGCTCCGTTGCGGGGAGGTCGCCATCGAGGCGGGTGAAGATATCGACGGTGTAGCCGAGCCGGGCGAGTTCGCGGGAGAGTTCGAGGACGTAGACGTTCATGCCGCCCGTCTCGCGGCCGCCGAGGGGCGCGAGGGGGCTGGTATGGGCAGAGACCATGGCGATGCGCATGCGGCTTCTATTGTGCCGGATCGGCGGGCGGGGTGCGGGGCTGGTATGCTTCGGGGCACACTTCGGGAGCAGGAGGGCGACATGAGCAACGAAACCGGCGTCCGGGCGCGAGTCCGGGAAGGCCTTTTCCCGTCCGAAGTGCTCGCCGAGCTCGAGGACGTCTCGGGAGACACCGTGCGATTTTTTGCCCCTGCCAGTACCGTCATGCGCCGTTC
>NZ_DAOUAO010000033.1:0-3652 GCF_034433535.1 Tepidiforma sp.
CCGGGCGCGCAGGGCCGCGGCGTGGGGCCGGCGCGCTTCGTCCTCGAACAGGTCGGCCAGCGTGATGACGTTCGCGCCCGGCGGGGCGGCGAAGTTCCGCGGCGTGCCGAGGTCGACCACGAGCTCCGCCGGAGGGAGCGCATCGAGGGGAATTTGCCCGGCCCCGGACCCGAGGCACCCGACGATTAGCCCGAAACGCCCGCCCTCGCGGGTGCGCCCGAGGGGCAGGAAACGGACGGGCTCGAGCCACGCGGGACAGCGGCGGGCGGCCACGGTCACCTCGAACCCCAGCCGGGCACCGCGTTCGGCGATGAGCCGGCCCATGGCCCCGGCGCCGAGCACCAGCAGGCGGCCATTCGATGGCCTTCCTGCCAGGGTGAGGGCGCGGTCGAGGAGGTGCCCCGCATGGCTGCGCCCGGGGAGCGCGGAACGGCGGAGCTCGCGAGCTGCCGCGAGGGCGATGTCGGCGGCCCGGCGGAGGGGTCCGCGTGCGTCCTGGAAGGCGGCCCGGACCTGCCCGAGGATCTGCGCCTCGCCCAGCACCACCGAGTCGAGGCCGGCCGCGACCCCGGCCAGTCGGCGGAGCGCGGCGACGCCTTCCGCGCGGACCGGCGCGTCACAGGCGCAGGTGGAGAAGCCGTAGGCCTCGAGGCGCTGGCAGCTGACGACGATGGCGTCGTCCGGGTGCGTCGCGGCGACGAGCGCGCGGAGCGCCGTCATCTCCGCGGCGTCGAGGGAGACGGTGCGCCAGGCACAGGCGCGGAACCCCGCCAGCCAGGCCGGTTCGGTGGTCATTGTTGACCAAGGATATCGAGATTATCTGGCGACGGAAAGGCCCTGCCGCATGCGCTGCCAGCGCAAGAGGTGCCCGAGCGCGACGCCGGCCCGGGCGATGCTCGGGTAGGTGGCGATGCCGGCGCGCCAGCACATCTCCTGGAAATCGAGCGACTGCTGGAACCCTTCGACGTTGGTGGCCGGGCGAATGGCGACGACGACGGGCTTCCCGGACTCCTGCTGGATGCGGCCGAGGGTTTCGGCCTGCCGCGCCATGCGGTTCCGGGGGTCGCCGAATCGCGCCGAAGGGCCGGAGCCGAAGCTGGTGTGGTAGAGGATGACGTGGATGTTCGGAGCGGCGGCAATCGGCCGGAGGGTGGCATCGAAGCCTTCGTCCTCCCACATGCTGGTGGTGTCGATCGGATTGCGGATGCTGGTGCCCGCCTCGTGGGTCACCTTCGCCAGCTCGGCCTGCGTTTCCGGGAGGAGCGGCGGCAGTTCGAGGCCGGCGGCATTGAGGTCGTCGGCAGCGAGCACGCTGGCGCCGCCACCGCCGCCCACGACGACGATGTTGGGGCCGCGGAGCTCGCGGACGAACTGGAAGGTCACGGCCATGTCGGTCAGTTCTTCGAGGCTCTCCACGCGGATGGCGCCGGCCTGGCGGCAGAGGGCATCGAACACCTGCAGCGAACCCGCCAGCGAGGCGGTGTGCGAGTTGGCCGCGCGCGAGCCCGCCTCGGTGCGACCGCTCTTGAGGATGACCAGCGGCTTCGTGGCCCCTGCGCGGCGAATCACCTGCGCCAGCCGCGGCCCGTCCTGGATACCCTCGAGGTAGGCCACGATGATTTCGGTTTCCGGGTCATCGGTGAGGTAGTCGAGGAAGTCGGCCGCCTTGAGGTCGGCGCCGTTGCCGAAGCTGATGACCTTCGAACATCGCACGCCCCGCGGGGTCGCGTAACGCACGAATTCGCCGGCGTTCATGCCGGATTGCGAGACCATCCCGACGGGGCCCGGCTCGGGTGGCTGCCCGGGCATCATGGCGAGGCGCGACGCCGGCACGTAGAGGCCCATGCAGTTGGGGCCGATGATGCGGATGCCCGCTTCCCGGGCGCGTGCGACGACCGCCTGCTCCATCTTCGCCCGCTCGACGTCGCCCGTTTCGGTGAACCCGGCCGTGAACAGGTGCAGCACCCGGACGTTCTTTCGAATGCAGTCTTCGAGCAGCTGCGGGACGGCCCGGGCGGGCACGGAGGAAATGACATAATCGACATCGTCCGGGATATCGAGGAGCGAGCGGTAGCACTTCAGCCCGCGGATCGCCGGGGCGGTGGGGTGGATCAGGTAGATGGGGCCGCGAAAGCCGATCTCCTGGAGCGATGCGACGAAGCCCCCGCCGCCGAACCCGGGGCCTTCCTTGGCCGAAACGCCGGCGATGGCGATGGACCGCGGGTGGAAGATGAAATCGAGGGCAGGGGCGTTGGTCATGTCGCTTCTCCGTGGGGGTTCGTAGCGCACGAAAAGCCCGGCAGCTGCGCCGGGCAGGGCCAGTCTACCAGAGCGCAGTGGTCCGGTCGGCCGTGACCCGCGTAAAGCCGGGCCGCGGTACACTTGCGCGCGGTTCACTGCCAGAAACTCCCCTGGGGGCGGTTCCGTTGGCCATCCTGCCCATCCGCCGCGCAGGCGACCCGGTTCTCCGCGAGCCAGCGAAGCGTGTCCGCACCATCGATAGCTCCATCCACAAGCTGATTGAAGACATGTGGGAGACGATGTACGACGCGCCCGGTGTTGGGCTGGCTGCACCGCAGATCGGGGTGCCGCTGCGAGTGATCGTGATCGACGTGCACGACGACGCATATCAGCCGATCGCGCTGGTGAACCCGGAAATCGTCAAGCGGTCCGGTCAGCGGATGTGCGATGAAGGGTGCCTTTCGGTCCCTGGTTTTCGCGGGAACATCCCGCGTTCGGTCCGGGTGGTTGCGCAGGGGACAGACCCCTACACCGGCAAGCTGGTCCGCATTAAGGCCGAGAACAACCTGATGGCCGAGGCGCTCGAGCACGAAATCGACCACATCAACGGCATCCTGTACATCGACTACCTCCCGAGCCCCGATGCGCTGATTCCCCTGAGTGATGCGCCGGAAGTCCGGGACTGAGGAGCCAGCATGCTTATCGAAACGATCGAAGCCCACGAAATTCTCGATTCCCGGGGGAACCCGACCGTCCGGGTGAGGGTGACGCTCGAGGACGGGTCGGTCGGCACGGCCGCGGTGCCCTCGGGAGCGTCGACGGGGGCGCACGAGGCGGTGGAGCTTCGCGACGGCGGTCCGCGCTACGGTGGGAAGGGTGTCGAGAAGGCCGTGCGCAGGGTCAACGAAGAGATTGCGGAAGCGCTCGAGGGCATGCCGGCCACCGAGCAGGCACTCGTGGACCGGCGCCTGTGCGAACTCGATGGGACGCCGAACAAGTCGCGGCTTGGGGCCAACGCCATATTGGGCGTCTCGCTGGCCGTGGCGCGGGCGGCGGCGGAATCGTACGGCATGCCGCTCTACCGCTACCTCGGTGGCGCCACGGCGCGGCGGCTCCCGGTGCCGATGTTCAACATCCTCAACGGCGGCAAGCATGCACCGGACAGCACCGACTTTCAGGAATTTATGGTCATGCCGGTGGGCGCCCCGACGTACAGTGAGGGTCTGCGGATGGCCGTCGAGGTGTACCACGCGCTCAAGACCGTCCTGCAGGACGCCGGGCACATTGTTTCGGTCGGCGATGAGGGTGGTTTTGCTCCTTCGCTGCCCGGCAACGAAGCCGCCGTCGAGGTGGTGCTCCAGGCGGTCGAACGGGCCGGCTATCGCCCGGGCGACGACATCGTGCTGGCGCT
>NZ_DAOUAO010000034.1:0-5507 GCF_034433535.1 Tepidiforma sp.
CCCCGTTCCCGGATCCCCCCTCCAACCTCCCCCCTCCCACCTCCCGGGCCGGGGTAGGGCGGGGCTCCCCCCTCCCCCCTCCATCCGCTATCCTTCCCACGGCACCGGGACCGCCAGCAAGGCCCGAAGCCAGGACGGTTCACTCCCCCATGCTCCTCGCCTTCGATATCGGCAACACCTCCATCCACATCGGCCTCTGGGATGGCGACCAACTCGCCAATACCTGGCGCATCGGCGTCGAACAGGAGAAGCTCCCCGACGAATACGGCGCCCTCCTCATGACCCTCCTCGACCTCGGCGGAGTCGACCCCGACGACGTCACGGCCTGCATCATCGGCTGCGACGTCCCCCCGCTCATCCCCACCTTCGAGCAGCTCTGCCGCAAGTACTTCCGGGTCGAACCCCTGCTCGTCGGCCACGGCCTCCGCACCGGCATCCGCATCCTCTACGACAACCCCCGCCAGCTCGGCGCCGACCGCATCATCGATGCCGTGGCCGCCAGCCGCCTCTACGGCACCCCGGTGATCATCGTCGACTTCGGCACCGCCACCGTCTTCGATGCCGTCAACGAACAGGGCGACTACCTCGGCGGCGCCATCGCCCCGGGCATCGGCATCGCCAGCGAGGCCCTCTTCAGCCGCGCCGCCATGCTCTACCGCGTCCAGCTCGAACGCCCGCCCGCTGCCGTCGGCAAGAACACCATCCACGCCATGCAGTCCGGCATCCTCTTCGGCTACGTCGGCCTTGTCGAAGGCCTCGTCGCACGCTTCAAGCGCGAACTCGGCGGCAACCCGCCAGTCGTCGCCACCGGGGGCCTCGCCTCCCTCGTCGCCTCCGAAACGGACTGCATCGATATCGTCAACGGCGACCTCACCCTCATCGGCCTCCGCCTGATTTACGAACTGAACACCGAGCGAGACTAGCCCCGGATATTCCCCGTGTCCCAGCCCTCCAGCCGCGACCTTCCCCTTGCCAATCGCCGCATTGTCCTCGGCGTGACCGGCTCGATCTCCGCCTACAAGGCGGCCGACCTCGCCAGCAAGCTCCGGCAGGCCGGCGCCGAGGTCGAAGTCGTCATGACGCCGGCCGCCACCCGCTTCATCGCGCCGCTCACCTTCAAGTCCCTCACCGGCCGCGACGTCGTCGTCGACATGTTCGAAGCCGCCGAGACCGAGGCCCACGTCGAGGTCGCCCGCCGCGCCGACGCGATGGTGATCGCCCCGGCCACCGCCGACACCATCGCCAGCCTCGCCCACGGCCACGCCGGCGATATGGTCAGCCTCACCGCGCTGGCCACCGCTGCGCCCATCCTCCTCGCCCCCGCGATGGATTCGCAGATGTGGGAGCACCCGGCCACGGCCGCGAACATCGCGACCCTCCGCGAGCGCGGCGTCGAACTGGTCGGGCCGGCTACCGGGCGGCTCGCCAGCGGCCGGGTGGGCCCCGGGCGCCTCGCCGAGCCCGCCGCGATCGTCGGCGCGCTCCGCCTGCTCCTCGGCCGTCGCACCGGCGACCTCCGCGACCGCCACATCGTCGTCTCCGCCGGCGGCACCCACGAGCCGATCGACCCCGTCCGCTTCGTCGGCAACCGCTCCACCGGCCGCATGGGCTTCGCCATCGCCGAGGCCGCCCGCGACCGCGGCGCCGAGGTCACGCTCGTGACCGGCCCGGTCGCGCTCGAAACCCCCGTCGGTGTGCGCCGCATCGATGTCCAGACCGTCGCCGAGATGCTGGTCGCGCTCGAACAGGTCACCGCCCGATCCGATGCCATCATCATGGCCGCTGCCCCCGCCGATTTCCGCCCCGCGGCCCCCGCCGACCACAAGATCAAGAAGGCGCCCGGCCAGGAGCGGCTGGTCATCGAACTCGAACAGAACCCCGATATCATCGCCACCCTGCCCGGCGGCGGCGTCCGGGTCGGCTTCGCCGCCGAAACGCGCGACCTCGCCGCCTACGCCCGCCAGAAGCTCCCCGCCAAGCGGCTCCACTTCATCGTCGCGAACGATGTGACGGCCCCCGGCTCCGGCTTCGGCACCGAGACCAACCAGGTCGTCATCTTCCACGATGACGGCCGCGTCGAGGAGTTCCCCCTCCTCTCCAAGTACGCCGTCGCCCACCTGATCCTCGACCGCGTGCGTGAGCGCTTTCCCCGCTCTTCCTAGCTGCCCCCGGCCGGGTCGCCCGCGCTCAGCATCCGCTCGATCCACTGCCGCGGCGGCGGTAGCCGGCGCCGGTAGCGCAGGTAGAAGATGGTCGAAGGCACCGCCAGCGCCACCAGGATCAAAAGCCCGCTCACCAGCTGCGCCTCGAGCGACTTCCCGAACGAATCCCCGAACGCCACCACCACCGTCGTCGGCACCAGCGACCCGAGGAAGACCAGCACCACGAACAGCCGGAATGACATCCCCGTCAGCCCCGCCGCGTAGGCCGCAAAATCGAACGACACCGGCATCATCCGCCACCAGAACACCAGGTGCGGCCCCATCTCCTTCGCCAGCCGGTCGACCCGCTCCGCGCCCTCCTCCCCGATGAGGCGCGGGATGAACCGCCGCCCAAACCGGCGCGAAATCGCAAAAATCACCACCGAGCCCAGCAGCTGCCCGATCACCGCGTACACCACCCCCAGGAACGTCCCCCATGCAATCCCCGCCGCGATCATGAACGGCGGGTTCGGGATGGGCGCGATCACCATCGCCACCGCCAGCACGAGGATGAGCAGGATGGGGCCCCACGCGCCGAGGTCGCGGATCCACTCCCGCACCTTCTCCACGTCGATGTCGCCGGTCAGCAGCCCGAGCAGCACCACCCCGCTCGCCCCGCCCAGCGCCAGCACGCCGAGCACGCGCCGTCTGAATTTCGGGTCGGCAAGCAGCGGCGAACCGGGTGCACGCGCCGGCGCATGCCGGGCGCTGCCCCAGAGGTCCATCAGTTCGCCCCACGTCAGGTAGGCCGCAACCATCGCCAGGCCCACCGCCACCGACCGCGAATGCAGCCAGGTCAGCCCGGCCCACAACACCAGACCCCCCACCGCAACCGCCAGCAGCGCAATCAGCCGGTCCCGCATGCTGCCTCGAATGCTACGCCATCACCGTCATCGAGCAATGAACAGCGCCGACCCGCGTAACCTGCCCGAAACCTCGCGCCGCTACCCTCCCATCAGCCGTGAACCCCAACCCCCGCATCCGTCCCGCCACTCCCGCCGACCTTCCCGCCATCAACCGCATCTACAACGACGAAGTCCTCCGCGGCACCGCCACCTGGGACACCGAGCCCTGGAGCGAGGAGCGCCGCCTCGCCTGGTGGGAGGCCCACGCCGACCCGACCCAGCCTGTCCTCGTCCTCGCCCGCGGCCAAGCCGTCCTCGGGTTCGCGTACCTCACCCGCATGAGCGAAAAGCCCGGCTGGCGCTTCACCCGCGAAGACACCATCTATCTCGACCCCGCGGCCCGCGGGCAGGGGCTCGGACGGCTCCTCCTCGGCGAACTCCTCCGCTGCGCCCGCGAACTCGGCCTCCGCACCATCGTCGCCTCCATCACCTCCACCAACGAGCCCAGCATCCGCCTCCACACAGCTCTGGGCTTCACCCCCGTCGGCACCCTCCGCAACGCCGGCTACAAGTTCGGCCGCTGGCTCGATACCACCTACTTCCAGCTCGACCTCGGCGAGCCCCCGGGTGCCCATTCCACGACATAACCATTACCAACAGCAAAGGTCGGCTCCGAACCCGCGCACCCGGCCCGCGACCCCTGTGGAACCGCGGCAAACGGGCCGTATAGTTCAGGGAACAATCCGGTGGACGGGGGCCCCGCGCATGCGCTTCCCACTGCGAACATCCGGCAGCGACACCCCGGCGGCGCCTTCCCTGGACCCTATCCCCTTCCCGCCCCACCCCGCCCCGGAACCCCCCGCCGACCTCGCCCGCAGCGGACTCCACTTCCCCGGGCCGCTCAAGGGCCAGGCCTCCGGCGCTGACGCCCGCGCCGAGCGCCTCGTCCGCCAGGTCCGAAAGGATGTCGAACGGCTGCAGGCCACCCTCCAGCAGCTCGGAGCAGCCCAGTCCGACCTCCTCGAGGTCGACGCGGCCACGGTTGCCGCAAACCCGCAGGCGGCCGCCACGCTCCACCCCGCCATTCTCGTGCGCGCCCTCGTCGCCGCCCACGACGAGCACCGTCGGCTCGAAAAGCAGCTCAAGAAAGCCCGCCGCCAGCGCGACCGGGCCCGCGCCAGCCTCCGCCAGGCCCGCATCGCAGCGGCCGCCCGCGATGCCCGCCTCGCGACCCTCGAAGACGTGATCGCCGCCCTCCACGCCAACCTGCAGGACTTCCGCGCCGTCCGCGACCTCCTCCCCGCCCGCGAGGCGCCCGCCCTGTCGCGCCCGGCGGAGCTCCCCGGAGCCGGTGACGCGCCGTGAGCCGCGCCCTCCTCCGCGCCGAGGTCGCCGCCGTCCGCCGCGATGCCGTCGCCCGCGTCACCGAGGTCGACCTCCTCGTTGCCGCCCTCCGCGACCACATCCGCGACCTCCAGGCCGAACGCGACCGCCTGCGCGCCGAGCTGCACCGCCTGCGCGCCGAGCGCGCCCTCGCGACGGCCAGCTGGCTGCCGCGGGGCCTCCGCGGCCAGCACTGAGCAGGTCAGGTCGCGAGCAGGTCGGGCGTCACCTCGCGCACGAAGCGGTCCCCTTCGAGGAACCATCGCCGGTCCTCCAGCTCGCGCCGCAACGCAAGGAGCTCAGGCGTCGCCGCCACCGCGCAGCGCACCGCCCCGTGGGTCGCCGCCCAGGTGCAGGCGCGCTCCAGCATCCACCCTTCCAGCCCCCGGCCCCGGTAGCCCGGCGCCACCACCGGCGGACGGATCTCGCCCGTCCCGCTCCGTCCCACCTTCGCGGCCACCACCCCCGCCGCCTTCTCCCCATCGGCCAGCACAAACCACCCGGGCCGGGCGCCCTGCGCGAACGGCCAGGGGTCCTCGCCCGTGAGCGCCGCGATCGCGTCGGCATCCTCCCTCCGCTGCTCCCGGACGGTCAGCAGCGGGAGCCGCCGCTCCAGCACCAGCAGCACCTCGCCTTCGGCGCGGTCGCGACCCACCGGCAGGTAGCCCATCCGGCCGAAGTAGCCTGCCAGCCCGCTGCCCTCCGGCGCGCGGCAGCGAAGCAGCCGGAGCCCCCGGTCCTGCGCGCGCCGCTCGACCGCCCGCACCAGCTCACGCCCCGCCCACGGCTCCAGCGACACCAGCAGGTCGAACCAGCCCACCCCCTCCTCATCCCGCCACCGCACCGCCCCGGCGATGCCGTCCGCGTCCTCGGCCACCAGGAACGCCTGCCCGGTCTGGACCATCGTCGCCGCTTCCGCGGCATCGCGCGGCGCACCGGGCAGCGGGTGAAGCGCGTACAGCGCCGCCAGCGCGGGCGCGTCATCGGCTGTGGCGGCCCGCGTCGCCAGGCCCGGCGTCACAGCTGCGCGTCCTCGACGAATGTCCCGGGATTGAAGTAGCAGTCGATCTGCATCCAC
>NZ_DAOUAO010000035.1:0-1805 GCF_034433535.1 Tepidiforma sp.
CGTTCGTCCCCGAGCCCGCGTTTGGTGGGTTTGCCGGCCACGAACCCGTACAGCGGCAGGACCATCGTGGCGGTGCGCGCGCTGCCGCCGCATTGGCCGCACGTTCCCCCTCCGCTTCGGGGGTAGAACCGGCGGCATCTCCCGCACACAGCGTACAGTTCCTCGGGGAGGGCCCTGTCGGGGAACCGCCGCGCGCCTTCGCTCACCCAGAGCTCGCCGGCTGCCACCACCCCGGACCCGGGTGCGAACTCTGCCATCGCGATGCGCAGGTCGCGCTCGAGCTCGATGCGGTTGCCGCCTTCGAGGTGTTCGGTCTGTAGCGGGACGATGTCCACCGGGAAGCCGTACTTGGGCAGCACGGTGTAGCTGGCGAGGTAGCCCAGCAGGTAGCGGCTACGGAGCGTGTTCAGAATGTTCCGGTAATGATCCGCCTTCTTGCCACTTGTCTTCCCCATTTCTTGTTCACGCATAGCAGCATCGATGAGAGCTTGATAGGTGTCCTCATCGGCCCGCACGTTCGCCTCGGCGATCGACAACGGCCCCGGGAGGAGGCCTGCTTCGCGCGCCTCGTCGGTGTCCTCCCGCACGAGTTCCTTCACCCAGCTCCAGTCCTCGATGCCGAGGGGGTCGTGCAGCTCCCGGGGAAAGGTTTCCCGGAGCTCCTCGCGCAGTTTGTCGTCCCGCTCGTCGAGGTACGCCCGGAATAGCTGGGCTGCGGTCGGCGAATTGTCGCGGGCATCGTCGCGAGTGTTAAGGAAGAAGTTCCCTACTGTACGCCAGGCCTGTGAATCGGCCGGGAGTCGCTCGCGAAAGAAGCGGGAGAGTGCCACCGCGTGGACGTGGCGCCGGGCGATGCGCACGTTCAGGTCGGCCACGCGGGGCACCGGCACCCGCCCGGCGACCAGCTCCTCCGGCCGGGCGACCATCTGTTGGTCGTGCGGGCGATGCTGGGCAAACGTCACGACCAGGGCCGCAGCCTCACGGCGGCGGCCGGCGCGGCCCGCCCGCTGAACGTAGTTCGCCACCGTCGGGGGAATGTTGCGCATGAATACCGCCTGGAGATCGCCCAGGTCGACCCCCAGCTCAAAGGTCGTGCTGCAGCTGAGCACGTTGATTTCGCCCCGCACAAACCTGTCCTGGATCCTCGCAGCCTCTTCCGGTGTCCACTGGGCGGTGTGTTCTTCGACCCGCATCTCCGGGCCCGGCGGCTCCTGGTAGGTTCGCCGGTAGTGGTTGTCCTCGTCGGGGTTGTCGGCCACCATCGTCCCCTCGCAACGCATGGTCGGGCAGACGCCGGCCACGGAGCCCGGACGTCGCACCCCACACCGATTGCATACGACGATCCCGCCCGGCGGGGCGAACTCCCACCGGTCGGGATTCACCTGGTAGAGAATCCCGAGCCTCCTGTCGTCAAATCGCCTCAGGAGGTCCGCCGCTGGTGACCCATGGCCGACCAAGAGGTTGTCCCAGGTCCATTCGAGTAAGGAGATGACCGTCGCCCGGTCGGCCTGGTGGCCCAGCCGGGTCAACAAGCGTTCGAGGTAATCGAAGCGCGCGGAGCGCGCCGTGGTGTTCGCCGGAAGCCAAGCCTCGACTCCTCTCTGAGGGTCGGAGCCATTCCGGCGGATGTACGCGTTCCTGCTCCGCGGGCGAAAGACCTCATCCGCCGGGTCGATGTCCTTGCCGAGCGCGAGGATGCCCCGGTCGAGGAGCTGGCCCACGAGAGTCTCCACCAGCGTCCATGACTCGTCGTCGCCAAGGGCTGCGAGGCCTGCCGGCATGTCGGGAGGCGTTCGCCAGCCCTC
>NZ_DAOUAO010000036.1:0-12108 GCF_034433535.1 Tepidiforma sp.
TGGGAGGTTGGAGGTGGAAGGTTGGAGGTGGGAGGTGGGAGGGGTGTTGGCGCGCGACGGCGGCGGGGCAGGGCGGCGGGTGGGGTATGCTTAGGGCATGGCGAGACGGAGCCCGCGGAAGACGAAGGCGGACCTGGTGTATGAGGCGCTGCAGGCGGCGATCCTCTCGGGTAACCTGCGAGAGGGCGAGCACCTGCGGCAGGAGGAGATCGCGGCGCGCTGGGGCGTGAGCCAAACGCCGGTTCGCGAGGCGTTCCGCCGGCTCGAGAGTGAGGGGCTGGTGGAGCACGCGCCGAACCGGGGGGTGGTGGTGCGGGGGCTGCCCTGGACGCCGCCGCCTGCGCCGCTGGACGCGATTCGGCGGCGCTGGGAGGAGCTGGTGCGGGACCCGGAGAGCATCCCGGGGAGCGACTTTCCGTAGTTTTCTTCAGTTTTCGCCCGGGCGAGGGAGCTCAGCCCGGCAGGCCAGCGGCCGTTGTGCGATCGCGGGGGCTGGCCGTCGCAGGCGAAAGTGGCGGCTCACCGGTTTTCCGGGTCTAACGGTCGCCGGTGCCGCGGAGGAAGTCTTCGACGTCCTTCAGGATGTCGTCGGCTGAGGGCAGCTCATCGGCGGGCTGGCCGGCCTCGAAGGCATCTTCGCCTTCGGCCGCATCGTCCTCGTCGTCTTCGTACTGGGCCTCGAGGGTACGGACGTAGGTTTCGATCTGATCATCGCCGGCGGAGGCATCTTCGACGCGGCGGAGGAAGAGCTCGGCGCGGGCGGGGAGGTCGCCCTCGGGGATGGCGAAGCCGAGGATGGGCTGGAGGGCCCGGACGAGGGCGAGCGTCGCCGGCGGGTTTTCGTCGGTGTTGAGGTAATGCGGCACGCCAGCGGCGAGGCTGATGAGGTCGACGTTGCGCTGGCGGAGGAGGTCGTGGATGACGCCGAGGATGCCGGTTGGGCCCTGGTAGAGGGAGCGGCCGAGTCCGTAGCGGGCGGCGAGGCGCGGGTCGGCGCTGGAGCCGGTGACGGGGATGGGGCGGGTGTGGGGGGTGGGCGCGGGGCGGGCAACAAGGGAGCAGACGAGGAAGGGGTCGAGGGCGGCGATGGTCTCGGCGATGCGCGTGCCGAAGGTGCGCCAGCGGAGGTTGGGTTCGACGCCGCGGATGAGGACGAGGGGCGGGCTGGAGCCGGCTGCGTAGAGGCCGCGGTTCTCGGGCCAGCGCAGCTGGCGGATGCCGTCCTCGGTGATGTGGACGGTCGGCCGGGTCTCGGTGAAGACGTAGTAGTCCTCGGGGTCGACCGAGAGGAAGCTGCGGGCGCCGAGCGCGGCGGCGATGTGGTCGACGGCGTCGGTGGTGACGGTGCCGGTGTCGCTCCAGCCGGTGAAGGCCAGGAGGACGATGGGGGCGCGCAGGGTCTCGGGCAGGGGTTCGATGGCGAAGCCATCGAGGGGGGAGAAGTCGGCCACGGTTTCATTGTACCGGTCGGGCCGGTACAGGCCCGCCCGGCGATGGACCGGGCTGGAAGAGGGGCGTACGGTTGGCGTTCGAGGAGGCGATGCGAGGATGGACTGGACCGTGCGGGTGCCCGAGACGGGCGAGGTTGGGGCGCTGCTGGACGTCAACACGGTGGCCTTCGGCAAGGCGGTGCAGCATGACAGGTCGGACCGTGCGCTCCAGCTGACGGAGCGGGAGCGGCTGCTGGGCGCGTGGGAAGACGGCAGATGGGTGGGCTGCGCCGGTTCGTTTCCGTTCGAGATGTCGGTGCCGGGCGGCTCGCTGCCGTGTGCCGGGGTGACCTGGGTGGGGGTGCTGCCGACCCATCGTCGGCGCGGCGTGCTCTCGGCGCTGATGGCGCGCCAGCTGGGGGACTGCCGCGAGCGCGGGGAGCCGCTGGCGATGCTGTGGGCATCCGAAGCGCCGATCTACGGGCGGTTCGGGTACGGGACCGGGGTGCAGGTGCTCGAGCACGTGCGCATCGAGCGGGTGCACGGGCGCCTGCGGGGGCACCCTGGCCTGCGCGGCCGAGTGCGACTGGTCTCACGGGACGAGGCGCTGACCGCCTGGCCGGCCGCCTGGGAGGCGGTGCGCGCTGAGCGGGCCGGCCTGCACCGTCGCAGCCCGCCGTGGTGGCAGCTGCGGGCCATCCCGGAAGCGGGCGAGCGCCCCGGGGACGGCGCTGAGTTCCTGGCGAGCCTCGAAGAGTCGGGGGCGACGATCGGCTACGTGCGCTACCGGGTGCGGGGCGACTGGCAGGACGGCATCCGCGACGGGACGCTGGAGGTGCTCGAACTGCTGGGCGTGGACGGCGGCGCGGAGGCGGCTCTCTGGGAGTTCGTCTTTGGGGTAGACCTGGTGGAGCGGGTGGCGGCGCGCTATCGGCCGCTGGATGAGCTGCTCTGGCACCTGCTCGAAGACCCGCGACGGCTCGAGCGGCGGCCGGTGGATGCGCTGTTCGTGCGCGTGGTGAACCCCGTCCGGGCGCTGGAGGGGCGGCGGTATGCAGCGGAGGGCCGGGTGGTCCTCGAGGTACGCGACGACTTCGGCGGGCACGCCGCCGGGCGTTTCGCGCTGGAGTGCAGCGGCGGGGCCGGGCGGTGCCGGGTGACGACTGAGAGCCCCGGGGCGGAGCTCGACGCTGCTGCGCTGGGAGCGCTGTACATGGGGCAGGCGAGCGCGCTCGCGCTGTGGCGGGCAGGGCTCATTGCGACGGACCGGGAGACGGCGGCGCGGTTGGACCGGCTCTTCCGCTGGAGCCCGGAGGCCTGGGCGCCGGAGGAGTGGTGAGACTCAGCTGAGCGCCGCTTCGATCTCGGCGGCGTCGAGCGAGGGGCCGACCACGGCGGCGTGCAGGCGGGAGCGGTCGAAGATGCGGCGGGCGACGCGCTGGATATCGTCGGCGGTGACGGCGTTGATGGCGCAGACGACTTCTTCGATGGTCTCGACGCGGTCGCGGGTGAGCAGGAGTTCGCCGTTGCGCTGGCCGATGGCGTAGGCGGTCTCGAGCGAGAGGCGGAAGCGCCCGATGTTGTGGTCGCGGGCTTTCCGGAGCTCCTCGGGGGGGACAGGCTGCTCGATGAGCTTTTCGGCCTCGGCGAGGCAGACCTGGATGGTTTCGATGAGGCGGTCGCGGTTGACCCCGGCCGAGATGGTGAACACCCCGGCATCGGAGAGGTAGCCGTAGCCGCTCGAGACGGAATAGGCGAGGCCGCGGCGTTCGCGGACTTCGAGGAAGAGCCGGGAGGACATGCCGGCGCCCAGGACATCGTTGAGGATGCGGAGGGCGTAGCGGTCGGGGTCGTTGCGGCCGAAGATGGGCAGCCCGAGGTAGAGGGTGCACTGGTCGATGGGGCGGGTATCGATGAGCACGCGCGGGCCGGTGATGGCCGGGTTGTAGGGCTCGACCGGTGGGATGGGGCCGGGCTGCATCTCGGCGAAGAGCGGCTCGGCGCGGGCGAGGACCTGCTCGTGGGTCACGTTGCCGGCCACAGCGAGGACGATGTTGCCGGGTTTGTACCACTCACGGATGTGCTCGATGAAGTGAGAGCGGTTCCAGGTGGCGACGAGTTCGATGGTGCCGCCGACATCCCAGCCGGGAGGCTGGGGACCGTAGACGGCCTGCCCGATGAGACGGGCCGCCCAGGCGGCGGGGTTATCGTGGTTGCGCTTCAGCTCCTGCTGGACGACCGGGCATTCGCGTTCGATCTCCTCCTGTTCGAGTTTGGAGTGGAGGAGCATATCGGCGGCCACGTCGATGGCGGTGGGGAAGCGGTCGAAGGGAACGATGTTCCAGTAACAGGTGAACTCTTTGTTGGTGTAAGCGTTGAGCGTGCCGCCGGCGCCTTCGATTTCCTGGGCGATGTGGATGGCCGAGGGGCGCTTTTCGGTGCCCTTGAAGACCATGTGCTCGAGGAAGTGGGTGATGCCGTTGAGGTGGGCGGGTTCGCAGCGGGAGCCGACGCCGACGAAGAGGTTGACGGAAACGGCCTGGCTGGCCGGGAGCGTTGCGGTAATCACGCGGAGCCCGTTCTGGAGCGTTGAGACCTGGTATTCGGACATTACCGCCCTCCTCGCGAGTGAGCCCGCATTGTACGGCCCGGCGCGAAAGACAAAAGGGGGCATGGCTACACTGGTAGCGTGCAGCGAATCGAAGGGCTGGTCCCGGCGCCGAACTGGACGAGCGCGGCCGGGGCGCTGGAGGGCATCCTCGCGCACGCCGGGATCGTGCTGCCGCGGCACGCGGTGATGGGCCTCACGGGCCACGCCTGGCACTTCTGCCTCGGGGCGGAAGGCGGGGTGGTGGCGCTGCCCTCGGGGCCGGCGCAGTTTGACCGGGCGGCGATGGTGGAGCGGTACGCGCGCACCGGCCTGCGCTTCGAGCGGTTCGCTGCCGCGGCGGAGGGCGGACGGGACGCTGCGGTGAACTGGGCGCGGGAACGGCTGGATGCGGGGGTGCCGCTCATCGGCTGGGATTTCCACCTGCACGAATTCGGCATTGTGACGGGCTACGACACCGACCGGGGCGGGTTCTTCGTGGAGGACCTGCTCACGGAGCAGGTGGGGGCCTTCGTCCCGTGGGATGCGTGGCCGCTGCTGGGGTGGATCGAGCTCTGGGCGCCGATCGAGCCGGTGGAGGTGGAGGTGCCCGGGGTGCTGGTTGCGGCGCTGGAAACGGCGGCCGCACTGCTGGATGGTCGGGAAGGCGATGCGGAGCCGGGGTTGCTGGGCTGGCGCGGGCTGGAGGCCTGGGCGGAGGCGTTCGACGGCGCCACGGAGGTGGACCGGGCGGGAAATGCCTACACGCTGGCGGTGCTGCAGGCGGCGCGGGCGGACGGCGCCGCCTTCCTGCGGGACGCTGCATCGGCGCTCCCCGATGCCCGGCAGGCGATCGAGGCGGCGGCGCGGGCGCTCGAGGAGGAGGTGAAGGCGCTGGCGCCCCTGATCACGCTCTTCCCGTTCCCGACCGGCGGGCACGGCAACGTGGCGGTGCCGGGGCTGCGCGGGTCGGCGGCGATGGTGCTGCGCAGGGCGGCCCGCCACGAGCGGGAGTGCCTTGCGGCGCTCGACGATGCGCTGCGGCTGCTGAACGGTTAAGGGAGCGGAAGCGCACGCTGACGGCTGGGGGCAGCGGCGGTAGGATTCGTGGAGGGGATCACAACCGTGGCCAGCTTCTCGATGTATCTGTTCTGGACCGGACTCGGCACGGCGGTGCTGGCATCGCTCGTGTACGTCGCCTACGTGGCCAGCGCGGCACTGGGCTTCCGCAGGGCGGTCGCGCAGACAAGCGCCGGGACGGTGAGCGTGGCGGTCGGCGATGGGGCGCCGAGCGCGGGGCTCGGCCGGCTGGCGACGGCGCTGACCGGGCTGACGGTGGTGTTCCTCGCGGGGTGGGCGGCGGCGCGCTGGGCGGCTGCCGGGCACGCGCCGCTTTCGAACCTGTTTGAGTTCACGGCGACATTTGCGCTGGGCGTGGCAGCGGCATACCTGGCGTTCGAACAGGCGATCGGCAACCGGCGGTACGGGGTTTTGGCGCTGCCGATCACGGCGGTGATGCTGGGGGTCGCGGCGACGTTCCCTTCGGAGATTGTGCCGCTCATCCCGGCGCTGCAAAACGGGCCGCTGCTCACGATCCACGTGTCGGTGATGATGCTGTCGTACGCGGTGCTGACAGTTTCGTTCTGCGGCGTGGTCGTGTACCTGCTGCAGGGCGGCGAAGGGAAGCGGCGATTCGCGGCGCTGCCCTCGGCGAATTCGGCGGGCGACCTGGCGCACCGGGCGGTGCTGGTCGGGTTCCCGCTGCTGGGGCTCGGGATTGCCCTGGGCGCGTGGTGGGCGAACAGTGCGTGGGGCCGCTACTGGGGCTGGGACCCGAAAGAGACCAGTGCGCTGGTGACGTGGCTGAGCATCGTGGCGTACTTCCACGCGCGGGCCGGGAGCGGGTCAGTGGCGGGGGCGCCGGGCATCCGGCGGCTGGTGCCGGCCCGCTGGCGGCGCGGCTGGCGGCCGGACCCGATGTGGTGGCTGGTGGTGATGTGGGGGCTGGTGATGTTCACCTACTTCGGGGTGAACCTCTGGATCAGCGGCCTCCACAGCTACGCCGGCGTGTAACGCGCGGAGGCTCAGGCGCGGCGGCGCTGGGCGAGCGCAGCAACGACCGAGGAGCCGATGGGTCCCTGTTCGTCGTAGAGGCGGCACTGCCCCATGGCGATGCCGTCGGCGGCGCCGTGGTCGGTGGTTTCGAAGCCGATCCACTCGCCGGCGGGGTAGCGGTGGAGGTAGAGGGTGATATCGACGTTGATGTAGGCGAGGCCGATGGTGCCGGAGTTGGCGAGCGGGCTGGTGAAGTCGCAGGCGAGGGCGACCCGCTGGAAGGGCGTCAGGGGGCGGCCGGCGACCAGGGGGCGGACTTCGCGCATCCAGAGGCGCTTCTGGGCGTAGGCGCCGAACGCCCGCCCCTGTGACCGCGATTCCCACATGGGCCGCCAGCCCTCATTGGCGACCGGCGGAAGAGGCTCGGGCGGGAGGGCATCGGGCAGGGGGAAGTCCCATGGCGGCGGGCTCCAGACCTGCCCTTCGGGCTGTGCGGTTTCGCGCAGGAAGACGACGCTGGCCCGGCCGATCGACTGGCCGGCAGCGAAGGCCTCGGCATCGACCACGCGGATGCGGCTGCCCTCGCGGCGGACGTTGGTGGTGACGGTGATGGGGTCGAAGCCCGGCAGCCGCCAGAGGTCGACGGTCATGCGGGCGACGCGGAGGCGCGGCTCGGCATGGCGGTGTTCGGCCTCGGCGCCGAGCAGGCCGGCGACGACGCGGCCGTGGAGGGAGTTTGGGTCCCAGGGGCCGCGGCAGACGGGGCGGGGGACGAAGGCGTCGCCTTCGACGGCGAAGAAGGGGTCGTGTTCAAGGAATTCAGCCATGGTGCCCCGATCATGGGGCCCGGAATGGTCAGCGGCCAGCGGTCAGCGGGGGGTGGAGAGCAGCTCGGGGCCCTGGGGCCGGTCGCCGGCGGCGCCGTCCGGTTCGAGGGTGACGAACATGCGGGTCATCTCGCGGGGGAGCTCGGGAAGCTGCACGACCAGGGGGCCCTGGCTGCCTTCGAAATCGGCGGCCGAGCGGGCGCCATAGGGGCCTTCGCTCCAGAGCTGGTAATGGTGGCCCTGGGGAGCAGGCGGCAGGCCGCGGAGGACGAGCAGGCCGGAGGAGAAATCGGGGGCGACGTAGATGGCCCCGGCGGCGCCATCGCCGGAGATCGGCAGCTGGAGCGGCCGGGCAGCGAGTTCATCGCGCAGGCGGTCGGATTCGGAGCGGGCATCGAGCCACGCCATGACGGCAGCGGCAAGGCCGACGGCGAGGACGAGCGAGGCCGCGGCGGAGGCGAGCGCAATGGCGCGCCAGGGTGCAATGGCCGACCGGGGACGCAGGGGGATCGGTTCCGGAGCGGGGGTGGAGGCAGCGGCGATGCGGTCGCGGACGCCCGCGGCGATGCGCTCGGCGGCGCCGGGCGGAAGCTCGACGGGTTCGTAGGCGAAGGCGAGGGCCTCGGCGGCCTGGAGGTACTGCTGGAGTTCGGCGCGAAGGCCCGGCTCGCTGGCAAGGAGGCGCTCGACTGCCGCGGCCTCATCGGGTTCGAGGAGGCCGAGTGCGTAATCGGGGAGGAGTTCGCGTGCGGCTTCGAGGTTCATGGTTCGATCACCTCCCTGGCGGGGGCGAGGGAGCTGCGGAGGCGGGAGAGGGCCAGCCGAAGCCGGCTGCGGACGGTGCCTTCGGGCAGGCCGAGCTGGCGGGCGATGTGGGCCGGGCGCTGGCCCTGGAAGTAGGTACGAATGATGATGTCGCGCTGTTCGGCGGGGAGCTCCTGCAGGGCCTGGTTGATGCGCTCACCGTCGAGGCTGGCGAGGACGGCCTGCCAGGTATCGTCGGGGTCGCGCATTGCATATACGGCGGGTACGGAGTCGATCGATCGTTCGGGGATGCGAGCGCGCTTGCGGAGGAGGTCGATGGCGGCGTTGCGGGCGATCGCGAGGATCCAGGAGCGTTCGTTGCCGCGCTCCGGGTCGAACTGGCGGCCGCGCTGCCAGATGCGGACGAAGGCATCCTGGACGGCCTCTTCGGCGAGGGCCGGGTCGCCGAGGACCTGGACGGCGGCGGCAAAGGCGGACCCGGTGTACTCGGCGACGAGCTGGTCGAAGGCAGCTGGTTCGCCGTTGCGGAAGCGTTCGAAGGCGGTGGTCATGCGCGGGACACCGCCGGGGTGGTGATCGAAGTGTTGTCGAGGTTGCGTACATGGGGTGTACGCGATTGACCGGCCGGCAAGCGCGGACACACAACGCTGGAGGTTCGATACATGACCCTGGCACGGGCAGGCATGACCCGGGCAACGCTCCTGGCGGTCGCTGCGCTGCTTGCAGCGCTGGCCGCGATGGTGATGTGGGCGCCGAAAGGCGCGGATGCGCAGTCGGCAACCGGACGCGTGCGCATTATGCACGCGAGTCCCGATACGCCGGCAGTGGATATTTTTGTCGACGGCCAGAAGGCTGTCACTGCGCTCGCGTTCCCGAACGCGACCCCGTACGTTGCGCTGCCGGCGGGCGGGCACAACGTGAAGGTGTTCGTTTCGCCCTCGGATGGCACGGGCACGCCGGCGCTCGAGGCGACGCTCGAGATCGTCGCCGGCAAGGACATCACCGTGCTGGCGACCGGCGAGGTTTCGAAGGGCACGCTGGCGCTGACGCTCTTCGAAGATGACAACAGCACGCCCTCGGGCAACAACGCCCATGTGCGCCTGATCCACGCATCGCCGGATGCTCCGCCCGTGAAGGTGGCGGTGGCCGGGACGGATACGAACGTGTTCACCGGGGTGGCCTTCCGCAACGTGAGCCCGTACGTGCCAGTGCCGGCCGGGACCTACAGCCTGGACGTGAAAGTGAACGATTCGGGCGCGACGGTGCTGACGATTCGCGACCTGAAGCTGGAGGCCCGGACCGTCTATACGGCGGTTGCGGTCGGCCTTGCGGGCAACGGGACGCTGCGGGTCATCCCGCTGGTCGATGCGCCGGCCCCGGCGGCGCCGGCCGCGCCGCGGACTGGAGACAGCTTTGCGGCGGACAGCGGCCTGAGCGCCGGCTGGCTGCTTGCGGCAGGTGCGCTGCTGCTGGCGGTTTCCGGCGGCATGGCGCTGGCGGTGCGGCGGGTCCGCTAACGCCTCAGCCATTCACTCGACGGGGGCAGCCGGCCGGCTGCCCCCGTTCTTTGTGCCCGGAGATCCCGGTGCTATTCGCCTTCGAAGCGGGTGAGCGTGCCGGCGGAAACGACGAAGCGGCCGGCGGCGCGGGTATAGATATCCCGCAGGCGGTCGGGGTCGGCAGTAGTGACGAGGGTCTGCTGGAAGGTATCGATGTACTCGAGGACGCCGCGCCGTCGGCGGGCATCAAGCTCGCTGAGGACGTCATCGAGGAGGACGACGGGGTCGTCGCCGAGGGCGCGCCGGAGGTAGGAGGCCTCGGCGAGGCGCATGGCGAGGGCGGCGGTGCGCTGCTGGGCGCGGGAGGCGAAGGCGTCGGCGGGCATACCGTCGATGAGGATTTCGACGTCGTCGCGGTGGGGGCCGACGAGGGTCGCGCCGGCAGCGATCTCCTTCTGGCGGACGTTCTTGAAGGCTTCGAGCATACGCCGGGTCCATTCGGCGTCATCGATGGGGGCGTCGTACTGGTCGAGGCCGCCGAGGGCGGGCCGGAACACGAGGGTCAGGGATTCGAGACCGTCGCTGAGGCGTTCCATCTGCTGCTCGGCCTGGATGGCGAGGTGGCCGAGGGCATCGGCGCGGGTCCAGAAGATGGTGCCGCCGGCGTGGGCGAGCTCCTGGTCCCAGAAGGAGAGTTCACCGGGGGAGGCTTCGCGGGCCTGGATGCGCTTGAGGAGGCTGTTGCGCTGCTGGAGGACGCGGGCGTACTTCTGCATGGCGCGGAGGTAGCCGCGGTCAACCTGGGAGATCATCATGTCGAGGTAGCGGCGGCGCATGAGGGGCGGGCCGGCGACGATCTCGATATCGAGGGTAGTGAAGAGCACGGCGCAGAGCTGGCCGACGGCATCGGAGGCCTTGCGCGGGATGCCGTTGACGCGGACGCGCTTGCCGGCGCGGTGCGCCGGGTCGACAGAGCGGCCGACGATGGCGAGTTCGAGGGCGAGGTTGCCGGCGGAGCGTTCGACCTGGCAGGCGAGGCGCGCCACGGGGAAGTCGGAGGCGAGGATATCGCGGCGGACGAGGTCGGAATCGGCGCTGGCGCGGCTGGAGCGGAGGGTAGAGAGGAGGTAGATGGCCTCGAGCAGGTTGCTCTTGCCCTGGGCGTTGTCTCCGACGAAGAGGTTGAGACCTTTCTCGAGGCGGATGCGCGCGCGGACGTAGTTGCGGAAGTTGACGAGTTCGAGGTCGTAGATAAACACGGTGCATGCGTAGTATAGCGCGTGTTGGTTAGCTTTGGGCTTACTTTTTCCAAAGGTTGACCGGGACGAGGCAGGGCGGTGCGAGCTTCACCGAGGGGAAGGGGGGCGGCATACTGGGGCGTACGGCCTGGCGGGCCGGGGAGGCCGGACCCGCCGTTCGACTACGCTGGAGGAGACGAGGACGATGGCGCGACACCCGAATGAGGTGCTGTTCGAAGGGGAGAAGCCCTTCCCGATTATCCCGACGTGCGAGCACTTTGCGGGCACGGAAGAGCGGATTGCGAAGGCGCTGGAGCTGCAGAACAAGATGGGCGGCGTCTTCGATATCACGATGGACTGCGAGGACGGCGCACCGACCGGGCGGGAGCGGGAGCACGCGGAGATGGTGGTGCGGATGCAGAACAGCCCGCTCAACCAGCACAACATGGCGGGCGTGCGCATCCACGACTACACGCACGAGCACTGGAAGCAGGATGTCGACATCATCGTGCCGGGGGCGGGCGAGCGGATCGCGTATATCACGATCCCGAAGACGGTGCGGGCCCGCGAGCTGGCGGAGATGATCGAGTACATCCGCGAGGCGACGGCGCGGGCGGGCATCCGTCGTGAAATCCCGATCCATGCGCTGATCGAGACGCACGGGGCGCTGCGCGAGGTGTGGGAGATCGCGACGCTGCCGAACGTGCAGGTGCTGGACTTCGGGCTGATGGACTTCGTGAGCGCGCACCACGGGGCGATCTCGTCGTACGCGATGCGTTCGCCGCACCAGTTCGACCACGCGCTGCTGCGGCGGGCCAAGTCGGAGATGGTTGCGGCAGCGCTGGCGAACGGGGTGGTGCCGGCGCACAACGTGACGCTCGAGCTGAAGGACACCGAGTTCATCTACAACGACGCGCGCCGTGCGCGGATGGAGTTCGGCTTCCTGCGGCAGTGGAGCATCTACCCGGCGCAGATCGAGCCGATCACCCGGGCGATGGCGCCCTCGCACGACGAAGTGGAGGAGGCGCAGGCGATCCTGCTAAAGGCGTATGCGGCCGACTGGGGCCCCATCCAGCACGAAGGGAACCTGCACGACCGGGCGACCTATCGCTACTACTGGGAGACGCTGCAGCGCGCGCGCATCCAGAACGTGCCGCTGAGCGACGAGGTGGTGAAGGCGTTCTTCTCGGACGCCGTGACCGCCTGAGCGGCGTTCGACGGCGCTCACCAGCGAGGCCCGGGCGCGATGCCCGGCCCTGTTGTGCGCCCGGGACGCCGATGGGCTCACGCGCCCGGCTTCCACGCCATCAGGAAGAGGATGCCGATGGCCGAGGCGGCGAGCAGCATGCCGGAGATGCGCATGCGGCGGGACCAGGCGAGGTAGGACTCGGGAAGGGCAGGGGAATCGGGCAGGCCGTCGAGCGCGCGGAGGCCGCCCTTGAGATTGCGCCGCTGGACGATGTTGGAGAAGGCGAATGCGGCGAGGAACCAGGCGAGGGCGATGCCGAGCCAGAGGGGGAAATCGTCGCGGTAGCCGGTGGCGTCATCAAAGATGAGCCCCAGGCCGGCGAGGAACAGGACCACGACCGCGGGATTGACGACCAGGTTTTCGATGCGGTGGGTGATGTGCAGGCCGAGGCGGGTGGCGGCGACTCCCTGCGCTTCGGTCATGGCCTGGAGGAGGGGGAAGGCGAAGGTCGCGCCGAG
>NZ_DAOUAO010000037.1:0-5791 GCF_034433535.1 Tepidiforma sp.
CCCGGTGAGAACATCAAGAAGGACGGCACCTACAGGCTCCGCCAGGGCGCCATCTTCGCCACCATCAACCCCTATGGCGGCCTCGATAGCGGCCTCCTCTGGGGCTTCACCATCTTCGACCACCTCTGGTACACGCCCCTCGATACCGGCGTCCGCGAAAACTTCCTCGCCACCTCCATCGAACAGCCCGACCCGCTCCACTTCACGGTCAAAATCGGTGAGGCCTACTTCCACAACAAGCCGCCGATCAACGGCCGCCGGGTAAAGGCCCAGGACGTCGCCGCCTCCTACATGGCCGCCCGCCAGCAGACCCGCATCTCCAACTCCTCCTGGTGGACGCAGGTCCTCGATAGCGTCGTCGCCGTCGATGACTCCACCGTCAACTTCACGCTCAAGCAGGTCGACGCCTGGACGTTCTCCTCTACCAACGGCGGCAGCCCCATCGGCTCCTCCATCCTCCCCGAGGAGATCGCCAGGGACCCCTCCTTCATGGATAAGGACCTCATCGGCAGCGGCCGCTTCGAATTCGTCAGCCACGAAAACGGCGCCAACTTCAAGCTGAAGCGGTTCGATAAGTGGCGGGTCCCCGGCCAGCCCTACCTCGCCGCGCAGGAATACCGCCTCATCCAGGAGCAGGCCGCCGCCCTCGCTGCCTTCTCCGCCGAGGAAATCCACACCGTCGGCCTCAACAACAAGCTCGAGCGCGAAGACCTCGTCAGGAAGCACGGCGACAGGATCGTCATCGATTCCGAAGACTCCCGCTCGGTCTGGACCGTCCTGCCCCGCGGCGACGGCCAGTGGGCCGACCCCCGTGTCATCCAGGCCATCTCCATGTCCATCGACCGGCAGGAGCTCATCAACCTGATGAACTTCGGAGAAGGCAAGGTCTCCGGCCCCGTGCCGCCGGCCTTCGGCGAAGCCCTCCCCGAGAACGACCTCAAGAACACCTGGGGCAAGTACGACCCCGCCGAGGCGAAGAAACTCCTCGCCGCCACCGCCTTCGACACCGCCAAAGAGTACGAGCTCAAGTACATCACCCCCGGCGACCGCAACCAGCAGTTCGCCCAGATCGTCCGCTCCCAGCTCGAAAAGAAC
Organism: Tepidiforma sp.; assembly: GCF_034433535.1. Lineage (GTDB taxonomy): Bacteria > Chloroflexota > Dehalococcoidia > Tepidiformales > Tepidiformaceae > Tepidiforma. The sequence goes on from NZ_DAOUAO010000037.1 coordinate 1,096, forward strand.
CTCGGGCTGAAAATCAAGCTCGTCGGCGAAGACCTCGGCCGCTGGCTGCAACAGTCCCTCTACGGCTCCCAGTACGACGGCTTCATGGTCTACGCCTCGCTCGCCTACGACGACCCCAGCTCCTACATCGGCGGCTACGCCAGGCAGATCGGCGGGCGCCCCAACTGGGCCGGCTACAGCAACGACGAGATGGACGAGCTGGTCAAACAGCAGAAGACCATCCTCGACGACGTCGAGCGGCGGGCGGCCATCCAGGACCTCCAGCGCAAGGCCTGGGAGCGCGGCGCACCGTTCATCCCGACGTTCATCGCGATCACCAATTCCGCCACCTGGGGCTACGTGAAGGGTCGCGTCACCGGCCGCGGGAGCTACGGCCTCTTCGCCGGCACCGTCTGGATCGACAAGTAAGGCGGCGGCATGCGCCAGTACATCCTCCGGCGGCTCGCCTACGTGCCGCTCATCATGGCGATTGTCTCCGTCCTCGCCTTCTTCACCCTGCGCATGCCCTGGGCGGTCGACCCCGTCACGCTCTACGTCAACCAGAACACCACGCTCGAACAGGAGCAGGAGATCCGGCGCGAGCTCGGCCTCGATAAGCCCGCCGTCGAGCAGTTCTTCATCTGGCTCGGGCAGGTCGCCCGGGGGGACCTCGGCGAGACCTTCCGCTCGCGCCAGCCCGTCTGGGACGAAATCGTCCGCCGCTTCCCGGTCAACCTCGAAATCCTCGTCCTCTCGATTACCTTCTCCACGCTCTTCGGCGTGACCTTCGGCGTCATCACCGCGGTCAAGCAGAACTCCGGGGTCGATTACTTCTTCCGCTTCCTCGCGGTCTTTGGCCAGTCGATCCCCGATTTCTTCCTCCTCATCCTCCTCATCGTCCTGCCGTCGATCTGGTGGAACTACTCGCCCCCAGTGGGCGGCCACATCCCGCTCACCCGCGACCCGCTCGAAAACCTGCGGCTCTACCTGCCGCCCACCATCCTGCTCGGCATCGGCGGAGCCGCCGCCATGATGCGCCTGACGCGCTCCAGCCTGCTCGAAGTCTTCCGGCAGGATTACATGCGCACCGCCCGCGCCAAGGGGCTGCCCGGCCGGGCGGTCGTGCTCCAGCACGGCCTGCGCAACGCCCTCATCCCGATCGTCACCCTCATCGGCAGCCAGGTCACCGCCCTCTTCTTCGGCTCGCTCATCCTCGAACAGGTCTTCTCCATCAACGGCCTCGGCCAGTTCTTCCTCGTCTCTTCGGTCACCGGCGACTTCCCCGTGATCCAGACCCTCGTGCTGTACACCGCCATCGTGGTGATGGGCATGAACCTTCTCGTCGACCTCTCCTACGCCCTCATCGACCCCCGGGTGAAGTACACCTGATGGCCGCCGCGACCACCTCCGCCCCGTTCGACCTCCCCTTCCGCTATCGCCGGCCCGGCGTGCTCCGCCGGCTCGGGCGCACCGCCCGCCAGCACCCCGCCGGCGTCTTCGGCTTCTTCGTGCTTGTCCTCTTCGTCCTTGCCGGCGCCTTCGGGCCGATGCTCGCCCCCTACGACCCCGAGGCGCTCAGCGTCGGCCGCCCGCTCGAAGGTCCGTCCCTGCAGCACCCCTTCGGCCTCAACCAGAACGGCCAGGACATGCTCAGCCGGGTCATCGCCGGCGCACGGGTCTCGCTCATCATCTCCTCGGCTGCCATCTTCATCGGCGCCGCCACCGGGTCGTTCCTCGGCATCCTCGGCGGCTACTACGGCCGCTGGCTCGATTACCTCATCCAGCGCTCCGGCGAGGCCTTCGCCGCCTTCCCCTCGCTCGTCCTCTACTTCATGCTCCGCGCCGCCCTCGGCCCCGGCATCGAAGCGATCATCGCCGCCATCGCCATCGGCGCCCTCTTCGGCGGCAATCGCGTCCTCCGCTCGGCCACAATCATCGAAGCGCGCCAGACCTACGTCGAAGCGGCCCGCGCGATCGGCTGCTCCGAATGGCGCATCTTCATCCGCCACGTTGTCCCCAACGTCCTCCCCCTCGTCATCGTCATCATGAGCGGCGCGCTCGGGGGCGCCATCCTCGCCGAATCCGCGCTCTCGTTCCTCGGCCTCGGCCCGGATGTCGTCTCCTGGGGGCGCGACATGAGCGGCCAGAACCTCTCGATCGCCCGCACGGGCTACTGGCACGTGGTCGTCTTCCCCGGCATCGCCATCAGCCTTGTCGTGCTCGGCGCGAACCTGCTCGGCGATTCCCTGCGCGATATCTGGGACCCCCGCCTGCGCCGCTGAACGGGCGCAGCCCTACGCCCGCGCGAACTGCCCTTCGCGCCACGCCCGCAGCGTAAGCAGCAGCGCGCTCACCACCGCCACCAGGATCGGCGTCAGCAGGAACACCCAGAACCCGAACGAGCGGTCGTTCGTGGCCCAGAGCGTCCCCAGGGTCAGCAGCATCCCCACCACCGTCCCGATGCGGTAGGTCATCCGCGCCTCCGCATCCTCCCCGTAGCGCAGCCGTCCCGCCCAGAGCGCCAGCGCCGGGAAGCCCGTGGCGAACAGGTAGATGAGCGCCACCGCGATGCCGAACAGCCACGCCCAGTCCAGCGCCCCGGCGACGACGTGCAGCGCGAACGCGCCGGCAAACGCCAGCCCCATCAGCCCGAGCCCGGTGACGCCGCGTCGCATCGCTTCGAGGATACCACCGCTCGCCGGGCTCAGCCGGCCAGCGCCCGCACGAGCAGCACCCCTGCCGCCGCCGCCGTCTCCGACCGCAGGATGTACGGTCCCGCCCGCACCAGCAGCGCCCCCCGGGCGCGCAGCTGCGCCAGTTCGCCCGGCGAAAAGCCCCCCTCCGGGCCGCACACCACCGCGACCCGCCCCGGCGACGGCAGCAGCCGCGCGGCCTCGTCCGCCGGCATCCCCTCGCGCTCCAGCGCGACCAGGTTGCCGTGGAAGCCCCCGAGCAGCCGCTCCAGCGGCGCCGCCTCGGTCACCACCGGCACGAACAGCCTGCCGCTCTGCTCGCTCGCCTCCGCCGCGATCCGGTGCCACCGCTCCAGCTTTGCCGGCGAAGGGGCATCACCGCGCTGGCAGTACTCCAGCACCGTCGGCCGGACCAGGTCGGCGCCCGCTTCGGTGCACTTCTCCACCGCCCACTCGAAGCGCTGCGCCCGGATGAGCGGCACCCACGCCTCGACCACCAGCGCCGGCGGCGCCTCCTCCCGCGCGATGCCGGTCACCTCGACCCGCACCCGCCCGCGGGCAGCCTCCCGCACCTCCGCCGCCCACTCCCGCCCGTCGCCGCTGAAGAGCAGCAGCGCATCGCCCGGGCGGGCGCGCAGCACGCCGGCCAGCCGCGCGGCCGGCTCCCCTTCGATGGTCAGCGGGCCCGGGCCCAGCTGCCCGGGCCAGTACAGCCGCGGCACATGCGCCATGCGCCACAGCCTACCCCGAATTGCCCCCCCACCGCCCGTTTGCTAGGCTCGCTGTCGGTCCCTTCTTGCAACGGACACGCCCCTCAACGAGGTACTCATGCCCAGGCGCCTGGCCGTCGGTGTCGGATTCACCGGAAGCCCTGAACAGAACCGTCAGACCATCGAAAAGATCAAAGTCGCCGAGGAAGTCGGCGTCGAAGCGGTCTTCACCGCCGAAACCTGGGGCCGCGACCAGTTCTCGCTCCTCACCCAGATCGCGCTCCAGACCAGCAAGATCAAGATCGGCACCGGCATCGCCCCGGTCTTCGGCCGCTCACCCGCCGTCCTCGCCATGACCTTCGCCACGCTCGACGAGCTCTCCGGCGGGCGCGTCATCATCGGCCTTGGCACCTCCGGCTCGCGCGTCATCGAACACTGGCACGGCGAAAAGTTCTCGAAGCCGATCCAGCGCACCAAAGAGTACGTCGAAATCATCAACCTCATCATCAGCGGCGAAAAAGTCTTCTACGACGGCGAAATCTTCAAGCTGCAGCGCGGCTTCAAGCTCCTCTTCGAACCCGTGCGCAAGCACATCCCCATCTACGTCGCCTCCATTTCGCCGAAGAGCATGCAGTCGCTCGCGACCTGCGCCGACGGCTGGATGCCGATCTACTGGCCGAAGTCGAAGTACCAGGAAGGCAAGGCGATGATCGCCCGGGCCGCCGCCGCCGCGGGCCGCCCGGCCGACGCCGTTGAGTGCGTCGCCAACATCACCGTCGTCATCAACCCCGACATCGAGAAGGCGAAGGTGCAGGCCGCCGGCCCCATCTCCTGGTACGTCACCAACATGGGCGACTTTTACCACGAAATGCTCGCGCGCAACGGCTTCGCCGAAGAGGTGGCCGCCATGCGCAAGGCCGCCGAGACCAGCAAGCCCATGCCCTTCGGCACCACCCCCGAGATCATGGCCGCCATGGGCGACCGCATGCTTGAAGAGACCGCCGTCTTCGGCGACATCGAAACCGTGGCCGCCGGCCTCGAGGAGCGCCGCCAGCTCGGCGTCGACCTGCCCATCATCACCATGCCCCAGGGCTCCCTCAAGGAGATCGAGCACACCCTCGGCACCCTCGTCTCCTGAGCCAACGCGTAACCCGCCCGGGAGCGGGCCTCCCCGCTCCCCGCTCCCGGGGCGGGCGGATGCGATGGGTGGGCTCCCCGCTCCCCGCTCCCGGCTCCCCCTGGCTCCCGGGCGGCCGGGCGGCAGGGTGGCCGGCGGAGGGGCTCCCCGCTCCCACCTCCCACCTCCCACCTCCA
>NZ_DAOUAO010000038.1:0-8948 GCF_034433535.1 Tepidiforma sp.
CAGGTGCGGGGCTGGCGCTGGACATGGCGTTCGCGTTTACGCTGGTGCCGCGGATGGGGGTCGATGGGGCGGCGCTGGCGAGCGCGCTGGCCTACAGCGTCGCCATCCTCGGGGGGCTGGCGGTGTTCATGCGGCAGGAGGGCATCGGACCGGCCGGGGTGTTCCGGTTCGGGCGGGCGGAGCTGGAGGATTACGCGGCGCTGCTCAGCCGGCTGCGGGCGGGGTTGGCGCGCGGGCAGGGGTAGCCGCGGGGCAGAGGGCCGGGTCGGGCCGGGGGAGGGGAATGGGCAGTCCGGTATCGGGGTCGGGCAGGGTCACCATGGGGACCCCGAAGACGGCTTCGAGGGCAGCGGGCTGGAGGACTTCGGCGGGCGGGCCATCGAAGGCAAGGTTGCCCCCGGAGAGGGCGATAACCCTCCCGGTGAAGCGGGCCGCGAGGTGGAGGTCGTGGAGGACGGCGACCACGGTGATGCCGCGGGCGTTGAGGCGCCGGAGGAGGTGCATCACTTCGACCTGGTGGGCGACATCGAGGAAGCTGGTGGGCTCATCGAGGAGGAGGACGCGCGGCTCCTGGGCGAGGGCCATGGCGATCCAGGCGCGCTGACGTTCGCCGCCGGAAAGGGAGCCGAGCTGGCGGTCGGCGAGTTGGGCGGCATCGGTCGCGGCGAGGGCCCACTCGACGGCTTCGATATCGCGGCGGGTGATGCGCTGGAGGAGGCCCTGGTGGGGGTAGCGCCCGCGGAAGGCCAGTTCGCGAACGGTGAGGTCGAGGCCGGCGGATGGCGCCTGCGGGAGGATGGCGAGGACGCGGGCGACCTGACGGGTATTGAGCTGGCGGATATCGCGGCCATCGAGGAGGACGCGGCCGGCGGCGGGCGGGTGGAGGCGGGCCAGCCCGCGCAGGAGCGTGCTCTTCCCGCTGCCGTTGGGGCCGACGATGGCGACCATTTCGCCCGAGGCGATGGTGAAGGAGACGTCGCGGACGACGGTGCGGGGTCCGTGGGCGAGGGTGAGGTGTTCGGCAGCGAGGTTCATCGGAAGCGGACCAGGTAGAGGAGGAACGGTGCGCCGATGAAGGCGGTGATGATGCCCATCGGCAGTTCGGCCGGGCGGATGATGAGGCGCGCGCCGAGGTCGGCGGCGACCACGAGCAGGGCGCCGTAGAGCGCGCTGAAGGGGATGACAAGGCGGTTGTCGCTGCCGACGGTGGCGCGGGCGATGTGCGGGCAGACCAACCCGACGAATGAGACGAGGCCGGCAATCGAGACCGCGGCAGCGGTAAGCAGACCGACGCAGGCAAGGACGAGCAGCCGGGTGCGGTCGGTGAGGAGGCCGAGGCCGGCGGCGACATCGTCACCGAGGGCGAGGATGTTCAGGCGGCCGGCCAGGAGGACGGCGCCGAGGAGGCCGGCAGCTGCCCAGGGGAGGGCGGCCCAGAGGTCGCGCCACTCGGAGCCGTAGAGGCCGCCGGCGAGGAAGCCGAGGCTGGTCTGGAGGAACGTGCGAGAGCTGGCGAGCAGCCCGACGATGATGGCACCGAAAAAGGCCGAGAGCGCCACGCCGGCAAGGGTGAGGCGAAGCGGGGAGACAGCCCCGCGCCATGCGATGACGTAGAGGATGGCGGCGCCAGCGAGGCCGCCGAAGGCGCAGGCGGCGGCGATGGCCCACTGGGGCGCCTGGGGGTCGCGGACGATGAGGGCGGCGCTGGCGAGCCCGCTGGCGGCGGTCACCCCGAGGATGGTGGGGTCGGCGAGGGGGTTGCGGGTCACGCCCTGGAGCAGGGCGCCCGCGACGGCAAGGCCGGCACCGACGACCATGGCATCGAGCAGGCGGGGGTAACGGATCTGCCAGACGACGTTGCGGGCGAGGGGGTCGGAGGTGGAGGTGAGGCCTGTCCAGGTCTCGCGGAAGGTGAGGCTGATGGCCCCCTCTTTCAGGCTGGCGAAGCCGATGACGGCCAGCAGGACGGCGACCACGCCCAGCGCGACCAGTGGCCGAAGGACAGGCCGGGGGAACGCCCCGGCTGGGGCGCTCCCCCGGATGGTGAGGTCTTCGGCGGGCATGGCTGCCATGGTACGTGCCGGCGGCGGAGCCGCCACGGGGATTACTGGCCGGCGACCGCTTTGGTGATGGCCTCGAAGGCGAGCTTCACCCGCGGGCCGGGCGCCTGGACGAACAGTTCGACGTCCGTATCGACCACGTGGTTGCTGGTCACGGCCTTGAGGCCGCGGAACGGCGGGATGGTGGGGATGAGGGTGGTGAGGCGGGGAGCCGGCGGCGGGGCAGGGGTAATGGCGAAGATGTAATCGGGGTTGAATTCGATCACCTTCTCGGGCGGGATGGTGGCGTAGCCGGGGAAGGGACCGGAATCGGGGAGCGCGTCGGCCGGGTTGGTGATACCGAGCTGCTTGAGGATATCGCCGGTGTAGCTGGTGCTCTTGGCGGCGTAAAGGGTCTGGTCGCGGTCGGCCAGGACGGCGATGGCGGTCACGTTCTTGCCGGCCAGCGCCTTCTTCGCGTCATCGAGCGACTTCTGGATATCAGCGATGGCCTGCTCGGCGGCTGGCTGTGCGTTGAGGGCCTGCCCGACAAGGCGGAGCCCGTCGAGGACCTGCTGGTAGCTATTCGCGCCGGCGAAGATGACCGGGACAGGCAGCTGTTCGATCGGCTGGCGGAGGTTGGGCTGGGCGTGGATGACGGAGTCGGCGATGACGAGGTCGGGCTTCAGGGCGAGGATGGCTTCGAAGGAGGGCTGGTAGGCGGTGCCGACTTCCGTGGCCTGCTTCGCCGCCTCGGGGTAGAGGGCGCTGGCGGCGCGGCCCTGCACGGTCTTGCCGACGGCGTAGACGAGTTCGACGGCGGTCGGGCTGATGGCGACGATGGTCTTCGGTTCGGACTTGATTTCGACCTTGCGGCCGAGCATGTCGGTGACGGTCACCGGGTAGGCCGCGGCCTGAGTGGGCGAGGCCGCCGGCGAGGCAGCGGCGGTGGCGGTTGCTGCCGGGGTGGGCGTCGCCTCGTCGTCGTCATCGCCGCCGCAGGCCGCGAGGGCGAGCGACGAGGCGGCGATGGCGGAGGCGGCCAGCAGGAGCATCAGGCGTCGGAGTGAAACTTTCATACTTCTCAAGGATTCCTTTCCGGTGCTGAAAGGCTGAGGTTTCTTCCAGTATACGAAGCCGCGGCATCCCGTCACGGTAAGGGAAAGGGAGGGCGGCGGGATGACTGCGCCTAGGCGCGCGCGGTGCGACGATCGTGAGCGGGGGAGAATCCACGCAGGAGTCGATGAGGGTGAGCCATCCTGAGATGCCGTCGTTGCCGGGTACGCCAAAGGAGCTGGAGGGAGTCGAGAAGGCGTTGCTTGCGCTTTCGTACGGGGTCCACGTCATCGGTTCGCGGAGCAGCGACGGGACGCTGAACGCCATGCTGGCCGACTGGGTGATGCAGGTGTCGTTCCGGCCGCGGCTGCTGGCGGTTTCGATCGAAAACGACGCGCGAACGCTGCGGTTCATCCGCGAGACGAAGGTGTTCACGGTGAACCTGCTGCACCAGAAAGATGGGGTGGATATCGCGCGGAAGGTGGTGATGCCTTCGGAGGCGAAGAAGGTGAAGGGCCGCTCGGAGGAGCTGGCCTCGAAGGTGATCGACAAACTTGCGACGATCCCTTACGGGCTGCACGAGAACGGCTGCCCGGTCCTCGACCAGGCGCTCGGGTGGATCGCCTGCAACGCGGTGGAGTTCTTCCCGGTGGGAGACCACACCCTGGTGATTGGGGAGTGCGTGGACGGGGAGCGGCTGCGGCCCGGCGAGATGCTGATCGAGCGGGAGCTGGGCTGGGAGTACGGGGGGTAGGCCTGCGCAGGCCGGGGACCGGGCGGAGCCCGGGTGCCGCTGCTCTACCCGCATCCAAATTCATGCGCATGAACGAACAGCGCCCGGCAGCAGTGCTGCCGGGCGCGTCGCTGTTGCTCGACGGAGTGCCAGCTCAGTCGCGGGGAAGGCCGAGGCCGCGCTGGGCGATGATGTTGCGCTGGATTTCGCTGGAGCCGGAGTAGATGGTCGGCGCGACGTTGACGAGGTGCCCCTTTTCGAACACGCCATTCGCGACGGCGTACTTCGAATCGGGCTCGAGGGCGCCGGCCGGGCCGAAGAGGTTCACGCCGAAGTTGGTGATGCGCTGGGCGAGCTCGGTGGCGTAGACCTTGATGACCGAGGCCTCGTAGTTCGGGATGCGGCCGGCTTCCTGCATCCAGGCGATGCGGTAGGCGAGCAGGCGGCCGGTTTCGTTGGCAACCCAGAGGTCGGCGAGGCGGTGGCGGAGGATGTCGCGGTAGGCCTCTCCGGTGCGGCGTTCGCGCCAGAGCTGCATGAGCAGTTCGAGCTGGCGCTGGTTGGCGGCGATGGAGGCGACGTTGGAGCGCTCGAAATCGAGCAGCGTCATGGCAACGTACCAGCCGCGGTTCTCCTCTCCGACGCGGTTGCGGACGGGGACGCGGACGTCCTCGAAGAAGACCTCGTTGAATTCGTGGTACCCGGCCATGTTGACGAGGGGCCGAACCGTGATGCCGGGCGTTTTCATATCGACGAGGAGGAAGGAGATGCCCTTGTGCTTGGGCGCGTCCGGGTCGGTGCGGACGAGGAGGAAGCACCAGTCGGCGTGGTGGGCGCCGGTGGTCCAGATCTTTTGGCCGTTGACGACGTAGTCATCGCCGTCGCGGACGGCGCGGGTCTGGAGCGAGGCGAGGTCGGAGCCGGCGCCGGGTTCGGAGTAGCCCTGGCACCAGATGTGCTCGCCGCTGGTGATCCTGGGGAGGTAGTAGCGCTTCTGCTCTTCGGTGCCGTGGATGATGAGCGTGGGGCCGATCATGCCGACGCCGAAGCCGCGCGTGCCGGTATCGGGCGCACCCCAGTAGCCGAACTCTTCGTTGAAGACCATCTGCTCGTAGATGGAGGCGCCGAGGCCGCCGTACTCCTTCGGCCAGGCCGGGGCGATCCAGCCGCGCTCGGCGAGCTTGCGGTTGAACTCGCGGGCGAACTCGAACTCTTCGTCGGTGCGGGTGCCGAGCTGCTCGCCACCTTCGTCAGCGCGGGAGCCGAGCGTTTCCTGCAGGAATTTGCGGACTTCTGCCCTGAGGGCTTCTTCCTTTTCGCCGAATCGCAGTTCCATGGGGTAGGGAAATCCTCCGGGGCAGCGGGCTCAGGCCTGCCGGGCCCCTCCAGCGTGTGCAGCGGGATTCTGCCAGATATGGGGCGGGATGGGTACTTTCGCGGGCGCCCCGGGGTCGCGCTGCTTACGCGCCGGGCGGGGGCTGGTGCTGCTGCAGCTCGGCCCAGGCACGGCGGAGCGCTTCGGCAGTCACCTGGTAATCGAAGCCGCGGCGGCGGAGGAAACCGCCGACCTTCGCGAGGAACTCCTCGTGGGGGAGGCCGGTGTAGCGCTGGCCGCGCCGGAGGGCGAGGCGGGTGGCGGTCTCGAGGTCATCGATGCCGTCGACCGCGGCGTCCACAGCCTCCGGGTCGATGCCGCGGCCGAGGAGTTCGTAGCGCAGCATGGCGGTGCCGCGGGGCGAGACACGCTTGCGGTCCTCGACCCAGGCGCGGGCGAAGCGCTGGTCATCCAGCAGGCCGGCGCCGCGCAGGCGGTCGATTTCAGCGGCGATGGTGTCGGGGTCGAAGCCGCGCAGGGCGAGGCGGGTGCGCATTTCGTGCTCGGAGCGCGGCCGCGCGTCGAGCAGGCGCAGGGCGGCTTCGTGGGCGTTGGCGCGCCGCTCCTCGCGCTCGAGCGCCTCGAGGAGGTCGGCATCGGCGGTCATGCCGACCTGGACGCCGACGCGCTCGCAGGCTTCATCGGAGAAGACCAGCTCGCGGCCATCGCTGAGAGTGACGATGCGACGGCGCCGGCTCCCGGGCGGCGTGATGGCGATGATCAGGGGTTCCGGGGGACTGTGGTGCTCGTCCATAGGGCCGGGGAACTAGCGTTCCACCAGCTGCTCTCCTTTTGTGGCACGTACCGGCAGGCCGGCCTGCCGGCGGATTTCATTTTCGATTTCGAGGGCGAGGTCGGGGTTATCTTCGAGGAACTGCTTTGCGTTTTCGCGGCCCTGCCCGATGCGGAGGTCGCCGTAGCTGTAGAAGGCGCCGCTTTTGGTCAGGATCCCGTGCTCCACTCCCAGGTCGACGATATCGCCGGAGCGGGAGATGCCCCGCGGCTGCTCAAACATGATATCGAACTCGGCCTGGCGGAAGGGAGGCGCGACCTTATTCTTGACGATCTTGGCTTTGACGCGGCGCCCGACGATATCGGGGCCGCGTTTGATGCTATCGACGGGGCGGATATCGATGCGGACGGAGGCGTAGAACTTCAGGGCGCGGCCGCCGGGGGTCACTTCGGGGTTGCCGAAGACGACGCCGACCTTCTCGCGCAGCTGGTTGATGAAGATGACGGCCGTGCTGGTGCGAGCGATGGTCGCGGTCAGCTTGCGCAGCGCCTGGGACATGAGGCGCGCCTGGAGGCCGACGTGGGCATCGCCCATTTCGCCTTCGATTTCGGCGCGGGGGACGAGCGCGGCTACGGAGTCGACCACGATGACATCGACGGCGTTGGAGCGGACGAGCGTTTCGCAGATTTCGAGGGCCTGCTCGCCGGTATCGGGCTGGGCGACGAGCAGGTCTTCGAGCCGGATGCCGAGGTCGCGCGCGTAGCCGGGGTCCATGGCGTGCTCGACGTCGATGTAGGCCGCGGTCCCGCCCATCTTCTGGGCCTCAGCCATCACGTGCTGGGCCAGGGTGCTCTTACCGGCGGATTCGGGCCCGAAGATTTCGGTGACGCGGCCGCGCGGGATGCCGCCCACGCCGAGGGCGATATCGAGGGCGAGGGAGCCAGAGGAGATGACCTCGGTCTGGTTCGCCTCGGCGTCGCCGAGCTTGATGATGGCGCCGCGCCCGAACTGCTTCTCGATCTGAGAGAGCGCGAGTTCGAGGGCGCGGGCGCGGTCTGCATCTGCCATGGGTTCACCCGCCGGGGTAGCGTACGGGCCCGGATGATAGCATCGTGGCGGCCCGTCGTGGTGCATCATAGCGAGCAACGAACGCATGTTCTAGGGGCGATGGCCGCCACCTGTCGTCGTCTTTGGGGGAGCGAATGGCACGGCTGACGGTGCGGGTCACCCCGCGGGCGGGCCGGGATGCGGTGGAGGGGTTCGATGCGGCCGGGGCGCTGCGCATCCGGGTGCGGGCGGCGCCTGCGGATGGCGCGGCGAACGCTGCGGTGGCGCAGCTGCTCGCCCGGGCGCTCGGGCTGCCGGGCCGGGAGGTGGTGCTCGTGGCCGGCGCGAGAGCCCGCGTGAAGGTCTTCGAGGTGCCGCTCAGCGAGCCGGAGCTGCGCGCGCGGCTGGAGGCGCGGGGGCACGGCGGCTAAGCCGATTCCGGGGTAACGTTGAGGAACGTCGGCGCGTCAGCCGGGCGCGCCGAAGCTGCCTGTGAGGATTCCGCTCATGCCTGCGACCGACCTCGAAACGATCGTCTCCCTCGCGAAGCGGCGGGGATTCGTCTTCCCGTCCGCGGAGATCTACGGCGGTTTCGCCAACGCTTACGACTACGGCCCGCTCGGGGTGGAGCTGAAGCGCAACATCCGCGAGGCGTGGTGGCGCTCGATGGTGATGGAGCGGGACGACGTGGTCGGGCTGGATGCAGCGCTGATCACGAACCCGCAGGTGTGGGTCGGGAGCGGCCACGTTGCGAACTTCACCGACCCGCTGGTCGACTGCAAGCGCTGCCAGCGCCGCTTCCGGGCCGACCACCTGGAGGAGGGGGCGTACGGCGAGGTGCAGCGGGACGCAGCGGGGCGGCCCCTCTGCCCGTACGATGGGGGCGAACTGACCGAGCCGCGCCAGTTCAACATGATGTTCCGCACCCAGGTAGGCCCGGTGGCCGATGAGGCGAACATCGCCTACCTGCCGCCCGAGACGGCGCAGGGCATCTTCGTGAACTTCGAGAACGTGCTGCAGGCTACCCGCAAGAAGCTGCCGTTCGGCATTGCGCAGACGCGGGTGAGCTTCCGCAACGAAATCACCCCCGGGCGGTTCATCTTCCGGACGCTCGAGTTCGAGCAGATGGAGATGGAGTACTTCTGCAAGCCGCCGGCCGACCGGGAGAACCCAACGGAGTACCTGGCGCTCCACCGGCAGTGGGTCGAGGAGCGGCTGCGCTGGTACATCGAGGTGATCGGCATCGCGCCGGAGCGGCTGCGGCTGCGGGACCACGAGAAGGACGAGCTCTCGCACTACAGCGCGGCGACGACCGATATCGAGTACCTCTTCCCCTGGGGATGGGGCGAACTGGAGGGCATCGCGGCGCGGACCGATTTCGACCTCAGCTCGCACGCGAAGCTGAGCGGCCACCCGCTGACCTACTTCGATGAGGAGACCGGCGAACACGTGGTGCCGTGGGTGATCGAGCCGGCGGCCGGCCTGACGCGGACGCTCGCGGTGACGCTGCTCGATGCTTACACTGAGGAGCCGGACGAGAAGGGCGAGAAACGGGCGGTGCTGAAGTTCAAGCCGCGTATCGCGCCGATTAAGGTGGCGGTGCTGCCGCTTTCGAAGAACGACGCGCTGCGTCCAACCGCCCGGCGGGTATACGACATGCTTCGGCCGATCTGGATGACGCAGTATGACGAGACCCAGTCGATTGGCCGGCGCTACCGGCGCCAGGACGAAATCGGCACCCCCTGCTGCGTGACGATCGATTTCCAGACCGTGGGGGAGGACGGCAAGGACGGGGACGACGCCGTGACGATCCGCGACCGGGACACGCAGGAGCAGGTGCGCGTGCCGATTAGCGGGCTCATCGACGCGCTGGCTGAACGCCTCCCGCGCTGCTAGCCGTCCGGGGGACACCGCCCGGCGGGGCCGACCGTCAGCTGACGGTCGGCCCCGCCGGGCGGTGTCCCC
>NZ_DAOUAO010000039.1:0-2432 GCF_034433535.1 Tepidiforma sp.
GGCGGTGCGGCCGGGGCTCCGGGAGCCGAACCTGCGGGCGGTGTACCGGTACCTTGCGCGGGGGGACCTGGACCAGGATGCGGAGAGCTTTTTCGCTGGCATTGAGAGCCTTCCGGCGGGGCATTACCTGGTGCTGGACGCGGAGGGGCAGGGGAGGCCGGTGCGGTACTGGCAGCCGCGGGCGGCCGAGGCGCCCCGGCGGCGGGAGGAGGCGGCGGAGGCGTTCCGGGCGCTGTTTTTCGATGCGGTGCGGCTTCGGCTGCGGAGCGATGTGCCGCTGGGGAGCTCGCTGAGCGGCGGGCTCGACTCGTCGAGCATCGTGGCGACGATCCATGCGCAGCGGGAGGCGCAGCGGCTGGGGCCGCAGCGGACGTTCAGCGCGCGGTTCGATTCGCGGGCGCACGATGAGGGCCGGTTCATCCGGCTGGTGGTGGAGCGGGTGGGTGCGGAGGCGCACGAGGTATGGGTTCGGCCCGAGGCGTTCGAGGAGGAGTTCTCGGCGCTGCAGTACCACCAGGAGGAGCCGATCGCGAGTACGAGCCCGTTCGCGCAGTGGCTGGTGATGCGGCTCGCGCGGGAGAGCGGGACGACGGTGCTGCTGGACGGGCAGGGGGCGGATGAGCTGCTTGGGGGGTACACCCAGGCGCTGGGGATGTTCTTCGCGCACTGGCTGCGGACGGGGCGCATCGACAGGGCGCTGGGGCTGGCGCTGGGGGCCTGGCGGCGGTACGGGAGCCTGCGGGAGCCGGTGCTGTTCGGGGCGTACTACCTGCTGCCGCCGCAGGTGCGGGATGGGCTGGCGGAGCGCTATTTCCGCTCGGGCGAGCTGGTATCGCAGGAGGTGCACGACCGGTACGCGCCGGCGCACGCGGCCACGATTCGGCCGTTTCGCGATCGTCTGCGGAACGAGCTGGTGCGCTGGCAGCTGACCACGCAGCTGCCGGAATTCCTGCGCTACGCCGACCGGAACAGCATGGCGTTCGGGCGGGAGGTGCGTTTGCCGTTCCTCGACCACCGGCTGGTGGAGTTCTGCTTCGGGCTGCGGCCGGAATTGCTGCTGCGCGGGGCGACCACCAAGGCGATCCTGCGGGACGCCATGGCCGGCATCGTGCCGGACGACGTGCTGAGGCGGCGCGACAAGCTGGCGTATGCGCCGCCCCAGCGGCGGTGGGCACTGGGACCGCTGCGCCCGTGGCTCGATGGGCTGCTGGCGCGCGCGCTGGAACGAGAGGACGTGTTCCGGCGCGAGGCGGTGGAGGAGGTGCGGGGGCGGCTGCAGGCGGGCGAGGATGATGTGCTGGCGTGGCGGGTGGCGAGCACCGAGGCGTGGTTCGAAGAGATGGTGGACCGGGCGCCGCGGCGGCCGGATGGGTGCTAAGCGCGGAATGCTGGTAACCTGCACGGTTGCAGCGGGGCGCCGCGCGGCAGGTCCGAGGCGGCAACCCCCGCAGACTGGTTATTGAGAGGATAGGCATGGCGATTTCGTTCGAAGGACAGGTAGCGGTGGTGACGGGTGCGGGGGCCGGCCTCGGCCGGGCGTATGCGCTGGACCTTGCGCGGCGCGGGGCGAAGGTGGTGGTCAACGACCTCGGCGGTGACCCGCACGGGCAGGGCGCTGACGCGGCCCCGGCGCGCAAGGTGTGCGACGAGATCACGGCTGCCGGCGGCACGGCGGTGCCGAACTTCGACAGCGTGGCCACCTACGAAGGCGGCTACAACATCGTGAAGACGGCGCTCGATAACTTCGGGCGGCTGGACATCGTGATCTGCAACGCGGGCATCCTGCGGGACGTGGCCTTCCACAACATGAGCGAGGACGACTGGGACAAGGTCTTCGCGGTGCACGTGAAGGGCACCTTCTCGGTGCTGCGGCACGCGTGGCCGGTCTTCCGGCAGCAGGCATACGGCCGCGTGGTGCTGACCACCTCGTCGTCCGGCATCTACGGGCAGTTCGGGCAGGCGAACTACGGCGCGGCGAAGACGGCCATGCTGGGCCTGATGAACGTCCTCAAGCAGGAGGGCGCGAAGTACAACGTGATGGTCAACACCATCGCGCCGGTGGCGGGCACCCGCCTGACGCAGACCGTGATGCCGCAGGAAATGGTGGAGCGGCTGAAGCCGGAGTACGTGGTGCCAGCGGTCGTCTACATGGTGTCGAAGGAGTGCCAGGACAGCGGCCTCATCATCGAGGCCGGCGCGGGCAACTTCAACCGGGCGGCGATCGTGAAGGGGCCGGGGATCCAGCCGGGCATGGGCGAGCTGAAGGATGCGGAGTGGGTCCAGGCGAACTGGGACAAGATCTGCAGCCTCGAGGGCGCGGAGCCGATGTGGCGCACCGGCCAGACGCTGAAGGCGTACCTGGCCGAGAAGGCGGCACAGCAGAAGCAGGGCTAAGGCCTTCGCGCGGAAGCTCCACCCGGGGCGGGGCAGCC
>NZ_DAOUAO010000040.1:0-28386 GCF_034433535.1 Tepidiforma sp.
AAAGTTACAGAACGGGAAACGGCCGCCGAACCCGCTACACTGGGGGCGTCCCTGCCACCCATCCCACGTCATTCGATGGAGGAACCATGGCCATTCTCCTCACCACCACCGGCACCATCGAAGGCCGCACCATCACCGAATATCTCGGGGTCGTGGCCGGCGAGGTCATCCTCGGCGTCAACGTGTTCAAGGACATTGCCGCCGGCTTCCGCAACATCGTCGGCGGCCGCTCCGGCAAGTACGAAGAAGAGCTGCGCAAGGGCCGCGACGGCGCCATCGCCGAGATGCTCCAGTACGCCCAGCAGCTCGGCGCCGATGCCGTCGTCGGCGTCAAACTGGATTACGAAACCGTGGGCGGAGGCCAGATGTTGATGATTACCGCCTCCGGCACCGCCGTGAAACTCGCCTGAATCCTCGCCCGGCGGCACACTTAACCCCCGCCGGGTACCGTCACCCCAGCACGGCCCATACCCCACCGGAGGAACCCCCTTGCCCACCAAAATCGGCATCAACGGCTTCGGTCGCATCGGCCGTCAGGTCTTCAAAGCCATCACCGACCGCTACCCCGGCCAGCTCGAAGTCGTCGCCATCAACGACCTCGTCGCCACCGACGTCAACGCCAACCTGCTCAAGTACGACTCCAACTACGGCCGCTGGAACCGCGACATCCGCGCCGAAAACGACTCGCTCGTTGTCGACGGCCGGCCGGTCCGCGTCTTCGCCGAGCGCGACCCGGGCGCAATCCCCTGGGGCTCCGTCGGCGCCGAGATCGTCATCGAATCCACCGGCCTCTTCACCGACGCCACGAAGGCCGCGGCGCACCGCCGTGACACCGTCAAGAAGGTCATCATCTCGGCCCCCGCGAAGAACGAAGACGTGACCATCGTCCTCGGCGTCAACCAGGACGCCTACGACCCGGCCCGCCACCACGTCATCTCCAACGCTTCCTGCACCACCAACGGGCTCGCCCCTGTCGTCAAAGTCGTCGTCGATAATCTCGGCCTCGTCAAAGGCCAGATGACCACCATCCACAGCTACACCAACTCCCAGCAGATCCTCGATAAGGCCGCTGGCTCCGACCTCCGCGAAATGCGCGCCGGCGCCCTCAACATCGTCCCCACCTCCACCGGCGCGGCCCGCGCGCTCAAGCTGGTTATCCCCGAGGTCGAAGGCCGCCTCGATGGCCTCGCCTATCGCGTGCCTACCCCGACCGTCTCCATCGTCGAAGTCGTCGCCCTCACCGAGAAAGACACCACCAAAGACGCCCTGAACGACATCATCCGCGAAACCGCTGCCGAGAAGATGAAGGGCATCCTCGGCATCACCATGGACCCCGTCGTTTCCATGGACCTCAAGGGCGACGAGCGCTCCTCCATCGTCGACGGCCTCTCGACCAACGTGGTCGGCGGCAACCTAGTCAAAGTCGCCGCCCGGTACGACAACGAGTGGGGCTACGCCTGCCGCCTGAGCGACCTCGCTGCCTTCCTGGTCGAAAAAGGCCTTTAAGCCACAGTCCCCCTTTTTCCGCACCCGTCCTTTCGCCGCCCCGGCCGCCCGGCCGGGGCGGTTGCTGTGTTCGAAACGAACGCGAAACCCAGCCGCAAACGACTCGTCATCCCATCGCCATCTGAACGAAACCGCCGAAATCGAGACTTGCCGCGGCAACACCATTCACGCCGAGGGAGTATGAACAAAATCGAAGCCATCAAGCAGGAAAAGGACGGACTCGATTCCTGGGAGGACCTCGTTGAGTTCGCCCGCAGGGGAGTCCCGCCGCAGGAGCTCGACGAGGCCCACCTCCAGCGCTTCAAGTGGTACGGCGTCTTCCACCGCCCCCAGAAGCCCGGCACCTTCATGATGCGCCTGCGCATCACTGGCGGCCGCCTCACCTCCAGCCAGGCCCGCGTCATCGCCGGCATCGCCCGGGAGCACGGAGGCGGCACCGCCGACATCACCACGCGCCAGAACCTCCAGCTGCGCGACCTGCTCCTGCCCGATATTCCCGGCATCATCGAGCGCCTCAGCGAGGCGGGGATCACCACCCGCCAGACGGGGATGGACAACGTTCGCAACTTCATCGGTTGTCCGCTCGCCGGCATCGACGGCATGGAGCTGTTCGACTCCACCCCCCTCGTCAACGCACTCGCCGAAGCCCACCTCGCCGCCGGCAGGCAATTCTCCAACCTCCCGCGCAAGTTCAACGTCGCAATTGCCGGCTGCCGCGATGATTGTGGCGACGCCCAATCGCAGGACCTCGGATTCGTCCCGGCTACCCGCGAGCGGGACGGTCGCCGTGTTGCCGGGTTCAACGTCCTCGTCGGTGGCGCCCTGGGCGGAACCAGCCCCCGGCTCGCCACGCCGCTCGACGTCTTCGTCACGCCCGAGGAAGTCGTCCCCTTCTTCCTCGCCCTCCTGCGGGTCTACCGGGACAACGGCCCGCGGGACGTGCGGACCAAAGCCCGGCTCAAGTGGCTCATCGCCGAATGGGGTGAAGAACGCCTCCGCGACGAAGTCGAGCGAGAGTTCGGCCGGCCTCTCCAGCGCGCCGGCATTGATGAGCGCCTCCGGGTCGCGGGCGACCATCTCGGCATTCACCCGCAGCGCCAGGTCGGGAAGAACTACATCGGCCTCCACGTCCCCGTTGGACGCATCACCGCCAATGAGCTCGAAGGCGTCGCTGACCTCGCAGATTCCTACGGCCAGGGCCAGCTCCGCCTCACCGTCGACCAGAACATCGTGATCCCCCACATCCCCGATGCCGCGCTCTCGAACCTCCTCGCCGAACCCATTCTCGAGCGCCTCAAGCCCAACCCGTCCCACATCTGGCGCCACCTTGTCGCCTGCACAGGCAACGACTACTGCCACTTCAGCCTCATTGATACCAAGCGCCACGCCTACCAGCTCGCCTCCGAACTCGAACGCCGTGGCGTCCAGGTACCGCGCGGCACCCGCATCCACGTCTCTGGATGCATCCACGCCTGCGGCAAGCACCACATCGCCGATATTGGCCTCCAGGGCACCAACATCCGCCTCGGCAGCCGCGTCGAAGAAGCCGCCGATGTCTACGTCGGCGGCCGTCTCGGCGATGAACCTCGCCTCGCCTCGAAAATCCTCGAAAACGTCCACTGGGAAGACCTCCCCGTCCTCGTCGAAGCCCTCGTCCGCCAGCGCTTCGCCCAGACGGTGCCCCTTTCGCTCATCCACCTCGAAACAAAGACCGCATCCGAAGACGAAACTATGGAGGAAGTTTCCGCATGACCACCGACGCACTCGAAGCCTGCAGCAAGGCGGCAGCCGCCAAGGCGGCCTTCCTGCGCGAAAAACCCCACGGCTACCTGATTCTCTCCGCGCTCGCCGGCATCTATGTCGGGTTCGGTATCGTGCTCATCTTCGCAATCGGCGCGCCGCTTTCGGTCGCGGGCTCACCCTTCCTCAAGTTCGTGATGGGTGCATCCTTCGGGATCGCGCTCTCGCTCGTCATCGTCGCCGGCTCCGAACTGTTTACCGGCAATACCCTCGTCATGACCGTCGGCGCGCTTCGAGGCGCCGTGCCGGTTTCGTCGCTGGCGGGCACCTGGGCCGTGTCGCTCGCCGGCAACCTCGCCGGCTCGCTCGCCCTCGCCTGGCTCGTCGCCCAGAGCGGTGCCCTCGGGGCAGCCCCCCAGGCCGATTTCATCCAGAAAATCGCCGCCGCCAAAATGACCCTCTCGTTCGAAGACGCCTTCTTCCGCGGCATCCTGTGCAACTGGCTGGTCTGTCTCGCCGTCTGGTCCGCCATGCGCCAGCAGAGCGAGGCGGGCAAGCTCATCATGATCTTCTGGTGCCTGTTCGCCTTCATCGGCGCCGGTTTCGAGCACTCAGTCGCCAACATGACGCTGCTGGGCATTGCGCTCTTCCAGCCCCACGCCGACTCCGTCTCCTGGGCAGGCTTCGCCCACAACCTCATCCCCGTTACACTGGGGAATATCGTTGGCGGCGCCGTCTTCGTGGCCGGCGCCTACCTGCTCGCCAATGCACGCCTTGCGCTCCCTCGCCCCGCCGAAACCGGCGCTACCCAGGTCACCGGGCGGTCCGCCGCTGCCGACTAGCCTCCGCACCGCCGCAAACCCCGGCAAGGGCCCGGCAGCACGCCGGGCCCTCGGCGTTCTCCCCGCCAAAACCCGGCCTTGCGTATCCTGTAGACCACCCAGGAGGAGCGCTTGGCCACCCACCCCGCCCGGCCCCGGTTCCCCCGCCGCCTGCCTGCGCCACTGCACCGGGTGTTCCAATGGCCCGTGCTCCTCGCTGCCATCCTCGTCCTCGGCGCCGCCCTTCGCTTCCACGGCCTCGGCTGGGATACCCCGCCCGGCGCCGCCTACCCCCTCCAGATGCACCCCGATGAGCGCTTCCTCTCGCTCGTCGCCGACCGCATCGACTGGCCCTCCTCCCCGGCCGAGTACTTCGATACCGCCCGCTCGCCGCTCAACCCGTACAACGACGGCCAGACCAACTCCTACGTCTACGGCACCTTTCCGCTGTTCCTCGTGAAGGCCGTCGCCACCCTGCGCGGAGATGACCCCGCCGGGCCCGGCAACTCGTACGTCGCCACCGTCATCTCCGGCCGGCAGGTCACCGCCTTCGTCGATGTCCTCGTCATCGTGCTCGTCTTCCTCCTGGGGTCCGCCCTGGGCTCCCGCCGCCTGGGCCTCCTCGCGGCCTTCCTCTATGCCATCGCAGTGCTGCCCACCCAGCTGGCCCATTTCTGGGCCATGGACCCCTACCTCAACCTGTTCGCCCTCCTTACCCTCCTGCTCTCCGTTCACTGGGTGCGCGCCGAATCCCGCAACGCGTGGCTGCTCGCCGTCGGCATCGGCGCGGCCATCGGCCTCGCCACGGCCAGCAAGGTGAACGGCGCCATCTTCGCCGCCATCCCGGTGCTTGCCGCCCTGCTCCGCATCGCCCTCTACGACTTCCCCGGCCTGCGGCTTACCTGGCGCGGCGAAGCTCCCGCTGGGCCCCGGGCCCGCGGTGCCTGGGTCTCCGATGTCGCCATGCTCTGCCTCGCCGGGGCCGTCTCGCTGCTCGTCTTCCGCGTCGCCCAGCCCTACGCCTTCGCCGGTCCGCACCCGTGGGACTTCGCCCTCGATGCCCGCTGGTGGGACGACATCCAGCGCGAGCGGGACTTCCAGCAGGGCAACGCCGACTACCCGCCGTTCGTCCAGTTCGCCGGCTCGACCCCGTTCCTCACCCCGCTCCGCCAGCTGGTCCTGTGGGGTCTAGGTCCCGCCCTCGCCATCCCGGCGTTCGGGGGCCTCGCCGCAGCGCTCATCCGCTCGGCTCGCCGCCGCGAAGTCGCCCTCCTGCTGCCCGTGGCCCTTGCCCTGCTCGTGGTCGTCTTCTGGGGGCCGCGCTTCGTGGCCTTCATGCGCTACTTCCTGCCGGCCTACCCGGTCCTCTGCCTCTTCGCCGCCTGGGCGGTCCTCGAACTGCTCCGCCGCGCGCGAAAAAGGGTGACGTTTACCCTCGGGCCGTTGACCGCAGCCCTCAGCCCCGGCGCGGCGCGCACCGCTGCCCTCGCGATCACCGGGGTCGCCATCGCCGGGTCGGGCTGGTGGGCCCTCGCCTTTCAGAACGTCTACTTCGAAACCCACCCCCGCATCGCCGCGACGCAGTGGGTCTACGACAACATCCCCCCGGGCTCCGCCATCACCACCGAAATCTGGGACGACCCCGTCCCCTGGGACTTCCCGGGCCGCGAGCGTGCCTACCGCTTCGTCGAACTCGACCTCTACCGCACCGATTCGCCCGCCAAGATCCAGGAGCTCATCTACGGCACCCCCGGGGACGCCAACCGGCCCGGGCTCGTGGGTGCCGACTACATCGCGGTCACATCCGGCCGCATCCGCGAGTCCGTGCCCCGGCTCGAACGTGAATACCCCGCCACCATCCGCTATTACCGGCTGCTCGATTCCGGCGACCTCGGCTTCGAACGGGTCGCCACCTTCCGGGTGCGCCCCTCCTTCCTCGGCATCTCTATCGATGACTCCTCAGCCGAGGAGTCCTTCACCGTCTACGACCACCCGGAGGTCCGCATCTACCGCAAGACCGCCGCTTTCGACCCCGCCCGCGCCTACGCCCTGCTCGCCGAGGCCCGCCCCGAATCGGCGGTCAACCTCCTCCCGCGCCAGGGCCGCAGCAACGGCCTCCAGTTCACCGCCGCCGAAGCCGCGCGTCAGCAGGCGGGCGGCACCTTCGGCGATGTCTTCCCCAATCCGGGACCGGTGGCCGCCGCCCCCTGGCTCTGGTGGCTGCTCTGGCTCGAACTCGCCACCCTCGCTGCCCTCCCCTGGGTGGCCTGGCTCGCCCGCCCGCTCCCCGGCAGCGCCTGGAGCCTGGCCCGCCTGCTCGGACCGGCCGCCGTTGCCCTCGTCGCCTGGATGCTGGTCGCCTGGGGCCTGTTCGAATTCTCCCGGGGGCTCGCCTGGGCCGCCTTCGCCATAGTCGTGCTTGCCGGCGCCGCCCTTGCCATCCTCAGGCGTGGCGACCTCCTCGAAGACGCCCGCACCCGCTGGCGCAGCTGGCTCGCCGCCGAGGGCGTCTTCCTCGCTGCCTTCTTCGCCTTCCTCCTCCTGCGTGCGGCCAACCCCGACCTCTGGCACCACCCGCAGGGCGGCGAAAAGCCGATGGAAATCGCCTACCTGACTGCCGTCACCCGCTCGACAATCCTGCCGCCGTACGACCCCTGGTTTGCCGGCGGCAGCATGAACTACTACTACTGGGGCTGGTTCTTCCTCGCCGTCCCGATTCGCGCCTTCGGCATCCTCCCCGAGGTCGCCTTCAACCTCGGCGTCCCCACCTTCGCCGCCTCGGCCGCGGCGGTGGCCTGCGGCGTCGTCTCCGGCCTCGTGGCGAAGGCACGCCAGGCACCCGGGGTCCGACCCAACGGCCCTGTCGTCCTCGTGGGTGTGCTCGCGGCCTTCCTGCTGGTCGCCGCCGGCAACCTCGACGCGCTGCACCAGTGGATCGAGCGCCTGCAGGCGGTCAACCGCTGGTCCCTGTTCGAAGGGGTGCCCGTTATCGGCGGCGCGGTCGGCATCGTCGGCGGCCTCTGGCAGTGGCTCCTCGGCAGCGCGCCGCTCCCGCCCTTCGACTGGTGGCGAAGCTCGCGCGTCCACTTCGGCTCCTTCGATATCACCGAATTCCCCTACTGGTCGTTCCTCTTCGCCGATCTCCACCCGCACCTGATGGCCATCCCCTTCTTCGTCACCCTCGTGGGCCTCGCCGTCGTCATGGTCCTCGCTGCCGCGGCCGGCGATAGCCGCCGGTCGTGGGTGCTCGCCGGGGTGCTCGGGCTTGCGGTCGGCACCATCCGCATGGTCCACACCTGGGACTTCCCAACCGCCGTCATCCTCGGGGTTGCCGCCATCCTCCTCGGTGCGCTGCTCGCACCGGGCTCCGGCGAGCGCCGCACCTGGAACGCCCTCGGCCAGCTTGCGCTCTTCGCCGCTGCCCTGCTCATCCCCTTCGCGCCGTTCGCGGGCCGGTTCGAAACCTTCGACCCCGGCATCGTCCGCGCCCCCGAGACCACGCCCTTCCAGCAGTTCCTCGCGCAGTACGGCGTCTTCGTCGGCATCGCCGTCGCCTGGATCGCGCTGCGCCAGTACCGGATGCTCGCAGCCCGCGGCTTCGAACCCGGCCGTAACCCCGTCCTCGCCGTCGTGGCCGGCCGCCTGGAGGTCGCGTCGCTCCTGCTCTTCCTCGCGGGGCTGGTGGCATTTACCTGGGCCTTTGGGCTGACCACCGTCACCCTCAGCCTGGTGGCCATCATCTTCCTCGCCAACCACGCGGTGGACGAGCTCCGCCAGCCCCGGCCCGACCTGCCCCGCCTGCTGGTCAGCCTGCTCTCTGCGCTCGCCTTCGCCATCGCCGCCGGCGTCGACGTCGTCACCCTCAAGAACGACATCGTCCGCATGAACACCGTCTTCAAGTTCGGCCTCCAGGCGTGGCACCTCTTCGCCCTGGCCAGCGCCTTCGCCGCCTGGGATGTGATCTCCGCCCTCCTCGCCGCCCGGCCCGCCGCCCGGCCGGCCGCCGCCGCGCGAATCGCGGCGCTCGGCGCCCTCGGCGCGCTCCTGCTTGCCTCCACGCCGTATGTCATCTCCGGCACCAGCGCGCGCCAGCAGGCCCGCTTCGGCGATACCCCGCTCACCCTGGACGGCTTTGCCTTCTTCGAACACGGCACCTTCACCGAGCCCGGGACCGACCCCGGCCCGTCCGATGACGTCACCTTCCGCCTCGATGAAGACCTCCCGCTCATCGAGTGGCTCCGCGAGAACGTCGAGGGCTCCCCGGTCATCGTCGAAGCGGTCGGCCCTCTCTACCGCTGGACGGGCCGCATCTCCGAGTACACCGGCCTCCCCGCCGTCATCGGCTGGGACTGGCATCAGATCCAGCAGCGCACCGAGTACGCCAGCCTCGTCCAGCAGCGCCGCGCCGATGTCCAGCGCTTCTACACCGACCCGAACACCCTCCAGGCCGAGCAGTTCCTGCGCACCTACAACGTCCAGTACGTCATCGTCGGCACCGAGGAGCGCATCCACGGCACGCCCGAGGCGCTCGCCGCCCTCGCCGCGATGCCCGCCCTCTCCGAAGTCTTTCGCGACGGCCAGAACATCATCTACCGCGTCGACCAATCGCTCCTCGCCCCGGCGGTGCCCGGTGCAGCGCCTTGACCCCGCCGTCGTGGGCCGCCTCGCCGAATGGGTTCCCCGCCGCGACCTCGAAGCGATGCGCATCCTCCATGGCGGCCTGGCCGGCTGGGTGCCGCGCATCGTCGGCATGAGCGCCGTCACCTTCGCCCCGTTCGTCCTGTTCCGTGCCGGTGCGTATCGTCCGGGGTCCGCGGCCGGCCTTGCCCTCGTCGCCCACGAGGCCGCCCACATCACCCAGGTGCGCCAGCTTGGCCGCCCCCGCTTCTACGCCCGCTACCTCCTTGGCCAGCTCCGTCAGGGCTTCCGCCACGACCGGCACCCGCTCGAGGTCCCCTGCATCGAACTCCAGCGCACCGTCCGCGCGGCGCTCCGATCCCGCGGCTACCCCCCCTGACCGGGGTCCCCCAGCAGCCCGAGCCCCCGGAACACCCCCTCGAAGGCCGCCAGGCTCCCGGGGTTGAAGTGCGGCAGCACATACTCCACCCGCCCGTCCCGGCCGACCACCACCACCCCCCGCCGCGATTTCCGTTCCTCCGGGTCCCAGAACCCGTACGCCCGCACCGCCTCGCCGTAGAAGTCCGAAATGAGCGGGAAGGGGAAGTGGTCGCGCTCCTGGAACTTCCCATGCGAGCCGATCCCGTTCGTGTTGATGCCGAACACCTGCACGCCGTCCTCCCGCAGCAGGTCATACTCCTGTGCGAACGCCTTGAGCTCACTCGTGCAGATCGGCATCCCGTCGTCCTGGTAGAAGATGAGCAGCACTCGCCCCCGCGCGAGCAGGTCCCGCAGCCGCACCGTGAAGGGCTCGCCCCCATCGGGCACGGCCGGCAGTTCGAAGTCCGGCGCCTGTTCGCCCGGCGCAATCGGCGCCCGGACCCCCGGCCCGTGCCCGTTCGCCCCTTCCGTTGCGCTCATGGCAGCGGCTCGAATCCTGGCGGCGTGCCCGCCAGCCCGCGCGTGCCGGCGGTGACCCGGATTCGCCCGAGGCCGGCGCCGTCGGTCAGCTGTTCCAGTGCTCGCCGCCGCGCGAAGTACTCCTGCAGGTCCGCCCGGGCGGCCTCGACCAGCCCGCCCAGCCCGACGCTGTAGAGGAACTCCTGCTGCGAAACCGGCCCCCACGGAGTCATCCCCTCATCCTCGATCGCCGCCAGCAGCTCCGAGAGGTTGATGTGGGCCGTGATGTCCTGCTCGCCCACGTGGATGTAAGGGTCCTCATGCGCGGTGTGGCGGTAGAAGCAGAGCAGCGTCCCCTGCGTGCGCCACGGCGCCCAGAGCTCCTCCTGCAGGCAGCCGTAGTCGAACACCAGCACCGCCCCGCGTTCGACCAGCCCGCAGAGGCTCCGCGCCGCCCCGTAGAGCGCGTCGTTGACCTCGAACCGGCCCTCTGCCGGCGCCCCGTCGATGCTCGCAATTGGGCCGCTCGTCTCCACGAACCGCTCGCCGTCCCACCGCACATATACCTCCGCCGGGCCCCGCGGCGTCGCCTCGAACAGCCGCACCGGGAAGGCGTCGAACAGCTCATTGGCGACCACGACCCCCGCCGCGGCCGGCTCCACCGGCGGCACCCGCCATGCCACCCGCGGGTCATCGCCCGGGCTGTTCGGCTCGATGGCAACGTAGCGCAACGCCCGTGCGAACCCCCCGCCGCGCCCCTCCGCCCAGTCCAGCACCGCCCTGGCCAGCGCGCCTTCCCCGGCGCCCGGTTCGAAGATCACGAACTCCCCGGGTTCGCCCAGCTGCTCCCAGGCCCACTGGCACCACCCTGCCACCGCCCACCCGAACATCGGGTGCACCACCGGGCTGGTGACGAAATCGCCCTGCTTCCCGATGCGGCCCCGCTTCCGGTAGTAGCCATGCTCCGGGTGGTACAGCGCCAGCTCCATGAAGCGCGAAAACGGGATCGCCCCGCCGTCCATCTCCGCCGCGATCGCCGCGATTAGCCGGGGGTTCCCCAGTGCAGCCGTGCCCGGGTCGAGGTCAAGTGCCATCGTCTCCAGTATCCACCCCCGCCGCCGGGAGGAGGCAAGCGCCGTTCGGTGCTAGAGTTCACCACAGCCCCTGCGAACCCCGTTCAAGGATTCCTGCCGTGCAGTCACCCCCCGCCTCCGAGAGCGCCGTCGACGCAGCCATTCGCCTGTTCGGCGAGACCGTCAACATGTTCGACCCCCTCCGCTTCCGCACCTGGGCCGAGATGGGGCTCACCACCGCCCAGCTGCGCGTCCTCTTCCTCGTCCGCGAAACGCCCGGCGTGACCGCCGGCGAGCTCGCGACCCGCCTCGGCGTCACCCCGCCCACCATCTCCGGCATCGTCGATCGCCTCGTGAAAGCCCGCCTCATCCGCCGAGAAGACGATGACGCCGACCGCCGCCTCGTCCGCAACTTCCTCACCGAGCAGGGCGAGGCCGCCTGCTCCCGCCTCGAAACTGGCTCCGAAGTCTTTACCCGCCGCATCCTCATCGAAATGAACCACGAAGACCTCGAAGCCCTCGTCCGGGGCCTCAAGGCCTTCGTCGCCGCTTCCGAATACGTCCAGCGCGTCGAGCCCGACCTCGCTGCAGTTGCCATGCCGGGGGTGAACCTCCAGTGACCCAGCAGCGCCGCGTTCGCACCATCGACCTCGAAAACCCCTTCCTCGATTCGTTCGAAGGTCTCGTCGAAATCCTCCTCATCCGCCATGGTGAGCAGAAGTTCTTCGAGAACATCCCGCTCGGCCAGGCCTACGATGCCCCCCTCTCCGAGCTCGGCCAGAAGCAGGCCGAAGCCGTCGGGCGCCGCCTCGCCAACGCCCGCCTCGGCCGGGTCTACTGCAGCGACATGCGCCGCGCCCACGACACCGCCCGCGCCATCGCCTGGCACCACGGCATGGACCCCATCGTCATGCCCGACCTGCGCGAAATCGACCTCTGGCAGCGCGCCCCGCAGGATAAAGGCCTCCTCGATATCTACACCCGCGAGCAGCTCGCCGAGGTCTACCGCGAAGTTACCCGCACCCGCAAGCACTCGGCCTATCCCTACTGCGAGGACGTCGGCGCCTTCCGCGAACGCGTCTTCCGCGCCCTCGATACCATCATCGAAGAGTCCATCGGCATGCGCGTCGCCGTCGTCTGTCACGGCGGCGTCATCAACGCCATCTTGAGCCACGTCTTTGGCTCGCCGTTCGACCACCTCGTCCCCGTGCACCACACCTCCATCTCGGTCCTCCGCGCCGCCGATACCCGCCGCGTTATCCTCACCATCAACGACTACTCCCACGTCATGCCGATCCAGTCCTCCCGCAGCGACCTCAACGCATGAGCCGCACCCTCCAGCCGGACCCGTCGTGGTTCGAGATCGACCCTGCCTTCTACGCCCACGGCGGCACCTGCTTCAATCCTGCCGAGCTCCAACTGCTCGACGACATCGCCGGGCACCGCGTGCTCGTCGGCCCGGTCACCCCCGAGAACCGGGGCGAGGAAGCCCTCTCCCTGGTCAACCTCGGCGCCCGCGTCACCGCCTTCGCCTGGTCCGATGCCGACCTCGCGCCAGCCCGCGACCTCGCCCGCGCTGCCGGTCGCCCGGTCGACTGGGCCACGGTCCCTCCCGGCTTCGTCCCGGCCGATGGCGGGCCGTTCGGCGCCATAATCAGCACCTTCGGCGCCCTCGACGCCATCCCCGACCTCGACGCCTGGGCCGAATCCCTCGCCCGCGCCATCCTCCCCGGCGGCCGCCTCCTCATCTCCGACCGCCATCCCATCGCCCGCGTGGCGGAGGTGTACAAAGGGCTCCTAATCGTCGGCCATTCCTACTTCGGCGAAGCCCGCGGCGAAGAGCCCTGGACCCTCGACGATCTCCTCACCAGCCTCGCCTCCGCCGGCTTCGCCCTCCTCTCGTTCGAAGAGTTCCCCGGCTCTGACCGCTACCACACCCGCCTCGATGAGCTCCCCGGGGTTCGCTGGGAGCACCGCTGGCGACTGCCGGGGGCCTTCCTCGCCCTCTTCTCGCTCGCAGCCCCGCCGGAGTCGCAGTAGGCTCACCCCATGCAGCCGTTCGTGCCGCGCGCCAAGCTCTGGCTCGAATCCGAAGGCCGCCTGGTGATGTCCGATTACCGCCTCCGGCTGCTCCAGCTCATCGGCGAAAGCGGGTCGCTGGCCGCCGCAGCCGCCGCCATGGGCCTCTCCTACCGCCGGGCCTGGGGCAAAATCAAGGAGCTCGAAGCCAACCTCGGCTACCCGCTCGTCCGCTCCGAAGTAGGCGGCGCCGGCGGCGGCCACACCGCCCTCACCCCCGAGGGCCAGGCCCTCCTCGCTGCCTACGCCCGCTTCCGCGACCGCGTCGAAGCCGCCGTCCGACAGGCCTTCGACGACGAGCTCGGATCGCTCACCCGCGGCCCATCCCCGTCCGCATAACCGGGCGTTCCGGTACCCTCTACCCCATGCTCAAAGACGCCTACTGTGGCGAACTCCGCCCCGTCCACGAAGGAACCACCGTCACCCTCGCCGGCTGGGTCCACCGACGCCGCGACCACGGCGGCCTCATCTTCATCGACCTTCGCGACACCTCCGGCATCGTCCAGGTCGTCTTCAACCCCGATACCCCGGATGCCCACACCGTGGCCCACCGCGCCCGCACCGAATGGGTCCTCCAGGTCCGCGGGCGCGTGGCCCGCCGTTCGCCTGCCACCGTCAACCCCAACCTCCCAACCGGCGAGGTCGAGGTCATCCCCGAGTCGTGCACCGTCCTCGCCGAGGCGCAAACCCCGCCCTTCTACATCAACGAACCGGCGGACGTCGATGAGCTCCTCCGCCTGAAGTACCGCTACCTCGACCTCCGCCGCCCGGAGGTAGCAAGCGTCATCAAGCTCCGCCACGAAGTCGTCCGCTTCATCCGCCAGTACCTCTCCGACCGCGGCTTCTACGAAATCGAAACCCCCACCCTCGTCAAGAGCACGCCTGAGGGCGCCCGCGACTTCCTCGTGCCGGCCCGCATCAAGCCCGGCACCTTCTTCGCCCTGCCCCAGTCGCCCCAGATCCTCAAGCAGCTGCTCATGGCCGCGGGTTTCGAGAAGTACTTCCAGATCGCCCGCTGCTACCGCGACGAGGACTTCCGCGCCAACCGCATCGCCGAGCACACCCAGCTCGACCTCGAGATGGCCTTCGTCGATGAAGACGACGTCATGGGCCTCATCGAGGACCTCTACGTGGAAATCCTCTCCCGCTTCGGCACCGCGAAGCTCCCCTCCCGCTCCATCCCCCGGCTCCAGTACGCCGACTGCATCGAGCGCTACGGCATCGACCGCCCAGACCTTCGCTACGGCCTCGAATTCATCGACATCACTGAGCCCCTGCGGGGAACCTCCTTCCAGGTCTTCGCCGGCGCCATCCAGTCCGGCGGCCAGGTCAAGGCCATCTGCGTGCCGGGCAAGGCCGACTTCACCCGCCGCGAGATCGACGAACTGACCGCGATCGCCCGCGGCGCTGGGGCCAAAGGCCTCGCCTACATCGGGTTCACCCCCGGCGAACTCCGCTCGCCCATCGCTCGCTTCCTCAGCGAAGAGGAGCTGGCCGCCATCCGCGCCCTGACCGGCGCTCGCGATGGCGACATGCTCCTCATCGTCGCCGATTCCCAGGCGGTCGTGGCCCGCGCCCTCCACGAAGTCCGCGAGGAACTGGGCACCCGCCTCAACCTCAAGGACCCCTCGGTTTACCGCATGGCCTGGGTCCAGGGCTTCCCGCTGCTGGAGTGGCGCCCCGAGGAGAACCGCTGGGACGCCACCCACAACCCCTTCTCCGGCTTCCTCCCCGAGCATGAGCCGCTCCTCGATACCGACCCGGGCGCGGTCATCGCCCGCCAGTACGACCTCATCCTCAACGGGGTCGAAATCGGCGGCGGCTCTATCCGTATCAACCAGCGGCGCCACCAGGAGAAGGTCTTCTCGCTCATGGGCTACTCCCCCGAGGAGCAGCAGGAGCGCTTCGGCGTCATCCTCGATGCCCTCGAGTACGGCGTGCCGCCCGAGGGCGGCGTCGGCATGGGCATCGACCGCCTCCTGATGTCCCTCGTCGGCACCGAAAACATCCGCGACGTCATCGCCTTCCCCAAGGCCTCCTCGGGCACCGACCCCCTCATGGGCGCACCCTCGCCGGTCGACTCGAAACAGCTCGAGGAGCTCGGCATCCGCGTCATCGCCCCGGCGCCGTAAAGCCCCCTTTTCGCACGCCCGTAAGCGAAAGCATCCAATCACGGCCCGGCGCCGTGTACCCTGTTAGACCATCAGCGGCGCGGCCCCGCCTGCGGGGACGCGCTGTCGCTGTTCACTCGCATCGCCGGGAGCCCGCCCCATGTCGAACCGCATGCTCGCCCTGATGATGGGGCTCGTCGCATTCCTCATCCTCGCCGTCGGCGTCGTCTTCGTGATCGCCCTCGCGGGCGGCGGCGACGACGAAGCAGCGCCTGCCTCCCCCGGCTCGAATGACCAGCAAAACCCCTCACGAACCGGCGGCGGCATCTGCTCCGGCAACTCGCTCATCGTCCCGGGCTCCCAGCCGAACACCGTCCTCGACCCTATCCAGGTCGTCGATGTCTCCACCAGCGAGTATGTCGTCGAGATCTTCGGCGGTCTGGTGACCCTCGACCGCGACCTCAACGTCGTGGGCGATATCGCCCAGGACTGGGAGGTTTCGAACGGCGGCAGGACCTACACCTTCCGCCTGCGCGATAACGTCGTCTTCCACACCGGCAACCAGCGCCGCGTCACCGCCGAGGACGTCAAATACTCCATCGAACGCGCCGCCGACCCCGCCAACGCCTCCCCCACCGTCGTGGCCTACCTCGGCAACATCGTCGGGCTGAAAGACCGCTTCCAGGGCCGCGCGCCGTCCGTTTCCGGCGTCAAGGTCATCGATGAGCGCACCGTCCAGATCGACCTCATCGAACCTTCCGACTACTTTATCTTCGAGCTGACCTACCCGGTCTCCTTCGTCGTCGACCGCCAGCAAATCGAAGCTGACCCCCGCAACTGGACCCGCAATCCCAACGGTACCGGCCCCTTCCGCCTCGCCGAGTTCAAGCCTGCCGAGCGCATCCGCCTCGTCAAAAATCCCCGCTACCATCTCGGCGCCCCGAAGCTCGATGAGGTCATCTTCGAACTCGGCGGCGGCTCGCTCCTCACCCGCTACGAAAACGACGAAATCCACATCACCCCGTTGCCTGCCTCCCTGCTCGATTCGGTCAAGGACGGCTCCAGCCCGCTCGCAAAAGACTATCGCTCCGTCCCCTCCCTCGCGACCTTCTACTTCACCCTCAACCCCAACAAGCCGCCCTTCGATGATCCGAAGGTTCGCCAGGCCTTCGCCCTCTCCATCGACCGCGAAACCATCAACACCGTCCTCCTCTTCGACTACTACGAGGTCGCCCGCGGCATCGTGCCCGGGCCGATGCCCGGCCGCAGCGACTCCGTCCGCACCCACCCCTACGACCCGGATCGTGCGAAGCAGCTGCTGGCTGAGTCCAAGTACGCCAACGCCATGCCGCGCATCGTCCTCACCTTCCCCGGCGCCGGCGCAACCCCCGGCGACCTCCTCGTCGCCATCCAGGAGAACTGGCAAAACGTCCTCGGCGTGACCGTCGAGCTGCAGGCCGTCGATACCGCCGCCTTCCTGCGCGAACAGCGCCAGGGCAACTTCCAGATCCAGAGCGACGGCTGGTCGGCCGACTACCCCGACCCCGAAAACTTCCTCGGCAAGCTCTTCGCCAGCGATAGCCCCCTGAACTACACGAAGTACAACAACCCCGAGGTCGATGCCCTCCTCAAGCAGGCCCGCACTGAGACCGACCGCACCCGCCGCTATGCCCTCTACGCCCAGGCCGAGCAGAAGATCCTCGACGATGCCTCCATCATCCCGACCTTCTGGTCCGTCGAGCACTTCCTCGTGAAGCCCTGCGTCCAGGGCCTGCCCGATGCGCCCATGACAATCCCGCGCTACCGCTACGTCGAAATTAAGGAGCCATAAATGGCCCCCGGGCTCACCGGCTACATCGTTCGCCGGTTGCTCTGGTCCATCCCCGTCCTCTTCATCATCTCGGTCGTCGTCTTCTACATGCTCCGCCTCGCCCCCGGCGACCCGGTCGATTCCCTTCTCGGCCAGCGCTACCAGGAGCAGGAGGCGCAGCTCATTCGCCAAAAGTACGGGTACGACCAGCCCATCCTCATCCAGTACGTCAAGTACATTCGCAACCTCCTCCAGGGCGACCTCGGGGTCTCCACCCGCCACCAGTCCTTCACCGTCTCCGAAATCATCATCCCGAAGATCTGGGTCTCCACACGCCTGGGCCTCATCGCCCTCGCCATCAGCTTCTTCCTCGGGATCTCGGCGGGCATCTATGCCGCCCTCGCCCGCGGCACCTTCCTCGACCCCCTCACCATCTCGTTCTGGCTGGCCATCGATGCCATCCCGATATTTGTCGCCGTCCCCTTCCTCCAGTGGCTCTTCGCCCTCAAGCTCGACCTCGTCGGCCTCGGCTGGCAGGGGTTCACCAGCCCCAACATCATCCTCCCCATCCTCATCCTCTCCCTGCCGGGCACCGCCGGCATCGCACGCTTCGTGCGCGCCTCCGTCATCTCCGTCATGCGCGAAGACTACGTGCGAACCGCCCGCGCCAAGGGCCTCCCTGAGCGCATCGTCGTCTTCCGCCACATCGCGCGAAACGCGCTGCTCCCCCTCATCACCATCATCGGACTCTCCCTTCCCGGGGTAGCCGGGGGCTCGCTCATTGTCGAACAGCTCTTCGGCATCCCCGGGATCGGCGCCGAAAGCTTCGAAGCGGTCCTTGCCCCCGATTTCGACGTCATCCTCGCACTCGTCCTCTTCGGCTCGTTCCTCTTCGTCATCGCCAACATCCTGATCGATATCCTCTACGCCGTCATCGACCCGCGCATCCGCCTGGGGGCCGTCCGCGGATGAGCGCCGCCGCTGCCGCCGAACCGATTCCCCTCGAAGTCGGCTTGCCGACGCCGCGGCGCCGCTTCCTCCGCCAGCTCCTGCGCAAGCGGCTGGCCGTCCTCGCCATCGTCTACCTCGCCATCTTCTACACCTGCGGCATCTTCGCCCCGCTCATCGCACCCCACGACCCGTACCAGCAGAACCTCGTTCCCGGCGCCACCCGCCAGGGGCCTTCCGCCGAGCACTGGCTCGGCACCGACGCCCTCGGCCGCGACCTCGCCAGCCGGGTCATCTATGCCGCCCGCACCACGGTCATCTTCACCGTGGTCGTGCTCATCAGCGGCAGCCTCGTCCTTGGCCTTGGGCTTGGCCTGCTCGCTGGCTACCGCGGCGGCTGGGTCGATACCCTCATAATGCGCACCGGCGAAGTTCTCGCCGGCCTCCCCACCCTGCTCCTCATGCTCGCCATCACTGCTGCCTTCCGCACCCGCCTCAACGACATCGCCTTCTGGCTGCAGGACAACACCCCGCTGGGCACCGATGCCCGCACCTTCGTGAAGTTCGCCATCATCGTCTTCGCCACCGTCCCCTTCGCCTGGATCGGCACCAGCCGCATCGTCCGCTCGCAGGCCCTCGCCATCCGCGAAGAGACCTACGTCCTCGCCGCCGAAGCCATGGGAGCCTCCACCTGGCGCATCATCACCCGCCACATCCTCCCCGGCGTCCTCCCGCTCTTCGTGGTCGGCGTCTCGGCCGGGATGGGCGCCACCGCCGGCGCCGAGGTCACCCTTTCCTTCCTCGGCCTCGGCATCGACCCCCCAACGGCCAGCTTCGGCTCGCTCATCGCTGCCGGCGCCGGTCCCCAGACGCTCGAGCGCTACCCCCATCTTCTCCTCGCGCCCGCCATCCCGGTCACCCTCTTCTTCTTCGCCTGGAACCTGCTCGGCGACGCGCTGGTCGACCTCCTCGAGCCGCGAACCCAGCTCACTCGCTGACCATGCTCAGCCGTCATCGTCGCGACACCCTGCGGGCCGGCCCCGGGCCTGCCGTTTGCTATACTCGAATCACGGAGGAATACACACGCCCGTGAAGGTCACCCTTGAGCGGCTCCCCCAGAGCCGCGTCCAGCTCCAGATTGAAGTCGACCCCGACCGCCTCGAACGGTCGCTCGATGCCGCCTACCGCCGCATCGCCCGCCGCAACCGCTTCCCCGGCTTCCGCCCCGGCAAAGTGCCCCGCGCCATCGTCGAGCGCACCTACGGCCGCGAAGGGCTCATCCGCGAGGCGCTCGATACCCTCGTTCCTGACGCCTACAACGAAGCCCTCGAGGCGGAAGACGTCCCCGCCATCGGCCAGCCCGAGCTCGCCATCGAGTCGCTCGAACCGCTCCGCTTCACCGCCACCGTCCCCGTTCGCCCCACCGTCGAGCTGAACGACTACCGCTCCATCCGCGTCGAACCGGAAAACGTCGAAGTCACCCCAGAGATGGTCGAAGAGCAGCTCCAGCTGCTTCGCCGCCGCCACGCCACCCACGTCCCGGTCGACCGTCCCGCCGCCTGGAACGACATCCTCATCGCCGACGTCGCCGCCACCGCCGACGGGGAAGAATTCCTCCGCGATGAACGCGCCGAGTTCCAGCTCCGCGAGGGTGAAACCCTCTTCGTCCAGGGGCTCGCCGAGGCATTCCTCGGGCTCGAAAAGGGCAAATCCCGCACGTTCGACCTCATCTTCCCCGAGGACTTCCGCGTCGAATCCCTGCGCGGCAAGACCGCCACGTTCACCATCAACCTCCACGAAGTCAAAGAGGAGCAGCTCCCCGCTCTCGACGACGAATTCGCCCAGTCCATCAACGCCGAGGAATTCCCGACCCTCGAAGCGCTCAGGCAGCGCATCGAGGCTGACCTCCGCCGCAGCCTCGAGGAGGCCGCCGAGAACCGCTTCCGCGCCGCCGCCGTCGATAAACTCGTCGAAATCGCCACCCTCGATTACCCGGACCTGCTCGTCGAACACGAAATCGACCACCTCATCCGCGACGCCCTCGGCAACGACCGCCAGCAGTACCTCACCTACCTGAACACCATCGGCCGTTCCGAGCGGGAATTCCGCGAAACCTGGCGCGAGGCCGCTGAGACCCGCGTGCGCCGCTCCCTCGTCCTCGAGGCCCTCGCCGAGGCTGAAGGGATTGATGTTTCGGCCGATGAAATCAATCAGGAACTCGACGCGCTCCTCGCGCCGATGGGCGAAGATGCCGAACGGTTCCGCCAGATGTTCGCCACCGAAGAGGGCATCGCCACCATCCGCAGGAATCTCCTTTCGCGGAAAACCCTCGAACGCCTCAGCGCCATCGCCCGGGGCGAACTCCAGGAGGAACAGGCATGAGCACCGAAGCGCCCCGCATCCACCCCCTCATCTACGACGTCATCCCCACGGTCATCGAATCCGGCCCGCGCTCCGAGCGCGCCTTCGATATCTTCTCCCTCCTCCTCAAGGAGCGGATCGTCTTCCTCGGCACGCCAATCGATGACCAGATCGCGAACCTGATCGTCGCCCAGCTCCTCTACCTCCAGCGCGAAGACCCCGAGCGCGATATCTCGCTCTACATCCACTCCCCCGGCGGCGTCATCACCGCCGGCCTGGCCATTTACGACACCATGCAGCTGATCGAGCCGGACGTCTCCACCATCGCCGTCGGCCAGACCGCCTCCATGGCCACCGTCCTCCTCTGCGCCGGCGCGAAGGGCAAGCGCTACGCCCTGCCCAACGCTACCGTCCACATGCACCAGGCCCTGGGCGGCGCGCGCGGTCAGGCCGCTGATATCGAGATCGCCGCCAAGGAAATCCTGCGCAACAACGAAATCATCCGGAACATCATCGCCAAGCACACCGGCCAGCCCGTCGAACGCGTCACCCGCGACTTCGACCGCGACTTCTACCTCGACGCCGAAGGCGCCAAAGAATACGGCTTCGTCGACGAGTTGCTCCGTCCAGCAGTGGACGCCAAATAACCGGAGGGGACCGCACCGCCTTGGCCACCAACCGAACGACCCGCGTCCAGTACCACTGTTCCTTCTGCGGCAAAAGCCAGGACCAGGTCCGCCGCCTCATCGCCGGCCCCGGTGCCGTCTACATCTGCGACGAGTGCGTCGACCTCTGCCGCGAAATCATCGACGAAGAAAACGGTACCCAGGACCGGGCCGCCGGCTCCCGCCAGGGCGGCTTCAGCGCCCAGAACGTTCCCCCACCCCGCGCCATCTACGAACACCTCAACGAGTACGTCATCGGCCAGGAGCAAGCCAAGAAAGTCCTCTCCGTCGCCGTCTATAACCACTACAAGCGCATCGGCCACAACGCCGACAGCGATATCGAGCTCGAAAAGTCCAACATCCTCCTCGTCGGCCCGACCGGCGTCGGCAAGACCTACCTCGCCAAGACGCTCGCCAAGTTCCTCGACGTCCCCTTCTCCATCGCCGATGCCACCGCCCTCACCGAAGCCGGCTACGTCGGCGAGGACGTTGAGAACATCCTCCTGCACCTCATCCAGGCCGCCGACTTCGACATCCAGAAGGCCGAGCGCGGCATCATCTACATCGACGAAATCGACAAGATCGCGCGCAAGGGCGATAACCCGTCCATTACCCGCGACGTCTCCGGTGAAGGCGTCCAGCAGGCCCTCCTGAAGATCATCGAAGGCTGCATCGCCAACGTCCCGCCGCAGGGCGGCCGCAAGCACCCCCACCAGGATTTCCTCCAGATCAACACCTCGAACATCCTCTTCATCTGCGGCGGCGCCTTTGAAGGCCTCGAAAACCACATCGAGAAGCGCCTCACCCGCGACCACGTCCGCCTCGGGTTCCAGGCCCAGCGCAGCTTCCGCGGCCAGAAGCGCCGCGACGAGCTGATGATGCACGTCACCCACGACGACTTGCTCGAATTCGGCCTGATCCCCGAATTCGTTGGCCGCCTCCCCATGGTCGTCGGTCTCCAGTCCCTCGACGAGAACGCGCTCGTCCGCATCCTCACCGAGCCGAAGAACGCCCTCGTCAAACAGTACCAGCGCTACTTCGCCATGGACGGCGTCGAGCTCGTCTTCACCGACGACGCCCTCAAAGCCATCGCTGACCTCGCCATCAAGTACAAGACTGGCGCCCGCGGCCTCCGCACCGTCCTCGAAGAAACCCTCATGGACGTCATGTATGAGATCCCCGGCCGCACCGACATCCAGAAGTGCGTCGTGAACGCCGATTGCGTCATCAACAAGACCCGGCCCCTCCTTCTCACCCGGGGCGGCCAGGCCGTCGACCTCTCCAGCTCGCCCGCCAGCGCACGCGAACCAGCCTGACCCGCCCCGCCACCGCCGGGAGGCGCCCATGCTGACGCGCATCGATCGCATCGAGCTCGTTGTCCACGACGGGGCCACTGCCGCGCAGCGCTTCGCCGCGCTCTTCGGTGCCACGACCCTCTCCGAGGACGCAAGCTCCCGCCTCGGAGCCCGGCGCACTACCCTCCAGGCCGGCTCATCGCTCGTCGAACTGCTCGAGCCGGCCGCCGATGGCCCCGTCCGCGCCTTCGCCGACCGCTGGGGCCAGGGCCTGTTTGGCGTTGGCTTCGCCACACCGTCCATCGACGCCATGTCAGCCCGCCTTCGTACCCTCCGCGTCCCGTTCACCGTCGAGTACGGCCTCATCTACGTCGATGAAGCCCCGTACGGGCTCAACGCCGTCATCGCCCAGGACGTCGAACGCCCGCCTGTCGGAGATATCCGCTCCATCTACGAGGTCACCAACCCGGTGTCCGATTGGCGCGCCGCCGCCGACTACTACACCCGCGTCTTCGGCCTCGACCCCTCCCGCTTCTGCCCGATCCGCAGCGAGCTCTACGGCTACGAAGGCACCCTCACCCTCTTCGACCCGCCCAATCGCCTGGACCGCATCGAAATCACCCGGACCTTCGGCGGCGGGGCCATGGACCGCTTCTTCCAGAAGCGCGGCCCCTCCCTGTACATGTGTTATCTCGAAACCGATGACGTCCCGCTCCTCGAAGCCCGCCTCCAGGACCTGGGGCTCCGCTACGCGCCCGGCGAGGGCCGCCCGCCGGGGACCAACATCTTCATCCACCCGTCCTCCCTCTTCGGGGTGCTGGTTGGCGTCTCGAAGACCAATTTCGCCTGGCTCTGGAGCGGCCGCCCCGAGCTTTCCGGTGCCCCGCCCGGCACCCCCATGATCCACTAGGTCCGGAGCTGCGTAGATGCGCCGAATGTTCGCCGTGGCCGGGCTGCTCGCACTCATCGCTGCCCTCTCGCGCCGCTACACCCGCGTGGAAGTCTCAGGGGTGAGCATGTCCCCCGCGTTCGCCCCCGGCGATTTCCTGCTGGTCGACCGCCGCGCCTACCGCCTCCACCCGCCGCGCCCCGGCGACGTCGTCGTCGCCCACGACCCGCGCGATTTCGACCGCCTGCTCGTCAAGCGCGTCGCGCGCGTCCACGCCGATGGCGCGCTCGACCTCCGCGGCGATGCACCGGAAACCAGCACCGATAGCCGCCAGTTCGGTCCCGTTCCCCCATACCTCGTGGAAGGCCGCGTCGTCGCCCGCTACTGGCCGCGGCCCTCGCTGGCCAGGCGCTCCAGCACCAGGGCATCGGTCGGGAACGCCAGCGGCGGTGGCTCCGCCGGGTCGAACCACCCCAGCTCGCTCAACTCCCCGTCCCGCAGATAGAGTTCACCCCCAACGATTCGCCCGGTGAACCAGATGCCGACCGTCAGCCGGTCGGGGTCGTGGAAGTTGCTGTGCACCTCGTACACCCCGAGCAGGTCCACCTCCAGCCCCGTCTCCTCCGCGAACTCCCGCCGGGCGGCCGCGCGCACGTCCTCGCCCCATTCCACCCGCCCGCAGGGAATGCACCACAGCCCGGCGCGCCGTCCCCCTGCCCTGCGCCCCAGCAGGACACGCCCTGAGGCGTCACGCAGGATGACCGCGACCCCGACCCCGGGGTACAGCGTGAAGCGCCAGCCGCACGCCGCGCATCTGCCGCCAGCCGCCCCCGGCTCAGCCTCCCAGCGTCCGCCGCAGCGGGGGCAGCAACGCCAGTCCAGCGGGTTGTCGCCTGCCGCGCTCACGGCCCCGGCAGCGAGCCGGCCTCGCGCAGCAGGCAGAACCGGAAGAGCGCCCGCATCGACCGTTCCACCGCGGCCGCGACGTCCGGATCGGCGGGCTCCGGCCCTTTGCCCCAGTGCTCCGCGGCCCGCGAAACCACGACATCAGGCGCCACGGCGAGCCCGCCGATGTGCCGCATCACCCGCGTGACGTCGGTCCCGCCCGGCTCGGCCGAACCGCCTGCGATCGCAATCACCGCGAACGGCTTGCCCCCCGCCTCGGGCGCATCGATGAAGTCCAGCGCGTTCTTGAGCCCGCCGGGCATCGCCCCGTGATACGACGGCACCGCAATCACGAAGCCGTCGGCCCGCCGGCACGCCTCCCGCCACGCCGCGACACTCGGCGGGTAAGCGTCATCCGGCCGCCCATCGAGCAGCGTCAGCCCGCCGATGTCGAACGTCTCGCATGCTGCCCCCTCGGCGCGCAGCAGCCCAAGCGCGTACTGCAGCGCCCGGTCGGCTGTGCTCCCGGCCCGGAGGCTCCCATTGACTCCCAGGATGCGCACCATGGCCGCCAGCCTACCCGGCCCCGCGCAAACGCGCGAACCCCCGCTACACTGCCGCCATGCCCCGTATCGTCGTCGTTGGCTCCCTCATGATGGACCTCGTGGTCCGCGCGCCGCGCCCCGCGCTTCCCGGCGAATCGCTCATCGGGCGCAGTTTCGCCACCTTTACCGGCGGAAAGGGCGCCAACCAGGCCATCGCTGCGGCACGCCTTGGCGCCGATGTGTCCCTCGTCGGTGCCGTCGGCAACGACGCCTTCGGGGAGGAGCTCCTGCGCGCCGCCAGCGCGGATGCCGTCGATACCTCGCACGTCGTGCGCCTGCCCGTACACGGCACCGGCGTTGCCATCCCTGTCGTGTTCGATGACGGCACCAACCTCATTTACGCGCTTCCCCGCGCCAATCTCGCCCTCCCCGTGTCGGCCGTTGAAGCTGCTGCCAACCTCATCGCCGCGGCCGATGCCCTCCTCGTCCAGTTCGAAGTTGCCCCCGAGGCGACGCTCGCCGCCCTGCGGATCGCCCGGCGTGCTGCTGTCCGAACCATCCTCAACCCCGCGCCCGTCGCGCCGCACCCGCAGGAGGTATTTACCCTCGCCGATGTCCTCGTGCCAAACGAGGTCGAAGCCGCCCTGCTCAGCGGCGTCGCCGGGGACGACCCTCCAGCGCAGGCCCGCGCGCTCCTCCGCCTCGGGCCGGGGGCCGTCATCATCACCCTCGGGGAACGGGGCGCCTTCCTCGCGACCCGCGGCCTCGAACAGGCGATTCCCGTGCCGGCAGTCGAGGCTGTCGACACGGTCGGCGCCGGGGATGCCTTCTGTGGCGCGCTCGCCGTTCGCCTCGCCCTCGGTGACGACCTTGCTGCGGCGGTTCGCTACGCCTGCGTCGCCGGCGCGCTGGCCTGCACCCGCCCCGGTGCGGCGCCCTCGCTCCCAACCGCCGACGGGGTGGCCTCGCTCCTCCAGGGATGACCGCGGAACCTTTGCCCTCGGCGAAGCGTTTCGGTTGATAGTGCCGATCGCGAAGCCGATACTGGGAGCGCGCCCCGGGGTTTCACGCTTGAGCCTCCTGCAACGGTTCTGCCCCATCTGCGACCGCGCCTTCGAGCCCGGCGAAGCTGTCCTTCGCTGCACGGGCTGCGGCGTGCTGCACCACCCGGGTTGCTGGGTCACCAACGGCGGCTGCGCGACCTCCCAGCCCCACAACTCCTCCCCGCAGGCCCTCGCCTACGATTCCGGCGCCTCCTCCGCCGGCGCCCCGGCGCCCCACCCCGGCGAGGGAACCCGCGTCGCGCATCCGCCGCCCGCCGAGGAACCTGCCGCTGCCGAGGCGGAGCCTCCTCCGCCTCGCTTTATCCACCGCGAACTCCCGCCCGAGGTCGCTCCACCCATCGGCAGCGGCCCGCCAAGGCGCTACCAGCCCCCGCGCGAGGACCCCCTCCCCCGCAAGCCGCTCCCGCGCATCTACCAGCGCCATCGCATCTTTGCCTACTGGTACGTGCCGGTTGCCGTCCTGCTCGCCGTGGCCGCCGCGGCAGGCGTCATCTTCGCCGCCGAGCGCCTGACCGGCAGCGATGCGCCCGCATCCCCCGTCAGCCCCACGCCGGCGCCCGCTGCAACAGCTACCCCGCCGACCTTCACGACGCCCGCGCCCTCTCCTTCCCCAACAGCGCCGTCGGCCTCACCTTCGCCCGCCGCCACTACCGGTCCCGGCCGGTTTTCCGCCGGCCAGCGGCTCGTCGTTACCGGCACCGGCGATTGCCTCAACGTTCGCGTTGCCCCCGGCACCGAAAACGACGCCATCGTCTGCCTCAAGGACGGTTCCGAGGTGACCGTCACGGGCGGACCGCAGCAGGCCGGCAATTTCACGTGGTGGAAAGTCCAAACGAACCTGGGTGAAGGATGGGCGGTCGAAAATTACCTCACCCCAAAACCCTGATCATGCCGGTCGTGCTTGCGGTAGCCGCCGTCGTCGCGGCCGCCTGTGCCTGCGGAGGGCCCGCCGACGCCGTGCCAACTCCCATGCCGTCGGTCCCGCCCGATACGCCGACACCGGCGCTCTCTCCCACCCCGAGCCCCACCCCCGACCCCCTCGGACCACCCCCCGCGGATGTCGCAGCCGCTCGCGCCGCTCTCCACCGCAACCCCGGCATGGTTCGCTCGTGCAGCCCGGCGCTCGCCGAACGCTGGAATGCGGCCTGCATCAGCGCCGACATCGACGGCGACCTCATTCCCGATACCGCCCTCCTCGTCCCGCTCGCCACGTCGACCGCGCCCGCGCCGAACCCCGGCGTCATCTTTGTCGAACTGAGCACCCGGCCCGGCCTCGAGGCCCTCTCGCCGCCCGCCGCAGCCGATGTCTCCATCCTCGGGCGCGCCGTCTTCACCATCGCCGACCGCGATGGTCTCCCACGCCCGGAAGTCTCCTTCCTCGAAAACCTCTGCACCGCTTCCCGCTGCACCAGCCTCGTCCGCATCTACTCGTGGGATGGCTCGGCCTGGCGCGACCTCGGCCCGGCCGACGCCGGCATCGAAAGCATCGACCGCGTCGCCCTCGAAGGTTCCGGTCCCGCCACGGCCATCGTCATCCATCGCAGCGCCTCAAGCAGCCTCGCCGCCGGTCCGGGACGCGCCGGCACCTTCCGCTATACCCTCAGCAACGGCCGTTACACCGCCCTCGAGGTGATCCTCGACCCGCCGAACTTCCTGTTCCACGCCATCCTCGATGCCGACGACCACTTTCGACGCGGCCAGTGGGAGGAGGCCATCGAGGCGTACACCGCCGCCGTCGAAAACCCCGCTCTGCGCGACTGGAAGGCCGAAAACGGCCGCGGCGAATCCCGCAACGCCCTGGTTGCCTATGCCCTCTTCCGCATCGCCGTCGCCGCAGCAGCTTCAGGCAGCGACCCCAACCCCGCCCTCGACCGGGTCATCCGCGAGGCCAGCGAGCCCGTCTTCGTCAACGCCGCCGAGGCGTTTCGCAAAGGGTACCAGGACCGCATGGGCGTCGCGGGCGGCTGCCTCGAGGCGACCCGCTACCTCGCGACGACCGGCCCGGGCGTCGATACCCCGGCCTACATCCAGCGCATCTTCGACCACGGCTACGCAAACCCGCAGTACACCTTCCGCGATATCTGCCCGCTCTAGGCAATCTCAGGAAGGGGCCAGCTGCCGCCGCAGGTTCGCCATCTCGATCGCCGCCTGGGCCGCCTCCTCGCCCTTGTGCCCATCCTTGCCCCCCGCCCGCGAGAGCGCCTGCTCCACCGTATCGGTGGTCAGTACGCCGAAAATCACCGGCACGCCGGTCTCCATCGCGACCTCGCGAATGCCCTCGGCGGCGCCGCCAGCGACGTACTCGAAGTGCGCCGTCTCCCCGCGAATTACCGCCCCGAGGCAGATCACGGAGTCGAACTGACCGGAGCTCGCTGCCCATTTCGCCGCCGTCGGGATTTCGAACGCCCCGGGGACCCAGGCTACGGTCACATCCCCATCGGCCACGCCGCGCTCCCGGAGCATCCGCTCCGCGCCCTCCAGCAGCTTGCGCGTCACGAACTCGTTCCAGCGCGAGACCACCAGGCAAACGCGCAACCCGGCGCCGTCGAGCGACCCCTCGAGGACCCGGCTCACGTGCCCGGCTCCACGACCAGCGATTCGAGCCCGTCCAGCAGGTGGCCCATCCGCTGCCGCTTCGTATCCAGGTAGCGGATGTTGTGCGGGTTGGGCGTCGTGAGAATCGGCACCCGCTCCACCACCTCCAGCCCGTACGCCTCGAGCCCGGCCCGCTTCGCCGGGTTGTTCGTAATCAGCCGCATCTTGCTCACGCCAATATCCCGCAAGATCTGCATCCCGATGCCGTAGTCCCGCCGGTCAGCCGGGAACCCCAGCGCCAGGTTCGCATCGACCGTATCGAGCCCCCGGTCCTGCAGTTCGTAGGTGCGCAGCTTGTTGTGCAGGCCGATCCCGCGGCCTTCCTGCCGCATGTACAGGAACACCCCGCCCTGCTCGCCGATCATCCGCAGCGCGGCTTCCTTCTGCTCGCCGCAGTCGCAGCGCATCGAACCGAAGACGTCGCCGGTCACGCACTGGTCGTGCACCCGCACCAGCGTCGGCACATCGGGGTCGATGGGCCC
>NZ_DAOUAO010000041.1:0-2001 GCF_034433535.1 Tepidiforma sp.
CGCCGCACCCGGTTGATGCGCACCCCGCGGACCGTGACCGTTTCGTACGGCCGCATGAGGAGGAAGAGGAAGGTGACCGGCCCGCGGCGCGTCGAGGGGCCGTAGAACTGCCACGGTTCGAGGCCCGGCTCCGTCCCCGTGATCGCCTCCCCGTGGCGGCCCATCCAGCCGGCCAGCTCTTCGAGGATCGCCCCCTGCTCCGGCGGCAGCGAGCCGTCCCCGCGCGGGCTCACGTTGAGCAACAGGTTCCCTCCCCGCCCGGCCACCTCGCAGAGCGTGTGCACCACCTGCCGCGGCGATTTCCAGTTCGTATCCGAAGGAACCCAGCCCCAGCTCTCGTTGAGCGTCATGCAGGTTTCCCACAGCCCCGCCGGCGGCTGCGGCGGCACAAA
Organism: Tepidiforma sp.; assembly: GCF_034433535.1. GTDB lineage: Bacteria > Chloroflexota > Dehalococcoidia > Tepidiformales > Tepidiformaceae > Tepidiforma. Next base: position 393 of record NZ_DAOUAO010000041.1, read on the forward strand.
CTGCTCGGGCGTCGCGAAATCACCCACCCCGGGCAGGCGGTCGTTCAGGAGGATGCCGGGCTGCAACTCTCGAATGAGCGCCTCGAGCTCCTTCGCCCGCCACTCCCCCGGCGTCCGCTCCCAGCCGCCATCGAACCAGAACAGGTCGATTGGACCGTAGCCGGTCAGCAGCTCGCGCACCTGCTCGAACATGTTGCCGAGGAAGCGCTCCCACTGCTCCGGCGTCGAACGGCGCCAGCGCCCGAACCGGTAGGGCCGGTCCTCATCGCGCAGGGCGGGGTAATCCGGGTGGTGCCAATCGATCAGCGAGAAATACAGCCCGATACGCAGCCCCTCGGCGCGGAATGCGTCGACGAACTCCCGCACGAGGTCGGCCCCCACCGGCGAGTGCGCCACGCCGAAGTCCGAGGTCTTCGTGTGGAACATCGCGTAGCCGTCGTGGTGCTTGGCCGTAAAGACTGCGTACTGCATGCCGCAGCGGCGGGCCAGCTGGGCCAGCGCCGGGAAGTCCCGCGCCCGCGGGTCGAACGTCGCCGCCGAGGCCTGGTACTCCGCGATCGACATGCTGCCGGTCGGCAGCGCGGCATTCCCTCCCGCCATCGGCCAGGACAGTTCGACGCCCTGCTGCGAGCTGTGCCCCCAGTGGATGAACATCCCCAGCCGCGCCGTTTCGAACCAGTGCCCCATGCCCGGGCATCATACCCGCTCACCGCCCCCGCGCCTCCTCCTCCCGGCTCCCGGCTCCCCGGGGCGGCAGCAGGGCGGGGCGGGGTCAACCTCCCACCTCCTACGCCACCAGCCGGTGCCGGCCCGCTTCCTTCGCCCGGTAGAGCGCACGGTCGGCGGCCTCGTACGTCGCGGCCAGCGCATCGAGGGGTCGGCCCTCCGGCGCCGGCTGCCACGTCGCGAACCCCCCGCTCACCGTCACCGGGACCTCGACCCCCAGCCCAATCGTCACCGGCTCCCGCGCCACCTCGCCGACGCAGCGCAATGCCGCCTCCTTCGCCTCGCCCCCGGGTACCGTGAAGAACACCGCGAACTCCTCCCCGCCGATCCGCCCCACCATGCCCGCATCGCCGACCGCCTCCTCCAGCCGCTTCGCCACCTCCCGCAGCACGACGTCGCCTCCCGGGTGCCCGTAGGTATCGTTGATCCGCTTGAAGTGGTCGATATCGAACACCGCGATCGCCGAGACCTCGTGGATCGCCGCCTGGTGGAACCATGCCCGCCGATTCAGCGCGCCGGTCAGGGCATCGTGGTTCGCCAGGTACTCCGCCTCGAGGCGCAGCCGGTCGAGCTCCGCCGCCTGTTCCTCGAGCGCCACCGCGTTTGCCCGCAGCACTTCCATTGCCTGTTCCATCTCCTCTTCGGCCTGCACCTGGGCCGTGATGTCGCGCGCCACCACGTAGCTCGCATCGCCGTCCGCTGCCGAGGCGTTGAACGAGACCCACCGCCAGCTCCCATCCCGGCATCGGAACCGGCCCCGCAGGTCGTGGACATCCTGACCCTCGAGCACCGCCCTCGCCCGCGCGATCTGCTCCGCCCGGTCATCGGGGTGGACGAAATGCCAGAGGCTCTGGCCCAGCAGCTCTTCTTCCTTCCAGCCCAG
>NZ_DAOUAO010000042.1:0-22775 GCF_034433535.1 Tepidiforma sp.
TCGCTGGCCATGGCCGCCGCCCTCGTCTACCTCGGCGAGCACTACGTGGCCGATGTGCTGGCCGGCGCCGGGTGCGCCCTGCTGGCGTGGCTGGCGACCCAGCGCCTGGTCCCGCTGCCGGCGAGCGAGCGGGCGGGGGCCGTCAGGCCGCCTTCTGGTAGAGGTTCGTCCCTGCCGTCCTGAGGCCGATATCGCCTGAGCGCATGATCATCTCGCTCCCGCCGATGAACAGCACGCCGCCGGGTCGGAGCGCCTTGCTGAAGCCCGTGTAGATGTGCTGCTTGGCCTCTTCGGTGAAGTAGATCACCACGTTGCGGCAGAGGATGAGGTCGAGGTCCGTCGGGTAGGGGTCCTTGAGCAGGTCGTGGCGGCGGAAGGTCACCCGCCGGCGAATCTCATCGATCACCCGGTAGGTGCCCTGCTCGTGGATGAAGTACTTCTTCAGGTAGGCCGGCGGGACGGAGCGGACCTCGCTCGGGAGGTAGCCGGCGCCTTCGCGTGCCCGGGAGAGGATGGGCATATCCACGTCGGTCGCGAGGATGGAGTGGCGGCCGGCGGGGTCGATCGTGTCGAGGATCATCGCCACGGTGTACGGTTCGCAGCCGATGGAGCAGCCGGCGCTCCAGATCTTCAGCGTCCGCCGCTCCTGGAGGAGTTTCGGGAACCACTTCTTTTCGAGCTCGAGGAAGCGTTCGGGCTGGCGGAAGAACTCGCTGACGTTGATGGTGAGGGTGTCCTTTACCTCATCGAGCAGCTTCGGGTCCTGCGCGATAGCCCGGGTGAAGGCCGACCAGCTGGTGATGCCGCGCCGGGTCATCAGGCTGGCCAGGCGCCGCTTCATCTGCGGCTCCTTGTACTGGCCGAGCGGGACCCCGATGGCGGCCTCGAGGGCGCGCCGGAACGAAAGCCACTGCGGGTCGTGCGATTCTTCGGTCATCGTCCTGTCCTCGCGGGGATGGTGGCCACGAGCGTCGACGCGACTTTTTCGAGGGGGACCTGGCGGGCGTTGCGGGTCTTTTCGAGCGCGACGCGCGGCATGCCGTAGACCACGCTTGTGGCCTCATCCTGCACCACGATGTGCCCGCCGGCGGCCTCCAGCCGGGCCGCACCGTCCGCGCCATCGCGCCCCATGCCCGTCAGGATGGCTGCGCTGGCGGCGCCGCCGTAGGTATCCACCACCGAGAACAGGGTCAGGTCGACGCTGGGGCGGACGCCGTGGAGGGTGGGGCCCCGGTCGAGGCGGAGGCGCCGGTCGCGGCCGACGAGGAGGTGAAAGTCGCCGGGCGCGACGAACGCTCGCCCGGTGGTCAGCAGCTCGCCGTCCTTCGCCTCGGCCACGGGGACCTGCGAGATCGAATCCAGCCGCCGGGCGAGCGCGCCGGTGAAGCCGGCAGGCATATGCTGGACGATGAGCACCGCAGCCGGGATTGAGGCGGGCAGGTGGGGCACCACCTGGGTGAGCGCCGGGGGTCCGCCGGTCGAGGAGCCGATGACGACCACGTAGGTGGCGGGCGTCCCGGATGCCGGGGCGGCAGCAGGCGGCCGCAGCGCCGCCGGGCGGGGCGGCACCGGGGCCAGGGGACCGCGGCGCCGCTGTACCCGCGCGACGCTGGCCCGCTGCACGGCCTCGTACAGCCGGTCGGCGACGTTGGCGAGGTCGGTGCTCAGGCCGGAGGGCTTGCCGACGCACTCCACAGCGCCCGCTTCGAGCGCGCGAATGGCGGTCTCGGTGCCCTCATGGGTCAGCGTCGAAACCATCACCACCGGCGTCGGCACCGTCTTCATCAGCTCAGCGACGGCCGTGACGCCGTCCATCTTCGGCATCTCGACGTCCATCGTGATGACGTCGGGCCGGAGTTCGAGCGCCATGCGGATGCCCTCGACCCCATCGGCTGCCTGGCCGACCACCTGGATGCCCGGGCGGGCGGTGAGCAGCCGTTCGATGGCGCGGCGCATGAACGCCGAGTCATCGACGATGAGGACCCGGATCGGCCGTGCGGGGGAGGGAGCCGGGAATGCCACCGGGAGCCTCCTAGTTGCAGAGCTTGCTGACGGCTGCGAGGACCCGGTCGGCTTCGGCGGGCTTCACCAGGAAGTCCTTGGCGCCGCTCTTCACCGCCTCAAGCACGATCTGCTGCTGCCCCAGCGCGGTGACCATGGCCACCTTCGCGTTCGGGTCGACCTTGCGGATCTCCTTGAGGGCGGTCAGGCCGTCCATCTCCGGCATGGTGATATCCATGAGGACGGCATCCGGCTTCGCGGTGCGGTACTTCTCGAGCGCATCCAGCCCGTTCTCGGCCTGGATCACCTCGTAGCCCGCTTCGGTGAGGATTTTCGACATCCGCATGCGCATGAAGGCGGCGTCGTCGACGACGAGGATGGTTGCCATTGCTGGTTCTCCTACAACTCGCTGGCCGGTGAAGCCGCGGTTCTCACAAAGGTTTTCCCGGTGGCCACGTGGACTTCCATGGTGCGGCCCCTGGTGCCGCCGATGTCCGCCGCGGACACGCGGATACCGTGCTGCTTCAGCCGTTCGCATATGGCTTCGGCATTGCGCTCGCCGATCTTGAACTTCTCGGCGTTGGCGGCGCCGAGGACCGCGGCCCCGCCGGCCAGTTTCACAATAAGCCGCCGCCGGTTGGCCCCGGCCTCGGCCAGTTTCTGCAGCAAGAGGTCGACTCCCGTATCGGCGAACCGGGCCGGCTCGCGCGGGTCGGCCTGCTTGCCGTTCGATGCCGGCAGGAGGATGTGGGCCAGGGCCGCGACCTTCGCTTCGGGGTCGTAGCAGCTGATGCCGATGCACGAACCCAGCCCGTAGGCCACCAGGACCTCGTTCGCATCCTTGCTGACCGCGAGCTGACCAATCCCGACCGAAACCCGGCGGGCTTCGGCGACGAGCGTGCTCATGCGGCTACCCTCTGCAGTGCGGCGAGGGAGACCGGGTCGGGAGCGACGATCAGCAGCCCCGCCGTGCGGCCCTTCTGGTCTTCGAAGATGGCGTCCATCATGACCACATCGCCGCCCTGCGAGAGGACCTCGGCGTAGACGGACTCCACCAGTGCGATGGCCATATCGTGGATGACCGTCGGCGGGCTGGGGTGGAGGATGAGGTTGAGGTGGTCGGCCAGGGCGTTGACGAACGCGGAGCCCACGATGTTCCCCAGCTCGGAGATCGCCGAGAAGGCCATCTCGTCCGGCTCCTGCGTGGTCCCGGGCTCCTGCCCGCACATGAGGTCGACGCACTCGAGGGCGCGCTGCTCCGGGAAGAGCAGCATCACGTGCCCCGTGATGTCGCCCGAGATGGAGAGGTACGAGCCGAGGACCACGCTTTCGTCGCCGCCGACCGCTGCGCAGAGGTCGGTGTTGGTGCCCGCGCGGATATTCGGCACGTGGATCGCTATCTCCTGGCCCATCAGGCCGCTCAGGCCCCGGCCCGCACGGCTCGCCCCTTCGGCGGCGACCACCTCCAGGGCAGGGATCAGCTCTTCAACAGCCATATGTCCTCCTCCGAAACTGGGCGAACCGTGGTTCGGCTCAGGCCGGGACGGCCAGCGCCGCCTGCTCCGAGACGAGACTTGCGATATCGACGATGAGGCCGAGCGTGCCGTCGCCGAGGATGGTGGCCCCGGTCAGCCCCTTGCGGGTGCCGAGGAGGTCGCCGAGCGATTTCACGACGACGTCCTGTTCGCCCAGGAGCCGGTCGACGATGAAGGCCGCCTGGCGGTCGCCGTGGCGTGCGGCGACGACGAAGTAGCCGTCGGTCGGGAGCGTGCGCGGCCGGGTATCGCCGAGCGCGGCGGCGAGGTCGATCATCGGCAGCAGGCGCTGCCGCAGTCGCAGCGTCTTCCGGCCGGAGACGGTGTGGATGTCGGCTTCGTGGTCGGCCAGCGCCTCGGTCACCGAGACGAGCGGGATGGCGTAGACGATGCCGTTGGCCGAGACCATCAGCGCCTTGGTGGTGGCCAGCGTCAGCGGCAGCTGGATGATCACCTCCGAGCCCTTGCCCGGCGTGCTGCTGACCGTGATCTGGCCGTTCAGCCGCTCGATATTGGTGCGCACGATGTCCATGCCGACGCCGCGGCCGGAGACATCGGTGATCTGCTTCGCGGTTGAAAGCCCGGGCAGGAAGATCCACTGGACCGCCTGCTCCTCGGTCGCCGTCTCCGCGGCCTCGCGGGTCATCAGGCCCTTTTCCACGACTTTGCGGCGCAGCGCCGCCGTATCGATGCCGCGCCCGTCATCCCGCACGGAGATGTAGATGTAGGTCTCCTGGTTCCAAGCCGTAACGGTGACGGTGCCCGTCTCGGGCTTGCCCAGGGCGCGGCGCTCTTCCGGCGTCTCGATGCCGTGGTCGACCGCGTTCCGCAGGATGTGGACCAGGGGGTCGGAGATCTCCTCGATGACGGAGCGGTCGAGCTCCGTCTCTTCGCCAGCCGTGACCAGCTCCACCTTCTTCCCGCACTTGACCGCCACATCGCGGACGAGCCGCGGCAGCCGCGACAGCACCGACCGCACCGGGAGCATGCGGCTGCGCATGATCTGTTCCTGCAGCTCATCGGTTACCCGGGCGAGGTGGGCCGTGGTCTCCTCGAAGTTGTCCATCAGCTCGCTGAGGTTGGCATCGCGCAGCACGCTGCTGAGCTGCTCGCGCACCTGCTGCAGCCGCGTGCGGTCGATGACGAGCTCGCCGACGAGGTTCATGAGGCCGTCGAGCCGCTCGACATCGATACGCACCGACTGGGAGCCCTTCTTCGCGGCGGACCCCCGGCTGCCCTCGGCCGGCGCCGACTCGTCGCGCTGGCCGCCCGGGACGGCCTGCAGGCGGGGCGCCGCCGGCTCGGGGGCGAAGCCCTCCACCGTCCCGCCCGCGAACCCGGCGGGTAACAGCTTGGTGCGCACCCGGGCCACATCGCTCACGGCGCTGACGGCAGCGACCACCTGCTCCTCGGTGCTCGGGGTGATGAGCAGCGCGGCCATCTGGTATTCGCCGCCCCCGGACTCGATCACCTCCCGGTCGGGCCAGCACACCGCCGCCCTGCCGATGCTCTCCAGCTCCTGCAGCACCTGGTAGCAGCGAATCGACGGCAGCTGGCAATCATCGGCGATATCGACCACAACGAGGATGGCGCTGCGGCCCTCCGCCAGCTCATCGCGGAAGGGTTCGAGCGCCGCGGCCGGCACTTCGTAGGCGGGGGCCGCCGGGGGCTCCAGCGGGGCCGCCCCGGGGGCCTCGCCCTCGAGCACAGCGTGGAGATCGGCCTCCAGCCGCGCCGTCTCGATGCCCGAATCGACCCGGGTGACCACCTCATTGGCGAGGACGCGCAGGGCGTCCAGCCCGGCGAGCAGGGCATCCACCACGTCGGAGGTGGGGGCGCGCCGGCCCTGCCGAACCGCATCGAGCACCGTCTCCATCGCGTGGGTCAGGGAGGCCATCTTCTTGTGGCCGATGGTGGCGCTCGACCCCTTCAGGGTGTGCGCGGCGCGGAAAATCTTCTGGACGAGGGCCGGGTCCGGTTCGCCTTCGAGCTGCACGAGCGACTGGTCGAGCAGCTCGATCTGTTCCTCCGCCTCTTCCAGGAAGAGCTTCAGGTCCTCGTCATCGAGGTCGAACTGCAAAGGGGTTCCCTTGGTGCTGGCCATGCGGCGGCACTCCTCCCGTTGGTGGCATGCATGCGCAGCGTGTCAGCAACACGCCGGCGATGGGTCGCGCTGAGGGCCGGTTCAGGCTGCGCGGGAATAGCCAGCGTAGTCCTCGGCCGGCGCGGGGAGCACCCCATCGAGATCGACCAGCGAAACCAGGCGATCCTCCAGCTTGGCGACGCCCCGCAGGTAGCTGTTTTCCGGGACCGTCACGATCGCGCTCGGCGGTTCGACCTGGTCGGCCGGGATGCGCATCACTTCGGAGACGGCATCGACGATCAGTCCGACCATGCCGGTCGCGCTGCTCACCACCACAATGCGCGTCTCGCTCGTGTAATCGCCGGCCGGCACGCCGCAGCGCTTGCGCAGGTCGATGACCGGCACCACGCGGCCGCGCAGGTTGGTGATGCCTTCGACCCAGAAGTCGGCCCCGGGGATGCTGGTGATGGTCTGCATCCGGACGATCTCCTGGACGGCCTGGATATCCAGCGCGTAGTACTCCTCGCCCAGCTTGAAGATGACGACGTGCTCCTCGCCCGAAGGCAGTGCTGCCGTCTCCGAAGCGGATTCGAACCTGGCCACAGTAGTCCTCCCTGGGAAATTCCCGGCACGGTCGGCCGGGGGCGCTAGTCAAAGCTACGAATGGCCGTGCCCCGGCGGGCATTGGCAGCATCCCCCAAACCGTCTCCGGATCTCCCCTAAGGCGTCCGCCGCTTCGAGGGATTCCTCGTTCACGGGCTAGGGATTTCGCGGATTTCCTGCCGATAGTCATGAAGAAGAGACTGCGCGGAGGAGGAAAGGCCGCTGTGGCTTCCGAAAACGCCGTCCTGACCCAGCGCGAGATCGACGCCCTCCTCAGCGCCGATGTCAGCCAGCTCGATGCTGACACCATCGTCACGCTGCCGCCGCCGTCCCGGAAGGACTCGGGCACCCGGCGGGTCAAGCCGTACGACTTCCGCCACCCGGAGAAGCTCTCCAAGGAGCAGCTCCGCGGGTTGCAGATCATCCAGCAGGGCGTCGCCAGCTCGATGGCGGCGAATTTCTCCGCCCGGCTGCGCGCGCCGGTGGAATCCCGCCTCAGCGCCCTCGAACGCGGCATCTACGAGGAGTACGTCAGCCAGCTGGGCACCCAGTCGGTTGTCGTCATCATCGATATGTCGCCCCTCCAGGGCTACTCGGTGGCGGCTTTCGGGCTCGATGTCGCCTTCGGCATCATCGACCGGCTGCTCGGTGGGAAGGGCAAGCGCGCGCCTCGCGTGCTCAACCGCGACCTCACCGATATCGAAATCGCCCTCATCCGCCACATCGGGATGGACATCGCCCGCTCGCTCATCGAGCCGTGGGCGCGCATCGTGGAGCTGACGCCCGATGTCTCCGAGCTCGCGCTCGGCCCGCAGGTGATGCACGCCATCCCGCCCTCGGAGTTCGTCATCACCGCCTGGTACGAAATCCGGCTGGCCGAACAGACCGGCGGCATCTCGCTCTGCTTCCCGCTGACCATCCTCGAGCAGATCCTGCCGAAGCTGACCGGCCAGAGCCTGTTCGACAATCGGCCCGGCCGGGGCAGCCGCGAGCACGAGCGCGTCCGCGAGGATCAGCTGCGGCCGATGAAGGTGGTGGTCCGCGCGCGGCTGGGCAGCGCCTGGGTCGAGGCGACCGACCTGGCGCAGCTCGCCCCGGGCGATGTGATCGTGCTCGACCAGCCCGTCGATGAGCCGCTCCGGGTGATGGTCGGCAACTGCGAACGGTTCGCCGGCTTCCCCGGCACCCACGGGCGCAAACTCGCGCTACAGGTGGAGGGGCTCATTGACGATGATGGTTGGGTGAGACCGTTTGAGGAGCCTGCGGATGGCTAGCACGATTCCCATCCGGGCGGTGCTGATGTCGTCGGAGATCATGAACGGCGGCACCGGTTTCCACCGCCTGGTGTTCAAGGTCGATGGCGGACGGTCAGGCATGTCCAACGTGACGGTGCTCATCTCGCAGGACGCGCACCGCAAGCTGGTGCAGCAGATGGCCCGCGCCCGCTTCGCACCGGTGGAGAAGGCCACGCTCCTCAAGACGTGGGCGCGCTGGGAGATCGCCATGCGCTTCGAAGAGACGGGCATTATCCCGTCCACGGTCACCATCACCTCACGCGATATCGACGATTTCGGCGCCTACGCCTGCGACCTGGGGCGCACGCTGCAGGTCGGCTAGCGGCTTCGGTTCACGCACGAGGAGGTAAGCAAGCATGCACGCCAGGATCACTGTCGCCGAGGCCGCCCAGGCCGCAGCGGAAGCGGGCGAAAGCACCCGGGTCGAGCTGGTGGCGCCGTTCGTCGAGGCGGCGGCGCGGGTCATCCAGCAGGAGTGCGGCGAACGGGTGACCCGCGGCAAGGTGCACCGCGTCCGCTCTCCGCAGACGAGCAACGAGGTGTCCGTCCTCATCGCCATCACCGGCGGTGTCGCCGGCCTGGTCATCTACTCGATGTCGGAAGAGACGGCGAAGGGCTTCGCCTCGCGCATGATCGGCGAGCCGGTGAAGGAGTTCGATGCCCTGCCGCAGAGCGCCATTGCGGAGCTCGCAAACATGATCACCGGCCAGGCCGGCATCGGGCTCGAGCGGAACGGTTTCCCGAGCGACATGTCGCCGCCCGTCCTGCTCCTGGGGCGCGGCAGCAGCATCGCCACCCTGAACCTGACCCGCCTGGTGGTGCCGCTGGTGGTCTCCTTCGGCGAATTCACCATCGACCTCGCCATCAAGGAAGTCTGAGCTCCGCTAGAGCATTGCCGCGCCGCGGAGTAGCATGCCTCCGATGACCGCTCGACCACCCCGGCGCCGGCGCCGGACCGATGCCCCCGCGGCAACTCTTCCCCGTCCAACCGCCTCTCCAGCTGCCGCCGGCGAACCTCTCCCCGCGCGGCGTACCATCCCCGGCCGCGTGCGTGAGCACCACGTCGCCAAGGACTACGGCTACGTCAAGCGGGACCTGCTCGGCATCGCCGCCGTGGGCGCGGTGACGCTCGCCTTCATCGTGGCGATGAGCTTCATCGTCCAGTAGGGACTTGCCCGGTTCGTTTGCTCCAGAGTCCGTCCCGCGCGCTACCGCAGATTGTGGTAGGCCAGGTAGGCCGCAATCCCGGCGGGCAGCAGCCCGTAGGCCCACACCTGCGGCACGATCAGCACCATCACGCCCCAGGCTACGAGAATGCCCGCGATCGCGAACGACACCACCGCCGGGCCCCGCTTGTTGCCGGTCGCCGCTTCGAGCACGCGCGTGAAGGCGTAGCCGAGCCCTGCCCCCACGAAGATGGCAAAGAAGCCGAAGGTGAACGGCAGCAGCACGACCCCCCAGGCGACGCCCATCACAACCCCGCCCACGAGCGAGGCGACCGCCGCCCGGGCCATGCCACCGGCGGTGAGGGTGTAAATCGGGTTGCGCGCCATCCGGGCGCAATCCCGGCAGCGCGCGCCGACCGGCGTCTGGATCAGGCACTTCGGGCAGATGGGCGTGCCGCAGCGGCTGCAGCGCAGGGCAGTCTCCACCCCCGGGTCGCGCGGGCAGGCCACGACCATCCCGGGGGGAGGCGCGGCTGCTGCGGCTGCGGGCTCTGCCGGCGCCCGGGAGGCGCCGTTCCGGCGGGCGTCGTACGCGGCCCGGCGCTCGCGGTTGGAGAGGACCGCGTAGGCCGCCTCGACCTCCCTCCGGCGCTCGCGCACGGCGGGGTCGGGGTCGGCGCCGAGGCGGGCCACCAGGCTGCGGTAGGCCGCGTCGATGACCTCCGGGCTCGCATTGGGCGAAACCTCGAGCAGTTCGTAGTAGTCGGGCTCGTCCGTCATTCGACGATCGTACCGGCCGCAGCGGAAAGGGGCAGGTTCAGGCGCCGGAAAGCCTGGCTGCGACGGCAGCGGGCACCGCGCCCCGGGGGAGCGTCTCCTGCGCGCCGTCGCCGGCGAGGTCCTTCAGCGTAGCCGCCCCCTCGCGCAGCTCGTCCTCGCCGAGGATGATGGCAAGCCGCGCGCCGGCGGCGTTCGCCGAGCGGAGCTGCGCTTTGAACGAGCGAGCGCCCTCGCCGATGACGGTGGCGATGCCGCGCGCGCGGAGCTCCGCGGCCAGGGCGATGGCCGCCGGGCCCGAGCCTTCGCCCCGGTGGACGATGAAGACCTCTGCGAGCGGCCCCGGCTCGAACACAATGCCGTTCTTCTGCAACTCCAGGATGATCCGTTCGATGCCGGTCCCGAAGCCGATGCCCGGGGTCGGCGGGCCGCCGAGCAGCTCCACCAGGCCGTCGTAGCGCCCGCCCCCGCCGATGGTGCCCTGCGCGCGCTCGTCGTCGTCCGGGACCACCTCGAAGACGGTGCGGTTGTAGTAGTCGAGCCCGCGCACCAGCAGGGGGTCGATGACGAAGCGCACGCCCGCGGCGGTAAGGGCCGCCTGCACCGCCTCGTGGTGCTCCCGCGCGGCCGGGCTGAGCTGGTCGATCAGCTTCGGCGCGCCCTCCTTGAACGGCAGGTCGCGCTCGTCCTTGCTGTCGAGCAGCCGCAGCGGGTTCCGCTCGAACCGCCGCTGGCTATCCTCCGAGAGCTGCGCCAGGTGGGGGCGGTAGTACGCTTTCAGCCGTTCGATGTAGGCCCGCCGCGGTTCGAGGTCATCGAGCGAGCCGAGCCGGACGGTCACGCCGCGGATGCCGAGCCGCTCGTACAGCCGCCAGAGCATGATGATCACGTCGGCATCGACGAGCGGGTCCGCGGAGCCGAGGACCTCGGCGTCGAACTGGGTGTGCTGCCGGTAGCGGCCCTTCTGGGGCCGGTCGTAGCGGAACATCTGGTGGGTGGTGTAGAGCCGCACGGGCTGGGGCCAGCTGCCCATGCCATGTTCGAGGTAGGCGCGGACGATGGCGGGCGTCCCCTCCGGCGTGAGCGCGAGCGTTTCGCCGCCGCGGTCCTTAAAAACGTACATCTCCTTCTCGACGATATCCGTGGTATCGCCGCTGCCCTTTTCGAAGACGCCGGCGTATTCGAACGCCGGGGTATCGATGCGCTGGAAGCCGTGGAGCCGGGTCACGTCCCGGACGGCGTCGAGGACGGCCTGCCAGTATGGCTGCATCGCGGGCAGCACGTCCTGGGTGCCGCGGGGGGCCTGGAAGCGGGTCATGGAGGTGTTCCTGACGGGCGGGGGTCGTTGCATGGTAGGATAAAAAGAAGGTTTGCCCCGGCAAAGAGGCGATCGCTCATGTCCGTGAGCCCTGGTGAGCCAGCCGTAGCGAGCGTCACCATCGACGCACTCATCCAGCGCGCCTCCCAGTACCTGCCCGCCGAACGCCTCGACATCATCCGCGAAGCCTTCGCCTTCGCCGAGAAGTGCCACGCCGGCCAGTTCCGCAAGACCGGCGACCCCTACATCTCCCACCCCGTCGCTGTCGCCGAACTCGTCGCAAACCTCGAGCTCGACCACCTCGCCATCTCCGCGGCCCTGCTCCACGACGTGCAGGAGGACTGCGGCGTTTCGAACGAGGAGATCGCGGCGAAATTCGGCCCGCGGGTGGCGAAGCTCGTCGATGGCCTGACCCGCCTTGATAAGCTGCCGATGAACGTCGGCGGGCTCGACCCGGCCTGGGGCAGCACCCAGGCGCAGAACCTCCGCAAGATCTTTCTTGCCATGGCCGAGGACATCTCGGTCGTGCTGATCAAGCTCTGCGACCGGCTGCACAACATGCGCACGCTCTGGGCGTTCCCGCCCGAGAAGCAGCGGCGGATCGCGCTCGAGACGCAGGAGATTTTCGCGCCGCTTGCCAACCGCCTGGGCGTCTGGCAGATCAAGTGGGAGCTGGAAGACCTCGCCTTCCGCTACCTCGAGCCGGAGAAGTACCGCGAGATCGCGGAGCTGCTGGCCGCCAAGCGCGTCACCCGCGAGCGCGTCATCGCCGAGGCCTCGGCCATCCTGAAGGAGCACCTGGAGGCGGCAGGCATCCGCGCCGAGATCACCGGGCGGGCCAAGCACATCTACAGCATCTACCAGAAGATGATGCGCTATTCCGCCCAGTCGAAGACGTTCGACCAGATCTACGACCTCCTGGCGATGCGCGTCTTCGTGGACACGGTGACCGAGTGCTACCACGCCCTCGGCGTCATCCACGCCCTCTGGCGGCCCATCCCCGGCCAGTTCGACGACTACATCGGCAACCCCAAGGATTCGATGTACCAGTCGCTGCACACCACCGTGGTCGGGCCCGGCGGGCGGCCCCTCGAGATCCAGATTCGCACCTATGAAATGCACCGCGTGGCCGAGTACGGCGTGGCCGCCCACTGGCGCTACAAGGAGGGCGGCAAGCAGGTCGGCCGCGATGAGGAGCGCATCGCCTGGCTGCGGCAGCTGCTCGAGTGGCAGCGCGACCTCGTGGGCGCCGACGAGTTCGTCGAATCGGTCAAGACCGACATCTTCCACGACCAGGTCTTCGTCTACACGCCCAAGGGCGACGTGCTCGACCTGCCCAGCGGCGCGACCCCGCTCGACTTCGCCTACCGCGTGCACACCGACCTCGGCCACCAGACGGTCGGCGCGAAGGTGAACGGCCGGATGGTGCCGCTCAACTCGCAGCTGAAGACCGGTGACGTGGTCGAAATCCTGCGCAGCCGGACGAGCAAGGGGCCCTCGCGCGATTGGCTCAACCAGAACCTCGGCTACGTCCGCACCGCTCACTCCCGGGAGAAGATCCGGCAGTGGTTCCGCAAGCAGGAGCGGGCAGAGAACATCGAGCGCGGCCGCGAAATGCTCGAGAAGGAGCTGAAGCGGCTCGGCTGGGAGATGGGCGAGCGGCAGGACCAGCTGCTCGCGATGTTCAACTACAGCAACTGGGACGATTTCCTCGCTGCCATCGGTTACGGCGGGGTGAGCACCAACAGCATCGCCCGCAAGGTGGCGGCCCTCATCGAGCGGGAGGAGGCCGAGGCCGAGCCGCCCCCGGACCTCCCGCAGAAGCAGGAGCCGGCCAAGCTCGGCGGCCCGGGGATGCGCGTCCTCGGGGTCGGCAACCTGCTCACCACCATGGCCCGCTGCTGCAACCCCGTCCCCGGCGACCAGATCGTCGGCTACGTCACCCGCACCCGCGGGGTCACCGTCCACCGGGCCGACTGCCTCAACATCCTCAACGAGGAAGAGCGCGAGCGCATCGTCGAGGTCGAATGGGGCACCGTCAGCCGCCTGTACCCGGTCTCCGTGCGGATCGAAGCCTGGGACCGCGTCGGGCTCCTGCGCGACATCACCACGGTCGTCACCGATGAAAAGGTCAACATGGTCGGCGTGCGCACCATCGAGAACGGCGATGGTTCGGTGAGCATCATGGCCACGCTGGAGACCACCGGCATCGAGCAGCTTTCGCGCCTGCTCTCGCGCATCGAAATCGTCCGCGGCGTCCGCTCGGTCGAGCGGATCCAGGAGCGGCGCCGCAGGCAGAACCAGCAGCAGGACGAGCCGCTGCCCCTCCGCCGCACCGCGCCCTGACCCCGTTCAGGCGGCCCGCCTCCCCACCGTCGACCGGAGGGCGGTGCGACGCTGCGGCACCTTCCCCGGGCGAACGCAGCCGCCCTGGCGGCGCCCGACGTGCGGGCGGCGCGCTTCGATGGCCTCGGTGGCCATCGCCGCGAGCAGGAAGGCGGCGGTGCCGATGAGTACGAGGTCGACGAGGATCGTGAGGCCGGGGTTCACCATGGTTCGCACATCCGTTCGAGAATGACCGCAGCATAGGCGAACAGATGTGCGACCGTCAACACAAATGTTCGAAAGACGTCAGCAGGTGACGCGTGCCCCGAGCGGCTATACTCCCGCCATGGCGCGCGCCCGCTCCTCCTTCACCCTCCCGTCCGAGCGCGCCCTTGCCTTCGGGCGGCAGTACGGCGAGGTGCTCCAGCGCTGGGCCGACCTCTTCGCGGCGGCCAGCGCCCTGGTGGAGGCGAACGTCCGCATGGGCGAACTTGCCAACGAGGCGGCCCGGGAGTTCGAAGCGTGGCTGCGGGAGTCCGCGGAGAGCCCCTTCCGCTGGTTCGGGCCCGAGGCGGTGCAGCGGATGATGGCGGCGTTCACGCCCCCGCCGCCGGGCGGTCCCGCGGCGAAGCCCTAATCGAGCCGGGCGCGGTACTGGATGCTCTCCGCCATGTGGGCCGCCGTGATTGGCTCCGAATTGGCCAGGTCGGCCACCGTCCGCGCCACCTTGAGCACCCGGTGGAAAGCCCGTGCCGAGAGGTTGAGCCGTTCGACCGCGCGCTTGAGCAGGTCGGCCGCGGCCGGTTCGAGCATGGCCTGCGCGTGGTCGCGCACCTCGGCGGGCGTCATCTCGGCATTGGTGCTCGTGCGGCTGCCCCGGAAGCGGCGGTCCTGGATCTCCCGGGCAGCGGCGACCCGTTCGCGCACCCGCTCGGAGGGCTCGCCGGGCGCGGCCGCCGTGAGCTTCTCGATCGGCACGCGCGGCACATCGACGAAGAGGTCGATACGGTCCATGAGCGGGCCGCTGAGCCGCCGCTGGTAGCGGGAGACGAGCGCCGGCGGGCAGGTGCAGGCGCGTTCAGGATCGCCAAGGTAGCCGCAGGGGCAGGGGTTGAGCGCGGCGCAGAGCATGAAGCTCGCCGGGAAGGTGACCGCCTGGCGGGCGCGGCTGATGGTGACCGTCTTGTCTTCAAGCGGCTGCCGCAGCATCTCCAGCACGTGGGGGTCGAACTCCAGCAGCTCATCGAGGAAGAGCACGCCGCGGTGGGCCAGGGTGATCTCGCCCGGGCGCGGCACCGAGCCGCCGCCGACCAGGCCGGCGTTCGAAATCGTGTGGTGCGGCGAACGAAAGGGGCGGGTCGCGATCAGCCCCGTGCCCGGTCCCAGCAGCCCGGCGACGCTGTAGATGCGGGTCACCTCCATCGCCTCGCCGCTGGTGAGCGGCGGCAGGATGCCGGGCACCGCCCGCGCGAGCAGCGTCTTGCCGCTCCCCGGCGGGCCTTTCATGACCACGTTGTGACCGCCCGCGGCCGCGACCTCGAGCGCACGCTTCACGTGCTCCTGCCCCACGATGTCAGCGAAGTCGGTGACCTGCGCGGCGAGGGGGTCCTCGCCGGCGGCCCGTGTCGGCGGCTGCGGGGTCAGCTGCTGCGCCTCGTTGAGGTGGGCAGCCAGCGCGGCCAGCGATGGCACGGGGTACACCGTGAGCCCCTGGACGAGGGCGGCCTCGGCGGCGTTGTCGGGCGGGACGAACGCGCGGCGCCTGCCCTGTGCGGCCGCCGTCATGGCCATCGGGAGCACCCCGCGGACCGGGCGGACGTCGCCGGTGAGCGCCAGCTCCCCGATGAAGACCGCATCCTCGACCTCGGCCACCACCTGGCCGGATGCGATCAGGATGCCGAGCGCGATTGGCAGGTCATAGGCGGGGCCTTCCTTGCGCAGGTCGGCCGGGGCGAGGTTGACGGTAATGCGGTTGTTGACGGGCCACGCCAGCCCGCTGTTGCGAATCGCCGAACGGACCCGCTCGCGCGACTCCTGCACCGCTGTATCGGGCAGGCCGACGACCGTAATTGCGGGAAGCTGGGCACGGGTGATATCGATTTCGACTTCGACCAGCGCGCCATCGAGCCCGACGACCGCACAGCTCAGGACCCGGGCGAACATCGCCGGATTGTAGCCGCCGAACGGCGCAGTCGGTCAAACTCGGGGCTCAGCCGGCGAACTGCTGCACCACGTGAGCCAGCGCAGCGATGCCGGCGGCAATATCGCGCTCGTCGACGCTTGAATAGCCTATGACGAAGCTGGCCTCGGCCGGCGGTGGCCCGAGGTAGTACCCGGTTGCCGGGTAAATGCCCACTCCGGCTTCGCGCGCTGCGTTTGCCAGTGCCTCGCCGTTGCGCATCCCATGGAGCGTCACCATCAAGTGGATGCCGCTTTCTGTGCCGCCGATGGACGCCGTGCGGCTGAAATGCTCGCGCAGGGCAGCAATGAGGACTGCGCGCCGGCGCGCATAGACCTTGCGCATCCGGCGGAGGTGACGCGCAAAGTGGCCCTCGCTGAGGAAGAGGGCGAGTACGGCCTGCGTCAGGAGCGAAGCATGGCGGTCGGTTACCCACTTGGCCGCGGTGAACGCGTCCGCGAGCTGCGGCGGGGGCACCACGTAACCCAGGCGAAGCGCAGGCAGCAGCACCTTCGACATCGTGCCGGTGTAGATCACCCGTCCCGCGCTATCGAGGCCCTGCAATGCTGCCAGGGGGCGGCTTTCGTAGCGAAACTCGCTGTCGTAGTCGTCCTCGATGATGAGCGCGTTCAGCTGGCGGGCGCGTTCGAGCAGGGCCAGCCGGCGCGGGGCCGACATCACCGCGCCTGTGGGGAACTGGTGCGAGGGCGTCACATAGATCAGCTTCGCAGGGGCCGGGATCAGGTCGACCCGCATGCCTTCGTCGTCCACGGGCACGGGCGCCAGCTCCGCTCCTACCCCCGCGAACGCCGCCCGCGCGCCCGGGTAGCCCGGCTCTTCGATGGCGACGACGTCGCCCGGGTCCAGCAGCAGCCGGGCTGTGAGGTCGAGCGCCTGCTGTGAGCCGCTGACGACGAGCAGCGAGTCGGGCGTGCAGCGGACGCCCCGGCTCCGCTGCAGGTAGCGCGCGAGTGCCTCCCGCAGCGCTGGGAACCCCCCGGGGTGGCCATAGCCAAGGAGTTCGGGGGCGGGGTAGTCCAGCACACGGCGAGTGAGCGACCGCCAATCGGCGAGCGGGAATTCGGCGAAGGAGGGGGTCCCGTAGCGGAAGTCCCAGCGCAGGGGGGCGTCCCGGATTGCGGCTGACATGCCCGTAAGCCCGGCATCGCGCAGGCGTCGGCCGGCTGAGGAGAGGTCGAGGCGCGCCGGGACGGCGGCCCGCGCCTGCACCGCTTTCGCCGGGCCGGCCTCGAACGCCCGGTCGGGGATTTCTGGAGCGACGAACGTGCCAGAACCGTGCCGGGCAACCAGGTAGCCTTCCGAGGTCAGCTGGTCGTAGGCGTCCAGGACGGTGTTGCGAGCCATCCCGAGCGTCCGGGCGAGCACTCGAGTGGGAGGAAGCCGCTCGCCGGGTCGAATGCGTCCATCGGTGATCGCCTGCCTGAGGCCGGCGGCCAGGCGGCGGTAGGCGGGCAGCCCCGGGTCCTCCGGAAGGTCGATGACGATGTCCATGGTCCCTGCTTCTCGTCGGAAAGTGGCCCTGTCATCTGGGCTGCCGTTGGCAACAGTATGGAACCATGGAAGCGATGTGGGAATCGGCATGGCGCTTACCCGCAGCCTGGGCGATGGCCCTCCTCGGTCTTTGGCTGATCGGAGTCGGCATCCGCCTCGCATGGCATAGCCTGTGGACCCCCAATCCTGACGCGCGGACCATGTGGTCGCTGATGCACGGCATTCGCCGGGTGACGCAGGGGCTGGCGCTCTTTGGTATCGGGTTGGGCTGGGCGATGCAGTGGCCGGTGGCCGTTGCTGCCGGTGTGCTCTTCGGGTTCGAGGAATCCATCGAGACGGGCATCGCCGGCTGGGCACTTCGCCGCGATGTGCCTGCCATTCCCGGGTGCAAGGAGGACCACGATGGGCAACCTGCGACGCCGTGACGCCGAAGTGACCGACCGGGACCGCCTGCTTGGATGGCTCGACCGTCAGACGCACGGCTGCCTCGCGTATCTGCGACACGACGGGTCGCCGGGAATTGTCAGCCTCAACTTCGCGCGCTGGGGCGAGCACCTGGTGTTTCACGGCGCCCGGGAGGGGGAGAAGGCGCACGCGCTCGTGCGGGGCGCCGAGGTCAGCTTCATGGTCGCCGAGCCGCTGGCGTTGCTCCCCTCGTACCTCTTCGATCGGCACCTCGCCTGCCCGGCCACGAACTGGTACCGCTCGGTGGTCATTCATGGCCGGGTGCAGCCGATTGAGGACCCGGCGGCCAAGGCTGCCGCCCTGCAGGCACTGATGCAGAAACTCCAGCCGGAAGGCGGGTACGCGCCGATCGCGGATACTGAACGGTACGCAAAGTCCCTCGCCTCCACCGCCGTTTATGCCTTGCCGTTGGATGAAATGACGGGCAAGTTCAAGCTCGGGCAAAACCTGCCGCGTGCAAAACGGGCCATGGTAGCACGGTTTCTCCGCGAGCGCGATGGCGCACTCGACCGCCTCACGCTCATTGCGATGGACGAGATGGGCCTGCTTGAGCCCGGCGGCTAGGGCTCGCCCAGCCGTTCCTCCATCCAGGGCACGATGACGTCGATGAGGCGCTCCCGCGGATCCTTCAGGGCGCGACCCTCCGGGCCCACGGGGTTGAGGTAGTGGTCGGCCCATTCGAGTGTGACGTACTGTCGGTCGGCGGCGCCGCTATTCTCGAAAATCTCCCGCTGCTCGGACGGGAAGATGTCGCTGTCGCCGTCGGGGTAGACGATGAGCGTCGGTACCGTGACGCGGCGGATGGTATCCGGCAGCTCGGCCTGCGAGCTGGTGCCGCTCCAGGTGCTCAGCCAGCCCCGCGGCGTCATCACCCGCGCAAGCCCGCCGGGTCCGTAGTTGCCGATGATTGGGTCGCCGGGGGAGAAAATGCTGCCGAGCGGCCTGCGGCTCGGGTCGATGGTGGGGTCGAGGTAGGCCGGGTTCGCCAGCGTCCGGTAGATGACCAGGTAGCGGCCCAGTCGCGCCCGGCGGCGAATGAGCCCCTGTTCCCCGGGCGAACGCCCCGCGAAATCCCCGGAGCGCAGCTGAGCACGGAAGTAGCGGTGCTCGGCGAGGTACTCCCGGGCGATGGCGTCCAGCCGCTCCGACCGCTGGCGCTGGCGCAGCCGGTACTCCGCCAGCCACGCGCGGTCGTAGCTGCTCGCCTCCGGGAAGGGGCGGTAGCCGTTCTCCGGGTTGTACATGTCCCAGCGGGGGTCGCAGCTGGTGGGGTCGTGCTCATCGACCACGCTGGGGTCGATCACGTTGAGCATGAAACGGCCTTCGCCCGGGTGCGCGGCAACCGCGATGTAGAGGTCGGCCGGCGGCATCGATTCGCCGGCGAGGTCGATCGGTTCGCCGCCGGGGCTGGCGGTCAGCCGTTCCGCGGGAGGCCGCTCGGCCTGCGACTGGTAAAACGCCAGGAGCGAGCCCCCGCCCGAGTTTCCCAGCAGGACCACGCGTTCGAAGCCGCGCTCGCGGAGCCAGCGCATCCCGGCCGCGATATCGAGCAGCAGCCGCTCGTGCACCATGTCGGTGTCGTTGTTGAGGTAGCGGCTCGCCTGCCCGAAGACGGCGTACCCGCGGGCCATGAGTCCCGGAACGACATAATGGCGGGTGAAGTCGCCCCGCGGGTGCATCAGGTAGACGACCGTGCGCGGCTCGCGGCCTGGCGGGCGGTAGAGGATGCCGAAGCTTTGGGCGGTGTCCGAAGCCTCGAGGTAGACCACCTCCCGGCGGATGGCCGGGTCGAGGCTGGCGAAGGCGAAGGGCAGGCGGCGGGTGCGTTCTTCCGGGGATGCGGCCATGGCGCGCATCCTACCAGCCGGCGCCGCCGGGGAGTTAGCGCGGCGCGCGCCCGTCCAGTCGGCGGGCGACCCCCTCACGCACCGAGCGGACGGCGTCCGCATCGCTGCCGAGCGTGTACACGATGATGACAGCCCGCCCCATCCGGTATGCATCGGTGTAGACGAGGTTGCCATCGCGGTCCGGGCGGGCCGTCACGTAGCTGCGGGCGCCCTCGGCCTGGTAGACCGGCTGCCCCTCGGTTTGCACGGTCCCGGGCCCGAAGAGGTCAGGCGGGGGGTTTTTGAGCGCCTCCGCGATGGGGCCGAATTGCGCTGAGGCGGCCTCGGCGGTGGGGTGCAGGCTGACCTCGACCCGCACGTTGCCGACCGCGCCGCTCCCGGCGTAGATCGCCACCGCGGCATCGAGCTGCGGGTCGAGCGCGGGCGGCCTGAGCATGCCCTCGCGCCGGAAGCCGAGGTCGGAGAGGTCGGGGAGGAGGTCGGCCGCAGTCGAGGCCGGCGCGGTCGGGCTGCCGCTATTGTCGTCATCCCCGCAGGCGGCGAGGAGCAGGCCTCCCGCGAGCAGCAGCGCGAGGGCCGCTAGCGCAATTCGGCGAGCCGGACTACCACCTCCGCGGCGGCTTCCGGCCCGAGCCGGTCGGTACTCAGGCAGAGGTCGTAGGTGGAGGGTGTCAGCCATCCGATGTCGTAGACGCGGCGGAAATACTCGACCCGCTCCGCGTCGGTCCTTTCGATAATCTTGAGCGCCTCCTTCTCGTCGACGCCCATGCCCGTCATGATCCGCCGCGCGCGGCATTTGGGCGAGCCCGTCACGAGCACGCGCACGACATCGGCGCGGTCACGCAGGATTACCTGCGCGGCGTGGCCGACGATGACGCAGCCGCCCTGGTCAGCAAGGTCGCGGATGACATCCTCGATGAACCGGCGGTAGTCGCTAGAGGTGAAGAGCGGACTCGTGGCGAGCGGCACCGGGTCGGCCCAGGCCGCGGCCGGCATCGAGGGGTTGCGGGCAAGTGCCTCCAGGATGCGGGTCAGCAGCGAAGGGGTGTGCTCCGCTTCGGAGACCGTTTCCGGCGAGACGCCGGCCTCCGCCGCGGCCTGCTGGATCACCTGGTAGTCGACATAGCGAAAGCCCAGCCGCCGGGCGACCGCCTGGGCAACCTCTTCCCCGGCGGTCCCGACCTGGCGGGAAACAGATACCACGCGCGTGTTCATGAGCGACCTCCCTGGCGGGTGGCCGCGATTGTAGCGCAGCCCTGTCAACGCAGAAGGCGCGGCGAGGGGAGCAGAAAGGGATGGGGGCCGGCGACCCGGCCCCCGCTGCGGGAAGTGCCCGTGCGGACGGGTTGGCGCCCGTCTCAGGCCTCGAACGGTCCCGCCACGCTTTCGAAGCGTGAGAGGACGTAGGGGTCCCAGCGGCTGCCGGAGAGTCCGCGCAGTACGTCGAACGCCTCCTCGCGCGGCAGCGCCCGGCGGTAGGGACGGTCGCTCGTGAGCGCGTCGTAGGCTTCGCAGATACCGATGATCTGCGCTTCCATCGGCACTTCGCTGCCTTCGAGCATGCCCGGGTAGCCCTTACCGTCGACCCGTTCGTGGTGACAGCCCACCCACCACGCGGCGGCGCCGAGCCCCGGCACCTCGCCCAGGATGTCGCGGGCGTAGACCGGGTGCATCTGGACGGCAGCCATCTCGTCGACGCTCAGGATGTCGGGCTTGCGCAGGTAGCGGGCGGGCACACCGAGGGTACCGATGTCCTGGAGCAGGGCCGCCACCTTCACGAGGTCCGCCCGCCGCTCGGTCATGTCGCAGGTAAGCGCCACCCGCCGCGCGAGCTCCGCGATGCGGCGGCCGGAACCTTCCTCGCGGGCGTTGCGCACGTCGATGACGTCGGCCAGCACGCCGAGGAAGTCGAAGAGCTCCTCGCGGGCCAGAATGCCGCCGTAGTTGAGCGCCATCAGGCCGGCGCCGAGGTCGTTGTCGTACAGCCCGAGCCAGAAGTCGTCGCGGCCGGCGATGTCCGCCATCCGGGCTGCCAGGTCCGGGTCGACTTCCCGGCCGGCCATCTCCTCGACCAGTCGCGGGCCGCTCTTGCGGACCACCAGCGGGGATGCCTCGGTATCGAGTAGCGATTCGAAGCGGTCCGCGAGCGAGACGATCCGGCTCACCAGCGGGGTCTGGCTGCCCGGCAGGGCCCCCGGCCGGCCGGAGCCGTCCCAGCAATCGTGGTGGTGCAGCACCGCCCGGGCGACTGTCTCGGGGAAGCCCATCCGCCGGGCGATGGAGGCGCCCGATTCGCAATGCCGGGCGATCGACTCGATCACCTCGGCCCAGCTGCCGGCTGCCGCGCGGGGAGGGTGCTCGGGCGAACGCCGCGCCCCGCCCCAGAAGCGCAGCCCCCGGCCCCCCGGCGGCGCTACCGGCTCCATCGCCGCCATGCCGACATCGTGCAGGAGGCAGCCAAAGAAGACTTCTTCGATGCGCTGGGGCTCGAGCCAAAGGTCGCTCGCAAGGTAGACCCCGATGTAGGCCACCCGCTGGGCGTGGCCCGGTTTGCGCCCCTCCGCAAGGTCGAACGCGCGGCTGAGCGCGCCGACCAGCGTCCCGCGCGAGAGACGCGGCACCCCGGAGAGGCTCGAGTCTTCGTACAGCGAGGGGTCGAGAAACTCCGCCTTGACCGTCTGAATCTGCGCCTTCGAGCCCATGGTTCCCCATGCTCCGCCGGTTGCGGACCGTATTTCGGATATCGACGTCGAAACGGAGGCGGTGCAGAGACAGGCGGGTGACGGGCGGGCGAAATCAGGAAGAGTCGTAGGGCATATCGCCGATGGCTGGCCGGGAGAGGGCGGATGGCCCTGCACGACGCCAGCGATAGGCGTACACTATCGGAGGAAGCGCGCCGTGCAGCCGCACGTCCGCGAGGTCCGCGCCCATCCCACGCAGGCGAACGACAGCGCAGATGGATCGCACCCGGCTCAGCCGGTTCGTCAACCAACGCCTCTCGGAGCTGACCCTCAGCGAGCCAGCGAGCGTTTCGCCATTCACGTCAGTCCGCGACGCCGTAAACCTGATGAACGCGCGCGGGGATTCCTGCGTCCTCGCCATCGAGGGCGACGAACTCCGCGGCATCTTCACGGAACGGGACGTTGTGGCGAAATGCATGGAGGATGGGTTCGATTGGGACCAGCCGCTCGAGGCTTCGGTGCTCACGAAGCAGCCGCGGGTGATTGCCTCCACAGGGACGGTGGCCGAAGCAATCGCCCTGATGCAGCAGCATCACTACCGGAACCTGCCCGTGGTGGAGGGCAGCCGCGTAGTTGGCATCCTGCGGCTGGGCGACCTCCTCCGCGACCTCGCGGAAGCCTACCCCGAAGACGTCCTGAACCTGCCTCCGCGCCCTCACCAGGTGATGGAGCGACAAGAGGGTGGATAAGAGCAGACCGTCATGACTACTGAAGCTCAGCTCAAGCCGGAACACATCGTTGAAGAACTCGAACGGGTCACCATCCGCTTCGCCGGGGACTCCGGCGACGGCATGCAGCTTACCGGCACGCAGTTCACCCGCACGGCCGCTGTCTTCGGCAACGACCTCGCCACGCTCCCGGATTACCCGGCCGAAATCCGCGCTCCCACCGGCTCGCTCCCCGGCGTCTCGGGCTTCCAGCTCTCCTT
>NZ_DAOUAO010000043.1:0-2107 GCF_034433535.1 Tepidiforma sp.
GGCTGGAGCGTGATGGCGGGAGAAGGCGGGAGCGTGGAGGCAGGTGTGGGCTGGAGCGTGGAGGCCGGGGACGGGAGGGAGGGGGTGAAGGTGGGGGTGGGTGCGGGGGCACCGCCGCGGGGCGGGTGACCGCAGACCTGCTCGAAGGTGATGTCGTTGGAAGGGGCGGGTGCGCTGGAGGGGCCGCCTTTGCCCCACTTCCAGGCATGGAGTTCGCCGTCGCGGGCGCGGGCCAGGGCCACCCCGAGGGAGGAGTAGACCCAGTTCTTGCCGTACTGGCGGGTGAAGAAGGCCCAGTAGGTGCAGTCGTTGCCCTTGCACTGGCAGAAGCAGGAGTCGAAGGAGGAGGGATCGAAGCAGCCGGTGGCGCCGATGGCGCAGACCACGACGCCGCTGCCGCCGCCGAACTTTTCGATGGGGAGCCCGGCGCTGGCGAGGAGCTGCTCGCCGGAGATGCTGTCGCCCTGGAAGGGGACGCAGTAGGTGGTGACGGTCTCGCCGTCCTGGATGACGAGGCCGGCTTCGCCATCGGCGCGGGCAACGCCGGCAAGTGCCAGCGCGGTGAGGGCGCCGGCGAACACCACCGGGAAGCGCCTCATGCGGCCACGACCTCCTCGAGGATGACCGCGCCGGGGACGAGGGCGGCGACCTGGGTAGGGAGCGGCCCATCGGCGGCGAAAGCGGCGCGGGCGGGGAGGTCGAAGCGGAGGCGGCCGGCTTCGAGGGCGACGACGCGGGTGGCGTACTGTGCGGCGGACTCGATGTCGTGGGTGGCGACGATGGCGGCCCCGCCGGCGGCGGCGTGCTCGCGGAGGCGCGCGGCGAGCCAGGCTTTGGCGGCGCCGTCCATGCCGCGGGTGGGTTCGTCCATGAGCCAGAGGCGGGGTCCGTGGGCGAGCATGGCGGCGATGGCCACGCGCTGCTGCTTGCCGACCGAGAGGTCGCGCGGGTTGCGCTCGAGGAGTTCGGCGATGCCCCAGGCCTCGGCGGCGGCGCGGAGGGCGGCGGGGCCTGCCGGCAGGCGGCGGTGGCGCAGGGTTTCGGCGAGCTCGGCGGCGACGGTTTCGTGGTAGAGGGCGAGGGCCGGGTCCTGGGGGACGAGGCCGGCGATGGCGGTGCGGGTACGCGGGTCGCCCGGGGGCGGGTCGCCGGGGAGCCAGCTGCG
The DNA here is from genome assembly GCF_034433535.1 of Tepidiforma sp. Taxonomy (GTDB): domain Bacteria; phylum Chloroflexota; class Dehalococcoidia; order Tepidiformales; family Tepidiformaceae; genus Tepidiforma. The sequence continues at coordinate 1,166 of NZ_DAOUAO010000043.1, forward strand.
GCCGGCGGCAGGGCGGGTGAGGCCGCTCACCGCGCGGAAGAGGGTGGTCTTGCCGCTGCCGTTGGGCCCGACGAGAGCGACGATTTCGCCTTCGCGGACCTCGAGGTCGATGCCATCGAGGGCGCGGTGGGCGCCGTAGTCGACGGCGAGGGATTCGAGGCGCAGGAGCGGTTCGCCGGGCGAGGGCAGCGGGCGGGGGCGGGCGGCAAGGGCCTGACCGGCGAGGGCCCGGCGAATCTCGGGCAGGGCGAGCGGGAGGGGGTCGCAGCCGAGGCGCCGGGCGAGTTCGACCGCGGGCGGGACGGCCCGGAGCTCGCGTGCGGCTTCGCCGGGGGTGAGCTGGCGGACGGCGCCGGCGTCGACTTCGATGACGGCATCGACGCGGTGGAGGAGCCGTTCGAGGCGGTGTTCGGCGAGGACGATGGCGAGGTCGCCGCGGCGGCGGAGGTCGGCGATGGCGGCGAGGACGGCCTCGGCGCCGCCGGTATCGAGCTGGGAGGTGGGCTCATCGAGGACGAGCATTTGCGGCTGGAGGGCGAGGACGGCGGCGATGGCGACGCGCTGGCGTTCGCCGCCGGAGAGGGTGTGGAGAGGGCGGCTGCGGAGGTGGGCGACGCCGAGGCCGGCGAGGAGCGAGTCGAGGCGGCGGGCGATCTCGGCGGGGGCGATGCCCTGCTGCTCCATGCCGAAGACGATGTCATCGGTGACGGTCTCGGCGACGGCCTGGCTCTCGGGCTCCTGGAAGACCATGCCGACGGCGCCCGCGAGGGTGCGTGCGGGTGTGCGGAAGGGGTCGAGGCCGGCGCAGCGGGCGGTGCCGGTGATGCGGCCACCGTGGAACTGGGGCACGAGGCCGTTGAAGACGCGGAGGAGGGTGGACTTGCCGCCGGCGGAGGGCCCGGCGACGAGGGTGAAGGAGCCGGGTTCGATGACAACCGAGGC
>NZ_DAOUAO010000044.1:0-1504 GCF_034433535.1 Tepidiforma sp.
TCCCACCTCCCATGCCCATCCCGCAAGCCCGCCGACCATGGCCCGACATCGAAGCCGACCTGCAAGCCATGCGGGCGGGCGACCTCGACTGGCGGCGCGGCCGCCACGGCGCCTACATCTGGTACGCCACCGATGACCTCGAAGAGGTCCTCGCACGCGCCTCGACCCTCTTCCTCGCCGAGAACGGCCTCGGGCTCCGTGCCTTCCCCAGCCTCGCCCGCATGGAGGGCGAAGTCCTCCTCGCCGTCGCCGAGCACCTCGGCGGCAGCGCCGAAACCCCCGGCATCTTCACCTCCGGCGGCACCGAAAGCATCTTCCTCGCCATGCTCGCCCTCCGGCAGTGGGCACGCGCTACCCGCCCCGGCCTCCCCGAACCGGTCATCGTCGCGCCGCGCTCGGCCCATCCCGCCCTCGATAAGGCAGCCTTCCTCCTCGGCCTCCGCGTCCGCCGCGTCCCCACCGGGCCCGACCACCGCGCCGACCCCGCTGCCATCGAGGCCGCCATCGACGACACCACCGTCGGCCTCTACGCCTCCGCGCCGGCCTATTCGCTCGGCCTCATCGACCCCATCGAGGCCCTTTCCGACCTCGCCCTGCGCCGCGGCCTCTGGCTCCACGTCGATGCCTGCGTCGGCGGCATCCTCGGCCCCTTCGTCCGCCAGCTCGGCTACCCGGTCCCGCCCTTCGGCCTCGAACTCCCCGGCGTAACCTCAATCTCCGCCGATCTCCACAAGTCCGGGTTCGCAGCCAAGCCCGCCTCCACCGTCACCTTCCGCTCCGCCGACCACCGCGAGTTCGCCCGCTTCACCTTCGACGACTGGCCCAGCGGCACCTATTCCAGCCTCACTTTCACGGGCAGCCGGCCGGGCAGCGCCATCGCCGCCGCCTGGGCCGCCTTCCAGTACCTCGGCCAGGAAGGCTACCGCGAACTCGCCGCCTCCAGCATGCGCGCCCGCGACGCCATCATCGCCGGGTTGCAGCGCATCCCCGGCTTCATCCTCCACGGCGAACCGCCCCTCTACGCCTTCGCCTGGGCCATCGAAGGGCTCTCCATGGGCCGCGTCGCTGCCGCCATGGCCCGCGAAGGCTGGCTCGCCGGGCGCACCGCCGACCCGGACGGCCTCCACGTGATGGCCACCCCGGTCCACGAACCGCACGCCGCCGAGTACGTCGAAGCCGCCGCCCGCGCCGTCGAAGCGGCCCGCTCCGCCGCAGCCGGCGGAGACCGCCCGGCAGCCTACAACTGACGCATCCCGTACCATCCCCCGCCATGAACCGCATCGACATCGAACTCCGCCTTGCCCGCAGCCGCGCCGACCTCCTCGAAACCCTCGCCGCCATGCCTCCGGACGAGCTCCACGCGCCCCGCACCCGCAGCGAGCACGACCCCGAGAGCTGGTGGTCCTGCGCCGACCACTTCATCCACACCACCCTCATTGAGCGCAACTGGAACGCCGTGATCCGCCGCCACCTCGCCGGCGAACCCGCCCTCCCCCGCCGCACC
>NZ_DAOUAO010000045.1:0-42770 GCF_034433535.1 Tepidiforma sp.
CCGACCCCGGAAGCCAGGGCGAGGCCGACGACCGCCACCAGCGACCAGTACTGAAGCCGGTCCAGGTTCTCAGAATAGATGCCGTGCTCCACCTCGCGGAGGGTGTAGCTCTGGGTCTCGACCGGCACGATGATGGCCTGGCCCGGCCCCGTCCGAACCGGGATGTAGGTCACATCGCTGTCCGGCGAAATCTCGAACACCCGCGGCTGGTCGAGCCGTACTGCCACATTGAGCGCCACAACGAACGCGACGCCGAACAGCAGCAGCAGGCTGGAATACCAGACGGTCAGCCTGAAGCGGATGCTCCGGAAGAACGGCGGGACGTGCACCCTAGAGGACGTAGCCCTTTCCGCGGATCGTCTCGATCAGCTGTTCCTCAAACCCTTCGTTCAGTTTGCGGCGGAGGTTGTTCATATGCACCTTCACGGTCTGCGTGAACGGGTTCGCGTGCTCGTCCCAGATTTTCTCGAGCAGCTCCTCCTGCGGCACCGCCCGGCCTTCGTTCCGCGCCAGGTAGTAGACCAGCGCGAATTCCTTCGGCGTCAGGTGAATCTCCTTGCCATTGCGCCGGCAGCGGTTGGTGTTCGGGTCCAGCTCGAGCCCGCGCGTCTCGATGATGGGCTCGCGGAGCGCGCCTTCGCGCCGCGTGATTGCCCGGATGCGCGCGGCAAGCTCGCTGAACGCGAACGGTTTAATCAGGTAGTCGTCGGCACCCTGGTCGAGCCCCTCGATGCGCTCGCGGATGGAGCTGCGGGCGGTCAACATAATGATTCCGCCCGTAAACCGATCCTCGCGCAGCCGCCGGCACACCTCCAGCCCGTCGATGCGCGGCAGGTTGAGGTCCAGGCAAATGACGTCGTAGTTGGTCACCGCGGCCTTCTCCAGGGCCTCCGCCCCATCCTGCGCCACATCAACCTGGTACCCCTGCTTCACCAGTCCACGTTCGATTGCGCCAGCGATGGCCTCTTCGTCCTCGACGACCAGCACCCGCATGCGCTCACCTCCCTCGTGCAGTGGTATCCACTACGGTACCGCGCATACATCGTAGCGAAGGTAAAGAAATCCTTGCGGCGAATGATGGCCAGCACCGCGAGGAGACCGAGGGCCGTCCGGGGAGTATCATGCACCCGGCAGAGATGCCGCTTCATCCTCCGACAGGATACCGCTCATGGTGCTCGCCGACCGAACCACCCGCGAACTCACCCTCACCGACATCGCCGACATCCTCGGCAGCGAGGCCCAGTCGCTCCTCGAACATCGCTGCGAAGGGATCCCGCGCGAGTCGCTCCACCTCCCCGGGCCCGATTTCGTCTCACGCGTCTGGGCCCAATCGGATCGCTCGCCGCAGGTGCTTCGCAACCTCCAGGCAATTCTCGACCACGGGCGCCTCGCCGGGACCGGCTACGTTTCAATCCTCCCTGTCGACCAGGGCATCGAGCACTCCGGCGGCGCGTCGTTCGCGAAGAACCCCGCCTACTTCGACCCCGAAAACATCGTCCTGCTGGCCATCGAAGGCGGCTGCAACGCGGTCGCCTCAACCTTCGGCGTGCTCGGCGCGGTCGCCCGCAAGTACGCCCACCGCATCCCGTTCATCGTGAAGATCAACCACAACGAACTGCTGACCTACCCGAACAAGTACGACCAAATCATGTTCGGGACCATCAAGGAAGCCTGGAATCTCGGTGCCGCCGCAGTGGGCGCGACCATCTACTTCGGCTCCGAAGAGAGCTCGCGCCAGATTGTCGAGGTCGCCGAGGCCTTCGCCTACGCCCACGAGCTGGGCATGGCCACCGTCCTCTGGTGTTACCTGCGTAACCCCGGCTTCAAGGTCGATGGGGTGAACCACGAAACCTCCGCCGACCTCACCGGCCAGGCCAACCACCTAGGCGTCACCATCCAGGCGGATATCGTCAAGCAGAAGCTCCCCGAGCAGAACGGCGGTTACCGCGCCCTCAACCGCAACGGCAGCTATGGCAAGTTCGATGAGCGGATGTACACGAAACTGACCACCGACCATCCCATCGACCTGACCCGCTACCAGGTCGCGAACGGCTACATGGGCCGCGTCGGCCTGATCAACTCCGGCGGCGCGAGCGCCGGCGAAAGCGACCTCGTGGAGGCAGTGAAGACGGCGGTCATCAACAAGCGCGCGGGCGGCATGGGCCTCATCAGCGGCCGAAAGGCGTTCCAGCGCCCCATGGAGGAAGGCATCGCCCTGCTCCATGCCATCCAGGACGTCTACCGCTGCGAGGGCGTGACCGTCGCCTGAGGCGGGCCTGGCCCGGCGACACCGGCCCCCCACCAAACGGCCCCGCAGATGCCTGCGGGGCCGTTGCCTTGCTAATCGGCAAGCCTGGGACTCAGGCGGCCTCGGATGCCCGGGCCGGCTCCCGCCGCGAGCTGCGCCGCTCGAGCATGTAGCCAAAGCCGCGGACGTTGACGATGTAGCTCGGCTCGGCCGGGTCGAGCTCCACCTTGCGGCGGATGCGGCGGATGTAGACCTTCACGATTTCCTGCGCTTCGCGCTCAGAGTAGGTGTAGTCCTGCACGGCGCGGAGGATCTCGACCGGGCTGACCACCTTGCCGGCGTTCCTGGCAAGGTAGGCCAGGATCTTGAACTCCGTGGGGGTGAGCGGGATCGTCTCGTTCTGCCGGATCGCCTGGCAGCGGTCGAAGTCGAGCACGAGGTCGCGGACGGTGATCGTGCTGGGGCCCTCGTCCTGCTCGGGCTCAGCGAGCGCGGCCATCTTCCGCCGCTGCAGGGCGCCGACCTGCGCGCTGAACATTTCGACGCCGTCCGTGTCGCGCAGGCAGACATCGGCACCGGCCTCGAGCGCCAGCGCCAGCCCATGTGGGTGCGGCCCCGGCGCGACGACCACGATCTGCGCCTTGCACGTGCGCGCCACGTTGCGGACAAGCGCCAGGTCCTCGTCCTGGCGCGGGTCGATTGCCAGCACCACGAGGTCCGGGTCGAACTGCCCGATGAGCCGTTCGGTTTCGCGGTCGTGCGGGCGTTCTGTGGTCGTGAATCCGTGCCGCGCGAGTGCCGGCAGGACGTCTGCCGAGCGGTAGTCGCGCGTGTGTGTCACGAACGCTACCTGGCTGCGAAAGCCATCGGAGTAGCGGTCCGGCATTTCATCACCCCCTTGGCCCATCCCGGAGCCCGTCACCCCGGGGCGGAACATGTCCGGTCGTAGATTCATCGCCTGCCCGCCGCCGGGCGATCGCAGGCCGTTCACTCTGTATGTTCGGCAGCTTCTGCGTGGCTAATAGGGGTCGCGGTCACTCTTTCGCCCCGGGTTGTGCGGGCTGTTCACCTGTCCGTTTCCCGGCCCGAACCCCATGCCTCCCACAACGCACGACCGCCGGCGAGAGAGCCGGCGGTCGTGGGAAAATTTCGAGCCAAGGGCAGGGTCTGCGGGTTCAGGCGACGTCGCGCAGCAGGGATCGGCGCAGGCGCTTCACGGCCTGGGCATGGAGCTGGCTCACCCGCGTCTCCGAAACCTGCAGCACCGCGGCGATGTCCTTCATCGTGAGGCGGTCGACATAATATAGGCTGACGACCAGCCGTTCGCGCTCCGGGAGGGCAGCCACCGAGCGGGCAAGCTCCTCGTACAGCTCTTTCTCCTCGAACCCGCGGGTGAAATCCAGGTCCTCCTCTGCGGTGGGCATCTCGGCGGCCGGGAAGGAATCGCCGTCATCGTCGCGCTCGAGCATGCGGTCGAGGGAGACCGTCACCCAGCGCGACTGAGACGCTGCGTCCCGGTACTGCTCGATGCTGATACCCATGTGCTCCGCGGTTTCCGACTCCGAGGGGGTGCGGCCCAGGAGGGTTTCGAGCTCCGACTGTGCACGCTGCACGTCCCGGGCCTTCTGGCGCATGGTCCGGCTCAGGCGATCCATCCGCCGGAAGGCGTCGATCATGGCGCCGCGGATGCGCTGGACAGCGTAGGCGTGGAAGTTCGTACCCTTCGAGGGGTCGTAGCGGCGCACCGCCTCCACCAGGCCGCAGGTGCCATAGCCGACCGCGTCCTCGAACTCGAGCAGCCCCGGGATTTCGAGCGGCAGGGTCCGCGCCACCCGCCGCACGAGGGGCGCATACTGCATCACCAGCCGCTGCTGTTCCTCGAGCGAGAGGCGATTCGGCACCTCAGCGCCTGGTTGTTCGTTGACGTCGTCGTGGTTGGTGGACGGCCATTGCATTTTCTTGCTCCCCCGAACAAGCACCCTGCCGGTAACCCTGCGTGTTGTGGTTGTCGAACAGGTGTGCCGATTGTTCAGGGCTGCCCGGTGACAGAACAACGCGGATGCGGTGACACGGTCGTGGTGGTTCGGTGACAACGCGAGACATAAGGGTTTTCCCTGCACCGTCCCCGGGTTCTCCCTATCGGGGTTTTTACCGGCACCGAAGCGGTCGTCTCCTTGCTCCAGGGCGTGGCACTTCCCTTTCGGTCTCGGGAGTTGCATCGGCGTGCGCTTTGCACACGCCGCGATAGCGTCGAAGGGCCAGGACGGAGCGCCCCGGCTGGCGCCGGCGGCGCACCAGCCGCAGCGTGCCCCGAGGGTGCCGGAAAGCCAGCCGCAAGAACATAACATGTATAGTGCGAAGTTCTTGCAAACGGGCGCCATCGCCCTCCCCGCGCTACCCTGCCCCCATGCGCCTCCTCTCCGTTCGCTATCCCGATACGGTGGTCGCCGCGGGTGCCGATGGCGCCGGCCCGGTGCGGCAGGTGCGCGGCTGGTGGCCCGCCATGCGACCCGGCACCGCGCAGGCGGCGGTGACCGCCTTCCACCGCGGCGACCCCCCGCGCACGTCGGTCCATCTCGTCGATCTTGCCGGCGCCGGCGAGCTGGCGGTGCCTGGCACATCCCTGAGCCCGGCTGCGCTTATCGCCGACCGCCTGCCACATTATGTCTTTTGGTCGCGGAGCGGTCGCTTCCTGGCGATCGTCCAGCCGGCCGGGCGGACCCTCGGCCTCCGCGCGTGGGAGGTCGGCAAGTCAGCGTCTTCGGTGCTGCTTGGCGGAGCCCCCCTGTTTATGGACTGGTCGCCAGTGTCGGACCTGCTCGCCATCCACCACGGGGAGACGCTCTCGCTCTGTGCGCTCCCCGGGGGCGAACTCCGCCAGCTCTCGGCGAACGCTCGCGGCTTTCGGGACCCCGCGTTCACCGCCGATGGTCAGTGGCTCGCCTGGGCCGAAGCGGAGGACAACGGGGTGAGCCTGCGTGCCCTGCACCTCCCCTCAGGCCATCGCGTTAGCGGCCCGCGATTCGAGGCCCCCGTGGCGTTTCTCCCCGGTCGCTCCCCGACGGGGGTCTCCGTGGCGGTGGCGACGCCGGGCGAATCGACGGTCTTCGCGGAGGTTGGGACCTGGCAGCCCGGCTTCGAGGAGTACAGGGTCCTGTTCCGGGGGCATCACCTGGCCGGCTGGTGGTCGCCGACCGGCGAGCGGCTCGCCGTGCTCTCCCCCACCTTCAGCGGTGACGGCCGCTTCCAGGTCCGGTTCTTCGACGCCGATGGCGCGCCGGGCTGTGCGCTCGAACCCATTGTCCTCTCAGCCGATACCCGTACCGCTGTGTCGTTTTTCGACCAGTTTGGCCGTTCCCACAGCCCATGGTCGACGGATGGCCGCTGGTTCACGATTGGCGGGCGGGTCGCGACTGATGGACTCCACGCCTCCTACGGGCCGCCTGCGCTGGACCGCGTCCTCGCCATCGATTCGACAGCCGCTGCCCGCTGGCAGGACCTCGGGCGGGGCACCATCGGGTGGGTCATCGCGACCTCCGGGGGCGGGCGGCCGTAAACGCCCGGTAATCGGCCCAAATTGAAGCGGCGCGAAACCGATGTGTACACTCGAACCATCTCCGCGCCACTGGCGCAAAGGACCACTATGGACCTCCCCCGCGAACAAACCCGGCCGGGCGCCGGCGAACAGGTAGCTCGCGCAGCTGTCGCCGTCTTTCTCCTCCTCTCCATGCTCACCCTCGCCTTTGGCCTTGGCTGGGCGGTGAAAGACCTGACCGCCGATGACGCGCCCCCGGCCGCGGCGACGTCCAACACCCCTGCCGCCGGCGAGGGCGATACCATCGGCGCGGCCATCATCGACGAGATCGTCAACCTTCTGAAGTCACGTTATGTCGATAAAGCTGCCCTCGATGAAGAGACGCTCAGGCAGGCAGCCATCGATGGCATCATCCGCTCCCTGAACGACACCCATACGGAATATCTGACTCCCGAGGAGCTCGCCGCCGGAGCGCTCGACCTCTCGTCCAGCTACGACGGCATCGGCGCGACCGTTTCCGACCAGAACGGTGTCATCACCATCGTCGCTCCGTTCCGTGACTCACCCGCCGAGAAGGCCGGCATCCGCCCCGGCGACGTCATCCTCGAGGTCAACGGCGTCTCCACGGAAGGCTGGACCCAGACGCAGGCGGTCCAGGAAATCCGCGGGCCATCCGGCACGCAGGTCACGCTCAAAGTTAAACACACCGACGGGACCATCGAGACAATCACGATCACCCGCGGCAATATCCCGCTCGAAAGCGTGTTCCTCGAGCCGAACCTCGAGACCATCCCCGGCGAGAGCGGCACCAAACTGGTCGACCGCAACGGCAACGAAGTCACGGACATCGGCTACGTCGCCATCACCCAGTTCCACGATAAGACCCTTCAGGAGCTGCGCACCAAACTGAAGGATGTCGAGTCGAAGGGCTACAAGGGGCTCATCATCGACCTGCGCAGCAACCCGGGCGGGCTCCTCCAGGCGACCGTGGATGTGGCCGACGAGTTCCTCAACAGCGGCACCATCCTCACCGAACAGGACGCCGATGGGCAGAGTCAGAGCTGGACCGCCAGGCGCGGGGGCATCGCCACGAGCATCCCGTTGGTCGTCCTTATTGACTCCGGTAGCGCCTCGGGTGCCGAGGTCCTGGCGGCTGCCCTCCGCGACAACGGCCGGGCCACGGTCATCGGCACCCGCAGCTTCGGCAAGGGCACGGTTAATCAGCTGCAGGAGCTCAAGAACTGCGGCGATCCCAAGGGCTGCGGCGCACTGTATATCTCGGTCGGTCGCTGGCTTACCCCCAACGGCGACCAGATCGAAGGGCTGGGCGTCAAGCCCGATATCGAGGTCCCGATGACCTACGATGATTATGTCGCAAACGGCGACCTCCAGGTCTTCGCCGCCATCGACTTCCTGCGCGGGAACTGAGCCGGCGATACACTGACCTGTCACGGGGCGTCGTGTCTGCCCCCCCGAGCGTCCCGGGAGCCGTTCCAGCATGACCGAAGCCACCATTGCCCAAAACCGGCGCGCCCGGCACGACTACGAAATCCTTGCGCGCTTCGAGGCCGGCATCGTCCTGACCGGCTCGGAAATCAAGTCCGTGCGCGACCACAAAGTCCAGCTCCAGGGGTCGTACGCCCGCATCAAGGACGGCGAAATCTTGCTGGTCGGCGCCCACATCGCTCCGTACGCCAACGCCGGCTACGCCAGCCATGACCCCACGCGCGACCGCAAGCTGCTCCTCCACAAGAAGGAGATCCGCCGAATCGCGCAAATGGTCGAAGAAAAAGGCCTGACCCTGATCCCGCTCTCCATGTATTTCAAGCGGGGCAGGGCGAAGGTTGAGCTCGGTGTCGGCCGCGGTCTGAAGCGTTATGACAAGCGTGAGATGCTCAAGCGCCGCGACCAGGAGCGCGCCCTGGCCGAGGCCGTGCGCCGCCGCGCCTGACCCTTCCCGGGGGCGAACAGCTGTGCTATTCTTTTCGCATCACGGGGACGAAAGGATTCGACAGGAAGCCAGGTAGCCGGATAGCAGGCCGAGGTTGGTCGTCACCCTCGTAAATCAGGCGGCCAAAAATAAACGGCAACACTCGCCAACTCGCTCTCGCCGCTTAGTGCGGAGCCGTCCTCCCCGGGGCCCGGCCTGGTAGCGCCGGGGTAGGGCGTCACCAAAGCCAGGATGCCGCGGGCTGACGCCGATATCGCCCGCGAAAGACCCATCGGCTGGCCGGCGGACGTGGGGACCACCACTGCAGTCCGGCGGCGAGAACCCCATCGGTGGGAAAGCCTGTAGGAGAATCCGGAGCCGACCTTCTCTGGACCGGGAGTTCAACTCTCCCGCGTCTCCACCAACCGCCTTCAACCGGCCGGGCGTGCGCCCGGCCGTTCTGCTTCCATTGCGAGTTCAGACCAGCGCTTCACCGAGAGCGACCACCCGTTCACCGACCGTCACCTCACCCGGTTGCACCACCACCGCATAGACGCCCGCGCAGGCGCCGTTCAGCGCCCCGGCCGACGTCAGCACCCCGGGCGCCCGCTCGCCCGAGCCCGCGGGGTCGAGCGTGGTGACCACGCAGCGCTCGTCGCGCGCCACCACGGCCAGGCGCGCCGTACCGACAGCCACGAACTGCCCGACCCACCGGTCCTCTTCGAAGGCGCCCGGCCCTTCGAGCACCAGGTTCATCCGAAATCGCCGCACATCGGGCCTGACCCCCGCGGCCGAGCAGATGGCATCAATGGTCGCTCGGCTAATGATCGACACCTGCGCGACGTCGTGGTTTCCCCGGTAGTCGGCGTGCAGTCGCACCGGGATACCGGACAGCCGCTCCAGCTCGGCGGAGAGGCGGGGTTCATCAATCCGGAACTGTTCGCCCCGGGGGCTCCGGATAACGAGCTGGCGCTTCCCCTCCGCATCCGGCTCCCACGACGGGGCATACCCGGGGAGGCCCGCAAACTCACGCGCCGTAAACCACGGAAAGGGCGTGACCCGGTCCGCCCGGGTAAACGCGTAGAGTCGGTCCCCGGCAATGCCCTGGAGGCCGATCTCCGCGCGCTCGATGGCCGAGCCGGCCATGCCCTTCACCGGGAACTGCCAGATCTCGCCGACGGTGGCCGCGCTCATGGTGGGCGGAGCCTACCCGGCCGTCCCGGGTTCGGCAACGGCGCCTGCCGTCAGGACGCCGACCGGGCCGCCTTCTTCTCTTCGATCAGCCGGTCGAGCTCTTCCTTCAGGCGGTCCAGGACCGTGTCGTACGGGAAGGCGCCCAGCTCCCCTTCGCCCCGCTTGAGGTTGACGAACGTCGGTGCGCACCAGAGGCCGAGGTCGGCGTCGTCGGTCTCGCCGGGACCGTTCACGCGACAGCCCATCACCGCAATGGTGATGTCGTATTCCTTCGCGTAGGCGGTCATCTCCTTGACCTTGAACGCGAGGTCCACGAACGCCTCGTTCTCGACCCGGCTGCAGCTCGGGCAGCTGATGATGTTCAGACCGCCTTCGAGGAACTTCGGCACCGAGCGGAACCTGCCGGCCTCGACGTCCGCGATGATCTGCCGGCCAACGTCCACCTCCCGCCACTTCTCGCTGAACGGAAGCGTCAGGGAGACGCGAATGGTGTCACCGATGCCGCGCGAAAGCAGCTGCTCGAAGGCGATGCGGGTCTTGATGGCGCCATCCGGCAGCATCCCGGCTTCGGTGACGCCGAGGTGCAGCGGGACGTCCGGCCGAAGTTCGGCGAAGCGGGTGTTCGCGGCAATCACCTTGCGCGGGTCCGAGTCCTTCAGGGACACGACGTACCGGTCGAAGCCGAGGTCGTCGAGGATGGCGCAGTGCTGGAGTGCACTCTCGACCATCGCAGTCACGCCTTCGAGACCCGGTTCGTCTGCCCCTTCGAACTTCGCCTCCATCTCCGGGTCGACCGAGCCGCAGTTCACGCCGACCCGGAGGGCGAGGTCGTGCTTCGCTGCCGTTTCGGCAATGAACGCGACCTTGTCCCGCGTGCTCTTCTGCTTCTCGTGGTGGTGCAGGTGCCCCGGGTTGTAGCGAACCTTGTTCACGTACGGCGCGACCTCGGCGATCAGCCGATAGTTCTCCTGGAGGTCAACAACGAGGTTCGCCTCCGGTACCCGTGCTCGGATCTCCGCCAGGGCAGCGACGTCTTTCCTGCTATCCACCGCGATGCGGACCAGCCCGGCGCCCGCCTCGTGGAGCATCTTCGCCTGGGCGGCGGTCGCCTCCACGTCGGTGGTGCGCGTGGCGCACATCGATTGCACCACGATGGGATGGCCGCCGCCAATGATGACTGAGCCGGCCCGCACCGGCCGGGTATTCGCGCGTTTGATCATGCTCTGAGTCTAGCAGCCCGCCGCACCCGGACGTGTTAGCAGCCCGGGGCCGTCACCCGGCCTGGTGCCCGGCGTGGTTGCCGCCGTCGTTGCCGAACCAGCCCCGGTCGATGCCGGTGAACACCACCATGGGCACCACCAGCAGCACAAAGGCCAGGCCCATCGCAATCAGCGGGCCGCGGTTCGCCGCGAACACGCCCTGGACGGGTGCCGTGTACTCGTTGCCGGCGGCGCGGGCGAGGTCGCGCGCTTTTGTCCGCAGCCGAAGCGAATTGGCCATCACGCTCACCGAGCTGAGCGCCATCGCCGCGCCGGCGAACAGCGGGTTGAGCAGGCCGGCCGCCGCGATGGGGATGGCGACCACGTTGTAGCCGAACGCCCACAACAGGTTCTGGCGGATGGTGCGAAGCGTGGCCCGCGAGAGCGCGATGGCCTCGGCGATCTTCGCGACATCGCCATGCAGCAGGATGATGTCGCCCGCCTCGATGGCCACATCGGTCCCGGTGCTCATCGCGATGCCCACGTCGGCCTGGGCTAGCGCCGGGGCATCGTTGATGCCGTCCCCGGCCATCGCCACCGAAAGCCCCTGTGCCTGCAGCTCCCGTACGAAAGCCAGCTTGTCCTCGGGGCGAACCCCGGCCCGGAATTCATCGACCCCGACCTGCTCGGCCACCGCAGCCGCGGCACGTTCGTTGTCGCCGGTGAGCATGACCACCCGCAGACCGAGCCGGTGGAGCGCCTCCACCGCACGCCGTGCGTTCGGCTTCACCGCATCGAACAGCCCGAGCAGCCCCGCGACTTCCCCGTCGACCGCGACCACCACGACGGTCTGACCGCGCGCCTCCAGGGCTTCGATCTCCGGCGCGATGGGCGACAGGTCGAAGCCGAACTCCTCGAACAGCGCCCGGTTGCCCGCCTGCACCAGGCGCCCATCAACCATCGCCTGGATGCCGCGGGCGGTAAACGACTCAAACTCCGACGCGTTGCTGATGGCAAGCCCCTCATCCACCGCTGCATCGACGACCGCCCGGCTGAGCGGGTGTTCGCTCGGCGACTCCGCCGCCGCTGCAAGCCGCAGGAGCTCGCGTCGACCCCATTCCCCGAAGGTCACCACCTCCGCCACCTGCGGCCTGCCCTCGGTAATCGTGCCGGTCTTGTCGAGGACGACCACGTTCAGCGCGCGGGTGCGCTGCAGCACTTCGGCGTTGCGCACCAGGACCCCGCGCGCTGCGCCCAGCCCCGTGCCGACCATGATGGCGGCCGGCGTGGCCAGGCCCAGGGCACACGGGCAGGCCACCACCAGGACCGCCACCGCGGCGATCATGCCCTTGCCCCAGTCGCCGGCGGCAAGCCCCCAGGCAAGGAACGCCGCGGCCGCGATGACGATCACCACCGGGACGAAGATCGCCGCCACCTGGTCGACCAACTTCTGGATGGGCGCCTTCGACCCCTGCGCTTCCTCCACCAGGCGGGCGAGCTGCTGCAGCATCGAGTCCGCGCCGACAGCGGTTGCCTCGACGGTGATGGAGCCGCCCTGCGCGAGCGTCCCCGCATACACGCGGTCGCCCGCGCTTCGTTCGACCGGGATCGATTCCCCGGTCAGCATCGATTCATCCACGGTGGCCGTCCCTTCGACGACCACGCCATCGACCGGGATGCGCTGCCCCGGGCGCACGCGGAAGATGTCTCCCACCCGGACCGATTCGACCGGTACCTCGAGCTCCTGCCCCTCGCGGATGACGGTCGCCGTACGTGCCGCGGCATTCAGGAGCGCCCGGATCGCCTGCGACGCCGCGCCCTTCGACGTTTCCTCGAAGTACTTTCCCATCGAGATGAACAGCAGCACCGCCACGCTGACGTCGAAATACATGTGCACGTCGTGGCGGTCCGCGGCGACCACCCAGGCGCTGTAGACGTAGGCCACGGTGGTGCCCAGCGCCACGAGCACGTCCATGTTCGGATTCAGCTGGCGAAGGCTGGCCCACGCCCCGCGGTAGAAGCGCCAGCCCAGCCCAAACTGGACCGGCGTGGCAAGGGCCAGCACCACCCAGCCGTGCAGCGTGGAGTTGTCGAACAGGTGCAGGCCGGCGATATCCATCGCCATCGCCAGGATCACGGCGGGGACCGCGAATACCGAGGCGGCAAGCAGCTGCAGCAGCGTCCCGCGCGCTGCGTCCGCGGGATTGCGCTGCTCGCCCTCATGCACCGGGCGGGCGTGGTACCCCGCCTTCTCGACCGCCGCGACCAGCGCCTCGACCGGCACCGGCGCGCCGAGGGTGACGCGAGCGGTCTCCGAGGCGAAGTTGACGCTGGCCGTCTCGACCCCTTCGACCCGGCTCAGCGCCCGCTCCACGCGCCGCACGCACGAGGCACAGGTCATCCCGGTGACGTTCAGCGTCACCGCCTTCTCTGCGGTTGCCATTGCCGGACCCTCCTGGGGAGTGCGGCCCGGTTCAGCGCGCCGCGGCGTCGTACCCCTCTTCCTCCACCGCTGCGATGAGCTTCGCAGGGTCGAGGTTGTCGCCGGTGACGCGCGCCGACTTCTCGGCGAGGCTCACCACGGCCTCCTTCACCCCGGGGACCTGCTTCAGCGCGCCCGTGACGGCATTCACGCAGTGGTCGCAGGTCATGCCCGTGATCGTCAGTTCGATTGTGTCAGCCATCTCATCCAACCTCCTCGGTGTTCACGTGGACGCCGTCGCCAGCCTCACGGTTCGCTGGGGCCCTGAACCCGGTAGAGCCGCCGGAGCTCCTCGAGCGCCTTCTCTTCCTCGCCGTTGCGAATCATCTCGACCACGTGGGTCTTCAGGTGCCCATCCAGCACGAGCGCATCCAGGCTGCGCAGGGCGCGCTGGATCGAAAGCGACAGGTCCAGCACGTCCATGCAGTAGCGGTCCTCGTCGATCTGCTTTTCGAGCGCCGCAACCTGGCCGGCGATGATCTTGATGCGGCGAAGCGCCTGGCGGCGTGTTTCCGGGGTCATGAGACCTCCAATAGGGTACCTCCCTATTCTATTCCGACCGGCAGCAGGGTTACAAGTCCGGGCCGCCCGGCGCTCCAACCGCCCCGCACGACTTCAGCCGCTCAATGTCCTCCCAAGTAAACCCAAACTCCAGCAGCACCTCTTCCGTCTGCTGACCGAACTCGGGTGCTCCGTGGCGAATCTGGCCGGGAGTACGGCTCAGCTGCACACCGGGCCCAACGATTCTGCGCCGGTCGCCGGCCGGGTGGTCGAACTCGACGATGTAGTCGTTGGCGAGTACCTGCGGATCCCGGGCGATCTGGGCGTAATCCTGCACCGGGGCCACCGGCAGCCCCTGCCCGCAGAGGTACTCCACCCAGTCCCACTGGTCGCGCTCGGCGAATACTCGGTCCAGTTCGGCGATCAGCTCCTGCCGGTGCTCGTAGTGGGCGGGAAGCTCGCAGAAGCGCGGGTCGTCCCGCAGGTCTGGTCTCCCCAGCGCTTCGCAAAACGGGCGCCACCAGCGGCTCAGCTGGGCCATGCTGAGGGCGATCCAGCCGCCGTCCCTGCAGCGGTAGACGTTCCAGAGCGGAGCGGCCTCCTCCCGGGACCGGCGCGGCGGCACCTGGCCGGTGAACAGGGTGGTGGTAATGTTGAACGACTGGAGCATCACCTGCCCGCCCAGCAGCGAGGCCTCCACCTCCTGCCCCTCCCCGGTGCGGGCGCGGTGCCAGAGCGCGAGCAGGATGCCGTAACTCAGCATGATCGCCCCAACCTGGTCGGCCATGCCGCCGAAGGAGAAGATCGGCGGAAGGTCCGGCGGCCCCTGGGTCATCATCGTCCCGCCGCGCGCCTGCCCGAGGATGTCCATTGCCGGCCACGCCCGGTGCGGACCCTTCGACCCGTAGCCCGATGCCGAGGCGTAGATGATTGCTGGGTTGCGCTCGCGCAGGTCCGCATACGCCAGCCCCAGCCGCTCCATCACTCCGGGCCGCATGTTCTGCACAAACACGTCGGCCCGCTCCGCCAGCTTCAGCACCGTCTCCCGGCCTTCCGGGTGCTTCAGGTCCACCACGATGCCGCGCTTGTTGCGGTTGTGGCTCTGGAAGTAGGCGTCGCTGAGCCCGCGCCCGGGGTCGGGGCTGTCCGGCCCCTCGATTTTGATCACGTCGGCGCCGAAATCCGCGAGCATCGCGGTGGCGTACGTGCCCTGCTGCCAGATGGTGCAGTCGAGAACCACCAGCCCCGAGAGCGGGAGCCCGGTATGCGGGACGTTCGGGAACATGTGCTGCCTCCCGGTTGCGCGCGATTGTCAGGACGCCCCACTATGCTGTCAACGAAGCGCATGTCCACCTTCGCAGGTCACCGACGATTCGCCGCAGCTTGGGATTGGCTGAGCCGCCACGAGAGCCGTCGCGAGCGCCGGCTGCGGGCGCGGCTGGTCGGCCAAGCCCGCGGCGACACGCTGGAGATTGGCTACGGCGTCGGATCGAACTGGCCCCACCTCCCCGAGGACGTGCGCTATGTCGGGATCGAGCCCGACCCGTTTATGCGCGAGCGCGCCGAACGCCACCGGCCGCCGGGGCGCGACCTCGACCTCCGTGACGGCGACGCCCAGCAGCTCGACTTCCCCGATGACTCGTTCGACACCGTGATCGGGACCCTCGTGCTGTGCACTATCCCGGACCCGGCAGCGGCCCTGCGCGAAATCCGGCGAGTCCTTCGCCCTGGCGGGAACCTGCTCTTCTGGGACCATGTCAATGCCCGGGCGCGGCCCGGCCGGATGCTGCTCGGCGCAATCACGCCGCTCTGGAGCCGGCTTGGGGGCGGCTGCCATCCCAACCGCGACACGCTCGCCACGATTCGCGCCGCCGGTTTCGACGTGGCGGAACTCCACCACGGCAAGATCGGCCCGCTCCCGGCCATCGTCGGGCGCGCGGTGCCGGCCGGGGAGTCGTGACGGTGCGTATCGGCGCCCACGTCTCCAGCGCTGGCGGTCCGCATCTCGTGTTCGAAAGGGCCCGGTCGATCGGCGCCGAGGCCGTGCAGCTCTTCATCAGCGCGCCCCAGCAGTGGAAGCTCCCCGCCCTGACCGACGAGCAGGTCGACCGCTTCAACCGCGTGCGCGAGGCGTCCGGCATGCCGGTCTTCTTCCACGGCGTGTATCTTATGAACTTCGGCAGCCAGGACCCGGCCATCCTCGAAAAGTCGAGCGCATCGCTGCTGGCCTATCACCGGTATGCCGGCCGCATGGGCGTCGTGGGCACCATCTTCCACGTGGGCAGTCACCTCGGGGCCGGCTACGACGGCGCGATGGTGGAGCGCATCGCCGGGATGCTGAGGGCCATTCTGGAAGATGACCCCGCAAACCCCGCGCTGCTCATCCTCGAGAACAACGCGGGGCAGGGGAACTGCATCGGCGGGCGCTTCGGGGAGCTCGGCGCTATCTTTCGGGCGCTCGGCGGCCACCAGCGGCTCGGCGTCTGCTTCGACACCTGCCACGCCTACGCGATGGGCTACGACCTCGCCAGTCCGTCCGGACTCGAAGCCGCGCTCGATGAGTTCGACCGCGAAATCGGACTCGACCGCCTCGTCGCTGTGCACGCCAACGATACCAAGCAGCCGATAGGCACCTTCCGCGACCGGCACGAGAACATCGGCGAGGGACACCTGGGCCTCGAAGGCTTCCGCACCCTGATGCGGCACCCGGCGTTCCGCGACGTGCCGTTCCTGCTGGAAGTTCCCGGGTTCGAAGGAACCGGCCCCGACGAAAAGAACGTGCGCCGGCTCAAGGCCCTGCGCAGGGAGGCCGGCCTCGAAGCGCCGCGGATGCCGCCGCTTTCGCGCATCCAGAAGGCTGCGCTAGGCTGAACGGCGAAATCCAGCCGGCAGGGATACCAGGAGTGACCACCACCGGCCGCCTCAGCGGCCCGCTGTTCACCGAGTGTGCCGAGTGGATCTGGGAGCAGCTCCAGGAGGAGGGCTTCCAGGTCCAGGGCGAACTGATCGAGCTCATCCTCGAGACCGAGCGCGAACTGGGCATTCACGCGCAGCCGCTCGATGCCATCGCCGCTCGCCTGGCTGAGGAATTCGCAGCGCGGGGCATCGTTGCCCGCCCCTACGCCATCGACGCCCCGCTCATCCGCGTCGTCCTCGAGTGGGAGGACGACTTCCTCGGCTTCGCCGGCATTCCGCGCGCGGAAAGTTGACGGCCGGGCGGGCCGCCGGTGACACTCATCGCAGCTTCGCCCGCAGGAGGTGAACGGGAGACCACACGACCCACGGCACGCGCGGAGCGTCGACTTCAAGCGCCAGGTCCGCCGTTACCGGCGGATGACGAGGCGGGGGCAGTATCGAACCACTCGGCGGATGGCCCCCCGGCTTGCACAGCCGTCAGGCATCGCACAAACCACTTCGGGTAACCGGGTGACAAAAGCGAGCCGCGTGCACGGGATTCCCTCCCGCCCCTTGCTCCGGCAGGCCGCGCAGTCCGCGGGAGCGTCGCTCCCGGAACTGGCGTGCCCGCGTGCCCCGACCCCGGGGATCAGTTCCCCATGCAAGCAAGGAGTACGCCATGTGCGGCATCGTCGGGTACGCGGGCCAGCGCCCCGCCGTCCCGGTTCTTATTCGTGCGCTGAAAGACCTTGAGTACCGCGGCTACGATTCGGCCGGCATCGCCCTGCTCGAAGGCGAGCAGCTCGCCATCACCAAGAAACAGGGCAAAATCGCCAACCTCGAGGCTTCCGTCGGCGACCTCCCGGACGCGACCGTCGGCATTGGGCACACCCGCTGGGCCACCCACGGACGCCCCAGCGACCAGAATGCCCACCCGCACCTCTCCTGCGACGGCCGTGTGGTGGTCATCCACAACGGCATCGTCGAGAACTACGCCGCCCTGCGGCAGCGGCTGCTGGCGAGCGGCCACCGCTTTGCCAGCGAAACCGACACGGAAACGCTCGCCCACCTCATCGAAGAGGAGCTGGCAGCCGGCCGTTCCCTGCTCAATGCCCTGGCCGCCACGGCGCGGCAGGTCACCGGTTCCCAGGCCATCGTGGCCATGAGCACCTGCGACCCCGGCGCGATCGTCGCTGCGCGCCTGGGCAACGCCGGCGGGGTCGTGATCGGCTTCGGGCAGGGCGAAATGGTCGTCGCCAGCGACCTCGCCGCCGTGCTTCCGGTCACCCAGGAGGTGGCGTTCCTCGCGGATGGCCAGCTCGCGCGGGTCACCGCCGACTCCGCCGAGGCCCGCACCATCGCCGGCGAACCCGTCGCGCTCGAGCGGCGGCGCATCCCGATCGACCCGGTCACGGCCCTCAAGGGCCAGTACCCCCACTTCATGCTCAAAGAGATCCTCGAGCAGCCCGAGGCGATCTCCGACACCATCTGGAGCCTCGCCACCCTGGAGCCGCCCGCGCTCTATTTCGACGACCTCGGCGCGGCAGCCGGGCGCCTCGCCGCTGTCGAGCGGGTCGTCCTCATCGGCATGGGCACCAGCCTCCACGCGGCGATGCTGGGCCAGCGCTACATCGAGGCGTTCGCCCGCGTGCCCGCTGCGGTCGATAACGCCAGCGAGTTCCGCTACCGTGACCCCGTCCTCGGTCCGGAGACCCTCGTTGTGAGCGTCAGCCAATCCGGCGAGACGGTCGACGTACTTGAAGCCATGGCGGTCGCGAAGCAGGCTGGCGCGCTGCAGATCACGGTCTGCAACACCGAAGGCGCCCAGACCACCCGCGTCGCCGACGGCACGGTCTACACCCGCGCCGGGCTCGAACGGGGCGTGGCAAGCACCAAGTGCTTCACCACGGCGGTGGTGGCTCTGTATCTCCTCGCCCTGCGCCTCGCCCAGGCGAAAGGCCCGCTAACTCCGGAGCAGCTCGCCGGCCACCTGCACGAGCTCGCGCGACTGCCTGGCACCGTCGCATCCGTGCTTTCGCGCCGGGACCAGCAGAGAAAGCTCATTCGCGGCTTGGCGGCCGCCGAGCACGCCCTCTTCCTCGGGCGCGGGCTGGCCTTCCCCGTGGCGATGGAAGGCGCCCTGAAGCTCAAAGAGATCTCGTACATCCACGGCGAGGGCTACGCCGCCGGCGAGATGAAGCACGGGCCGATCGCCCTGATCGAGCCGTCGTTCCCGACCATCGCGGTCGCGACCGAGCACGCCCTGCGCGCGAAGATGGTGTCGAACATCGAGCAGATCCAGGCGCGCGGCGGCCCCGTCACCGCGGTGATCACCGAGGGGGACGAGCAGCTCACCGCGCTCTGTGATGCCGTCATACCGGTTCCGCCGGTTTCGTCGTGGCTCGAACCGGTGGTGGCCGTGGTGCCCCTCCAGCTGCTGGCCTACGATGTGGCCGTCCAGCGCGGCTGCGACGTGGACCAGCCTCGCAACCTGGCCAAGACGGTGACGGTCGAATGACCGCAGGTTGCGACCCCTGGCAGCGGAAGAACGGGCCGATTGGCCGGCCGTGCAAATTCGGCCGATCGGCCTATAATCGTGCGACCGAAGCCATCGGTCTGCACTATGCGCGATGCGCGGAGGTATAGACAGATTGGTAAGCGTCACTCGATCCGTCGTTTGGTTCTCCGAGGTAGGCCGGGAGGATGTGGGCCTCGTCGGCGGCAAGGGCGCCAACCTCGGTGAACTCACCCGAGCTGCCATCCCGGTACCCCCCGGGTTTGTGGTGACCGCCGACACCTATTTCCGCTTCATTCAGCAGAACGGGCTTGAGCCGGTTATCCGCAAGGAGCTCTTCGGCCTCAACGTGCACGACAGCCGCATGCTCAACGAGCGGGCAGAGAACATTCGCCGGCGCATCATGGAAGCGCCCATGCCGGCCCACATCGCCGATGAGATTCGCCAGGCCTACCGCGAGCTCGGCGAGGGCCCGGTCGCGGTCCGCAGCTCCGCGACCGCCGAAGACCTGCCGGAGGCGAGCTTCGCTGGCCAGCAGAGCACCTTCCTCAACGTCGTCGGCGCAGACAACGTCGTGCGGGCGGTCCAGGCCTGCTGGGCCTCGCTCTTCGAGGCGCGCGCCATCTTCTACCGCGAAGAATCCGGCTACGACCACACCAAGGTCGGCCTGGCCGTCCCGGTCCAGCGGATGGTCCAGTCCGAAATCTCCGGCGTGATGTTCACCGTGGAGCCCGTCACCTCCGACCGGAACAAGATCACCATCGAGGCGGTCTACGGGCTCGGCGAGGGGATCGTTTCCGGCGAAATCTCCCCCGACCTCTACATCGTCGACAAGGAATCCCTGCGGATTCTCTCGAAAACGGTCACGCCGCAGGAACGCATGATCGCGCGGCGCGAAGGCGCCGATGGCAGCCACGAAAGCGGCAACGCCTGGGTTGAAGTACCCGGGGAGCTGCGCGAGCGCCAGAAGCTCACCGACGACCAGGTTCGCGAACTGGCCCGGATCGGCCGGTCGGTCGAAGAGCACTACGGCGCTCCACAGGACATCGAGTGGGCCTACGAAAAAGGGCAGTTCTACCTGACCCAGGCCCGCCCGGTCACCACGCTGAAGCACGACGTGCAGGAGGATGAGGGCGAGGAGGAGACCGCGCCGGTGCTGCTCACCGGCCAGCCCGCCAGCCCCGGCGTCGGCGTCGGCGCCGTGCGTATCGTGCGCGACCCGCGCGAAATCGACATCGTCCGCCAGGGGGACGTCCTCGTTGCCGAGATGACGACCCCGGACTTCGTGCCGGCGATGAAGCGCGCCTCGGCCATCGTCACCGAGCGCGGCGGGCGAACCTGCCACGCGGCCATCGTCAGCCGCGAGCTGGGCATCCCCTGCGTTGTCGGGGTAGCCGGCGCCACCGGCCTCGAGGTCGGGCGTGAAGTCACGGTCGATGGGTCCGGAGGTCGCATCTACGATGGCCGGGCCGAGAAGCGGCTCGCCTGGTACGAGCGCCAGAAGGAGCGCTACGCCCGCTCTGCGTCGCTCAAGACGACGACGCGCCTGTATGTGAACCTCGCTGAGCCCGAGCTGGCCGAGGTTGTTGCAAAGCGCAACGTCGACGGCGTCGGGCTGCTTCGCGCTGAGTTCATCGTGGCGCAAATCGGCAAGCACCCGCGGCAGTTCATCGAGGAAGGCCACCCGGAGGAGTACACCCGCCAGCTCGAGGCCGGCATCCGCGAGTTCTGCCGGGCCTTCAACCCTCGGCCGGTGGTCTACCGCCTCACCGACTTCAAGACGAACGAGTACGCCAACCTCGAGGGCGGCGCGAAGTACGAGCCGACCGAAGAAAACCCGATGATCGGCTATCGCGGCGCAAGCCGTTACCTGCGCGAGCCTGACATCTTCCGGCTCGAACTCGAGGCGATCAAGGGCGTGCGGCGGGAGTTCCGCAACCTGTACGTGATGGTGCCCTTCGTGCGCACGCCGGATGAGCTGCGCGGGGTCAAGCAGCTGATGTCGGAGCAGGGCCTTGTCCGCGGCGACGACTTCAAGCTGTGGATGATGGTCGAGGTCCCCTCGAATGTCCTTATCCTCGACCGCTTCATCGACATCGGCATCGACGGTATCTCCATCGGGTCGAACGACCTCACCCAGCTCGTCCTGGGCATCGACCGCGACAGCGAGGCCCTTGCTGATACCTTCGATGAGCGCAACGAGGCGGTGATGGCGGCCATCCAGACGGCTGTCGCGACCGCGCGTCGCCGGGGCATCACGGCCTCCATCTGCGGGCAGGCGCCGAGCGTCTACCCCGAGGTCACGGAGAAGCTCGTCGAGTGGGGTGTCACGAGCGTCAGCGTGAGCCCGGACATGATCGACCAGACCCGGGAGATCATCGCCAACGCCGAGGCGAAGCTCGGGCGGGCTCCCACCAGCTGAGCATCAGCTGGCGCCCGGTTCTCGCGCTCCCGGGACCGCGCATACAATGCGGCCGATGGACCTTCACGAGGTGCGGCGGCGTCTCGAGGCGCGCGAGGAACTCCTCAGCCCCTACGCCGCCCGCTCGGTGACCTCGCGGGGTCGCAAGCGCCCCGAGGCGCCATCTCCGCTGCGCACGGAGTACCAGCGCGACCGCGACCGCATCCTCCACACCAAGGCGTTTCGCCGGCTCAAGCACAAGACGCAGGTCTTCATTGCGCCGGCACAGGATCATTATGTCACGCGGCTGACGCACACCCTCGAGGTCGCACAGGTCGCCCGCACCATCGCGCGGGCCCTCAACCTCAACGAAGACCTCGCCGAGGCAGCGGCGCTCGGTCAC
Organism: Tepidiforma sp.; assembly: GCF_034433535.1. Lineage (GTDB taxonomy): Bacteria > Chloroflexota > Dehalococcoidia > Tepidiformales > Tepidiformaceae > Tepidiforma. The sequence goes on from NZ_DAOUAO010000045.1 coordinate 21,304, forward strand.
GACATCGGCCACGGCCCCTTCGGCCACGCCGGGGAAGAAGCCCTCGCCGAGTGCCTCCCGGAGGGCTTTCGCCACAACTATCAGTCCGTCCGCGTCCTCGACCGGCTCGAAAATGCCGGCCGCGGACTCAACCTCACCTTCGAGGTCCTGGATGCGGTCGAAAAGAGCTCGAAGGCGCGGGAGGATATCTTCGCCGAGGGCTGGGGCGTCCCGGTCACCCTTGAAGGCCAGGTCGTGAAGACGGCCGACGCCATCGCGTACATCAACCACGACATCCTCGATGCGATCCGTGCCGGGCTTATCACCGAGAACGACCTCCCCGACAGCACGAAACGCCTGCTCGGCACCACTCACGCCCGGCGGCTGGACACCCTCATTTGCGACATCGTCGAGGCAAGCTGGGCCGCCACCGGCGCCGGGCCTGAACCGGTGATCCGCTTCAGCCCGGAGATTCACGCTGCTGCCAACGAACTGCGCGAGTTCATGTTCCAGCGCGTCTATCTGTTTGATACCACGCGGCAGGAAGCCGAACGCGGCAAGCGCATCGTTCGCTTCCTCTTCCGCCACTTCCTGGCGCATCCGGAGCAGATTTCGCCCGATTTTTCGCTCCCGGATGACCCGGTCGAGCGCCGCGCGGCCGACTACATTTCCGGCATGACTGACCGCTACGCCATCCGGCTCGCGGCCGGCCTGGGCTGCCCCGATGCCGTCGGCTGGCAGGTGTAGCCGCCCGGGCGATTTCCTTACCGCTTATGCAATAGCCTGCCAATCCTTGAAGGTATGGGAGGGCGGGCAGATACTCGAACGCACCGGCCATGAGCAATCGCTACGGCTCAACCCCCGACGACGAGCCGGTTATCGGCGCGACCTACCCTCCGCCCTCGGAGCCGGTCATCGGCGCCGACCTGCCGCCCCGGCAGCAGTGGTACACCGGCGATACCCACTACGAAGAAGCCTACCCCGAGGACGACGGCTGGGAGGACGAGATTTACTACGGCGAAGAGCCGTACGACGAGCCGGTCCGTCAGCCGATGTTCTACGTCTTCCTCGTCCTCGCCGCGGTGGTGGCGGGCATCCTGGTCTTTTTGCTCTTCAACCTGGTGGCTGGCGGCGGTAACGGCGGCGGCTCAACGCCGACAGGCTTCGACGTCCAAATCGATTCCCCATCCCGCGACCAGCGCATCGAGATCAATCAGCCCCAGGAGGTGGCGGTCCAGGCAACCGCTACCGAGCGCATCGTTCGGATGGAGCTCTACGTCGGCGACCGGATGGCTGACTCCGTCGACATCGCCGCGGCTCCCGAGGACAACCGCTATCGCGCCACGCTGCGCTACACCCTCGCGACGAAGGGCACGTACCAGCTCTTCGTGCGCGTCATCGCCGAGTCTGGCGCGACGCAGGATTCGGCAAAGGTGCGCGTCGTCGCCATCGAGCCCGTCGGCGAGCGCCCGCAGCAGATTCGCGGCCGGGTCGTCGCGGATGCGACGCTGCGCGCCGGCCCGGGTGAGGAGTTCGAAGAGGCTGGCCGGGTGCTTGCCGGTTCGGAGATCGCCATCCTCGGCAAGAGCCGCGACGTCACCTGGTTGCTTGTCCAGGGAACTACCGGCTCCCCCGGCTGGGTGCGAAGGGCCGCCATCGAGCCGCTCGACACGCTCGACCTTGTCCCGACCCGGGATGTGACGCCCACGCCCGCCCCGGAACCGACAGCCACGGCGGTGCCGTCGCCTTCGCCCTCGCCGTCCGCTTCGCCGTCTCCCTCGCCGAACGCCCCCGACTTCGTGCCCACCAATGCCGTACTGGCCAACGGGGGCAGCCTGCTCCGCGTGACGATTTCGAACGTGAGCAACAACGCCTACAACGGCCCGCTCGTGGTCGCGGTCGGCGGCGATGTGCCGCAGCAGGAGCAGGCCGTGAGCGCCAGTCTCCCGGCTAACGGCGGCTCAACCGTGGTGGAGTTCACCGTCGATCCCCCCGTGACCTCCGGCGGGAAGCGGGCTGTGGTGACCATCGACCCGGCCAACGTGGTGAAGGAGCTGCGCGAAGACAACAATATCGCAACGTTCTCCCTGCTCCCGCCCGAGGAGCCGGCGAACCTGGTCATCACCAGCGCCCAGGTCACGGCGACCGCCATCGAGGTCGTCGTCAGGAACGACGGCGGGGCCATGCCCGCCAGCAACGTGGTCGTGCAGGTGCAGCTCGGGGCGCAAACAACCAGCAACTCGGTCAACATCGCCCTGGCGCCGGGCCAGTCGTCGCCCGTGATCATCGTGCCGCGTCCCACGGGCTCAGGCACGGCAACCGTCACGGTGTTTGTGGGCAATCAGCCGATGGCGAGCACCACGGTCAACCTGCCCTGAACTCCCGCGACGTAAATCTCGGGAACCGTTCAGGCCAGGCCGCTCGCGCCATCCATTGACGCAACAGGGCCGTAGCATGGGAGCCGCATGGACGCCGTCGAGACCGTCAAACGCCAGATCGACCTCGTCGAGTACATCGGTCGATTCACCAAACTGACCCGCGCCGGCCGACACTACCGGGGGCTCTGCCCGTTCCATTCGGAGAAGACGCCCTCGTTTTATGTCTTCCCTGAGCGCGGAACCTGGCGCTGCTTCGGTGCCTGCGGGGAAGGCGGCGACCTGTTCACCTTCGTGCAGAAGCTCGAAGGCGTCGACTTTCGTACCGCCCTCCGCCAGCTCGCCGAGGAAGCCGGCGTTCGGCTGCAGGATGACGACCCGCGCCGCCGCTCCCGTCTCGAGCGGCTGGCGGCGGTAATGTCCGCCGCTGTCGGCTTCTACGAGCGCCAGCTGCGCGAGCCGGCGGGGCAGCCGGCCCTGGAGTACCTCACCGCGGGCCGCGGGCTCACCCCTGAGACCATTGCCGCCTGGCACCTTGGCTGGGCTCCAGAAGGATGGCGCCACCTGCGCGACTTCCTCGCCAATCGGGGCTACACCGAGGAGGACCTGCTGGCGGCCGGTCTGCTGGTCGAGCCGGAGGCGGGCCGTGAATCCTACGACCGCTTCCGCGGCCGCGTAATCATCCCGATCGCCAACGAACGCGGCGAGTTTGTCGCCATGGGCGGCCGCGGGCTCCACGGCGAAGAGCCCAAGTACCTCAACTCGCCCCAGACCGAACTGTTCGACAAGGGCCGCACGCTCTTCGGCCTCCACCTTGCCGGCGAAGCCATTCGCGCACGCGGCGAAGTCGTGGTCGTCGAGGGCTACATGGATGTGCTCGGGCCCTGGCAGGCGGGCTACCACAACGTCGTCGCGACCATGGGCACCTCGTTGACCCACGAGCACGCCGCCCTCCTGCGGCGGTACGCCCGCCGCATCGTGCTGGCCCTCGACCCCGATTCGGCCGGGCTGGCCGCCGCCGAGCGCGCCGGCGGGCTATTGCTGGGCCTCGCGACCGACGAGCAGATCGTCTCCGCGGCCCGGGCCGCCGATGAACTCGCCGCCGCGGCAGAGATTGACCTGCGGGTGGCGGTCCTGCCTCCCGGCCGCGACCCCGATGAACTGGTCCGGGAGGCCCCCGGGCTCTGGGAGCAGGCGATTGCGTCGGCCCGGCCGTTCGCGGAGTTCCTGGTCGACCGGATGATGGGTGCGGCGCGGCCGGCCTCGCCCCTCGAGGCCCGGCATACGGTGGACCGGCTTCGCCCGCTCCTGCTCGCAGTCCGCGACCCCGTCGAACGCGCTGTCTACGTCCAGCGCGTGGCGCGCCATCTCGGCGTCGAAGAGGAGGCCGTCGTCCAGCGGCTCAGGATGGCGCCGCCGCCCCGGCGCAGTGGCGAACGCGCCCCCCGGCGCCCGGAGCCGCTGGACGCGGAGGACGTGCTGCTCGCCATCCTGCTGCGGTATCCCGGGCTCCGCCTGGCCTATCGCAACTACCCTGAGTCGCTCTTCAGCAGCGCCGTTGGCCGGGAAATCTTTCGCCGCTGGGTGGCCGACCCGCAAACCGTCACGGCCGCCGGCGATGAGGTCGCCGAGAAAGCTGAGCGTCTGCTTCGCTACCGCCTCCCGCCCCTCTCGGAACACGAGGCGCGCCGGGCGGCCGATGAGAAGATCCAGGCCATCCTGCGGGAGCGCATTCGCATGCACCAGGCCGCCCGCGCGGAGCTGCTCCAGGAGGCGGAGCAGCAGCTCGGGCCGAACCGGATCGCCGAGCTCGCCCTGCGCGCGTGGCGGGGCGAAATTCCGCCCGGCGAAGAACGCGAGGTGGCCGAAAGCCTGCTGGAGGAGTTCGAGCTCGGCCTGAGCATCCACCGCCGCGAAACCCCGCGCAGCGGCCACGGGGTCACTTAGCGCGCACTTTTTACGTTGTCGCTCAAGAAAGGCCCATCTACCTGCCTGCAACCCTCTTGACACCCTTTTGTCGCCGGCGGTATTACATACCGGCCGGTCGGCATCTGGCCGCCGGAATCTCGCGGGAGGTGCCTAATGGCTAGGCTCCGCATGCTCCTCGTTGCTGGCGCGCTGGCGGCGGTCGCTGTCGTTTCCACGGCAGCGCCTATGCTGACCATCCGCTGGTAGCCCCAGGAGCACCAACACATGGGGGGAGGGGCCCCAAGGGCCCCTCCTTCGCGTTTCAAGCCGTGCGCGTTGTGCTTAGCCGGCCTTGTCAGCCCGTACCGCCCGCGCCAGCTGCCGTTGCACGAGTGCCCCGTCAATCAGCTGCCCGAGCATCTCCGCCGCGCGGAGCGCCTCGGCCGGCGTGCGCCCCGCCGCGACAAGGGCCGTGCCGAGCAGGGCGTTGCGGCGCTCGAGGAAGCGGGCGACAGCTTCTCCTACCGCCTGCTCGAAGGACGCGGTCCGCCAGGTTTCAGCTATGAGCGCGGTGTGCTGGCTGTCGTCTGGCCACCCGAAGTAGGCGTTGGCAGCCTGCTCGATACTCCCGCCGGATTCAAGCGCATCGGCCACTCGCCTAAGCCGCCGACTTGCGTCGTCGATCACCTGCTCGACCACCGCCAGGAACAGCTCTAGCTTGGTGGCGAAGTGCGCATACATCGCACCCTTCGAGAGCCCGGCTGAGGCCGCAATCGCCTCGACCGACGCGTTCTCGTACCCGCGGCTGGCAAAGTAGGCCGAGGCCGCCTCAAGGAGCGCAGCCCTCGTCCTAGCTCGCCGCTCGGCCTGTCGCATCGTTGCCCTGCCTCCAGGCAGGCAGGTACAGCGGGGGGCGGATTGCCCCCGGCGTTTCCTCCCGCCACCTCGGGAACACCGCTTCGAAGGCCTCGACCACCTTCGGATCGAACTGGGTCCCCGCGCATCGTAGTATCTCAGCCAGCGCAGCGTCCGGCGACTGACCACGGCGATACGGCCGGTCCGAGATGATGGCATCGTAGGTATCGCAGACGGCGAAGATGCGGGCGCCGAGCGGGATCTCTTCGCCCTTGAGGCCACGCGGGTAGCCGGCGCCATCCCAGCGCTCGTGGTGGGCGAGCACGATCTTCGCCGCCGGGCGGAGGTAGGGCACCTGGGCCAGGATGCGGTACCCCATCGCAGGGTGGCGCCGCATGAACTCCCACTCCTCCTCGGTGAGCCTGTCCGGCTTGAGCAGGATCGCGTCCGGAACCCCGATCTTGCCCACATCGTGCATGAGTGCCCCGCGATAGACGGTCAGCAGCTCCTCCTCGTCCCTGATGCCGAGCAGCCGGGCGATATCCATCGCGTGCTGGGCCACCCGGACCGAATGTCCTCGCGTCTCCTGGTCGCGCACGTCGAGGGCCGTGACAAGCGACTCGAGCGTCCCGGTATAGGCATCGCGCAGCTGCTCCGACATGTCGCGGATTTCGATGTACGCCCGCTGGAGCTGCTGGTTCGATTTCTCCAGGCGCACCACGTTCTCGCGCGTCCGTTCCACGAACTGGGTGATCGAGTAGCGCGCAACGATGAGGGGAAGGACCGTGACCACCAGCGCGGCGAGCCCGAGCTGCTCGTAGATGACCGCCAGCCCGCCGGCAACCACACCGAGCATCAGGTAATGCGGGAACAGCCAGGCGAGATTATCCCGGAACCAGTCGGTCATCTTCCGGCCCGTGGTAAGCGACACGATCGCCGTGACGAAGGCGCCGTCCACGGCGTACAGCACGAGTGCCGCGGCGGCCCCCGTGAACAATGGCGCGGCCGATGCAATCGACTCAGGAGCATCCAGGCGCCACCCGAGTGCCGCAACGACGCCGGCGGCGAGGACGGCCGCCAGCGTTTCATGACCAAAGTTGAATGCGAGTTTGCGTGGTGAGCGCTCGGCGGTGGCCCAGCCGGCAATCGCAATCGCCGCCGCGACCGTCACTGCGCCCGCCGGACCGAACAGGACGGTGGCCATCGCGGTGCCCACGAAGCTCACCGAGACCCAGCCGTCGAAATAGAGACGCACCGAGAGCGCTTCCGAGAGCACTGCCAGCGCGACCACCGCCGCCAGCCCGAGCGGCTCCTCCGGCGGTCGCATCCGGTAGGCCAGCGTGAACGCGATCGAACCGGCGGCGAATGTCCCGGCAATGAACCAATCTTCGGTGCGGCGGCGTTCGGAGACGTTCATCACATTGCTACTTATCGACCGCTAAGTGGCGCTCGCCACGGCCCGGCAGCCGATTTCAGCGACCGCTATCGGCCGCTGGGGCCCAAAAGTGAACGGCGGCCCGGCCCTGCAACGCACCCGGTACCTGTCACTGCCTGATTCAGCGGCAGCCGGGCGGGGCAACAACAGGCCGTTCGCTTCGCCCCTGCCGCGACGGCCGGGTGACAACCGTGACAATCCGGTGAACGCGGCACCTTCGCGACGGTCCCCGGCTGCGAGTAGACTGCGCTGCATGGCAGCACCGCTCGAAGGTATCCGCGTTCTCGATTTCACCCGCTACCAGCAGGGTCCATTCGCCACCGTCATCCTCGCCGACTTCGGCGCGGACGTCGTCAAGGTGGAGGAACCCAATGGTGACTACGGGCGCCGCATGTGGCGCGAGGCCGACGGTTTTTCGGCGTTCTGGGAAGCCCTCGACCGCGGCAAGAAGTCCGTTTGTATCGACCTGCGCCAGCCCGAAGGTTGCGACCTCGCCCTGCTCCTCGCCGACCGCGCAGATGTCCTCGTCGAAAACTTCCGCCCGGGCACCATGGAGAAGTGGGGGCTGGGCCCCGATGTGGTTCTCGCGCGCAACCCCCGCATCATTTACGCCCGCGCCACCGGCTGGGGCTCGAAGGGTCCGATGGCCGGGCTCCCCTCGTTCGACCAGATCGCCCAGGCCTTCAGCGGCTTCGCCCAGCATTCCGGCGGCGGACCGGGCCATCGCCCGGAGGTGCCCTACCCCGGCATCGCCGACCAGACCGGCGGCATGAACCTTGCCCTCGGCATCATGACGGCCCTGTTCGTCCGCGAACGGACCGGTAAGGGCCAGGTGGTGGAGGTGTCCCTGCTCGGGACGCAGCTCGCGCTGCAGGCGCCGGAGCTGCTCCACGTGCTGCACTTCGGCGAAGAGCGCCCCCGCGAGTTCCGCGCCGCGCCGACCGTGGGCCACTACCGCTGCTCTGATGACCGCTGGGTGATGATTGTCGGCATCGACCAGAAGTTTTGGCCGCGAATCGCCCGCGCCCTCGGGCTCGACCACCTGGTTGATGACCCGCGCTTCGCCCGTGGCGGGGCGCGTTACCGCAATCGGGCCGAACTCGAAGCCATCATGGAAGCGGCCTTCGCGGCCAACACCTCGGCGCACTGGCTCGAGCGGCTCCGGGCCGAGGATGTCCCGGCATCGCTCGTCCAGGAGTACCGCGAGCTCGCGGAATCGGAGCAGCCGTGGGCGAACGGCTACCTCGCCGAACAGGACCACCCCCGCTTCGGCCGCCAGCGTGTGGTGGGACCGCACATCCAGCTTTCGGAGACGCCGCCGCGCCTGGCCTTCCCCGCGCGCGACCTTGGGGTGGACACCGAGTCGGTGCTCGCTGAGCTCGGCCTCGATGCCGACACGATTGCCAGCCTGAAGCAGCGCGGCGTCATCGGTCCTGCGCCAGCTGCCGTGCGCAGCGCTTCCCCTGGCGGAGCAAACTAGGGGCTGAAGTCGCCATTCGCCGGGCCCCTGGCCCCCGCAAACGCGAAGCCGAGCACCGCCAGCGTTTGCCGAAGCCGGTCGGCCTCATCCTCGTTCCCCGTGCCGGCAAGTACCCGGGCGGCGGCTCGGTCGGCTGCATCGAGCGCCCCCGGCACGTCGAAGTCGTCGTCCAGCCGCTCGCGGGCGTCCTGCAGCATCGGGGCGCTTCCGGCGCCGGGCCCATCGCTCGCACGTTGTGCCGCCGCCCGGAGTCGGCCATACCGGTCGGCAAGGGCATCGATCGCCCCGGCGGTGTAGTTGGCATCGGCCCGGATGTGGTGGCTTAGGAGGTAGAGCCGCAGGTGGTCCGGTTCGTACGTTCGCATCAGGTCCCGCGCCAGCACCAGGTTCCCCAGAGACTTGCTCATCTTCACGCCGTCGAGCTGCAGCATCCCGTTGTGGACCCACCAGCCGCAGAACGGCTCAACGCCGTAGGCGCACTCGGCCTGGGCGATTTCGTTTTCGTGGTGCGGGTACTTCAGGTCGCTGCCGCCGCCGTGGATGTCGATCTGCGTGCCGAGGTGCTTCACCGCCATGGCGGTGCACTCGATGCTCCACCCGGGCCTCCCCGGTCCCCACGGGCTGTCCCACGAGGGGTCGCCCGGGTCGACCTGCTGCCACAGCAGGAAGTCCAGGTGGTTGCGCTTCTTGTGGGCACGCTTCGATTCCGGGTTTTCCCGCTTCCCGAGCTCTTCGAGGCTCATGCCGTTCAGACGGCCGTAGCGCGGGAAGGTGGAGACATCGAAGAACACGTCCCCCTCAACCACATACGCATGACCGCGTTCGATCAGGCGCTGCGTGGTCTCGATGATCTCCGGGATGTGGTCTGTGGCATACGGGTAGACCGTGGGCCGGAGCACATTGAGTCGGTCGAGGTCGGCCCGCAGGATGGCGTCGTTTTCGTCGCGAATCTCCGCTATCGGTCGGCCCCCCTGCCGCCGGGAGACCATGATCATGTCGTCGTCGATGTCCGTGACGTTCTGCACGTAGCGGACCCGGTACCCGATCCAGCCGAGGTAGCGCCGCAGGGTGTCGAACTGGACGTACGAGAACGCGTGTCCGAGGTGCGTCACGTCGTACGGGGTTACCCCGCAGACGTACATCCGCACCTCGCCTTCCTTCACGGGCGAAAACGTGCGGACCTCGTTACCCAGGGAGGTGAACAGGCGAAACGTCACGGCACAGGCTCCGGGAGGTAACTCGTCGTGGCGTACCAGACTGTCAGTTGCACAAGGCTACCATCAACTGAGCACCCCGGCTGCCATCAGCTCGGCGATGCGGCCATCGTCATAGCCCAGCAGCTCGCTCAGCACGTCGAACGTGTCCTGCCCAACCTGGTGGACGCCTTCGTAGCGCGGCGGCCGCTCACCCTCGAACAGGGCGGGGAACCGGTCGATCCCGTACTCCCCCCACGTTTCGGCGCGTGCCGTGCCGAAGAACTGCCGCGCGGCGAGCTGCGGGTCGCGTTCGGTCAGGTCGCGGGCGTGCTGTACCGGCCCTGCGTGGACGCCGACTGCCTGCAGCCGGGCAGCCAGCTGGTGGGCATCCTCAGAGATGGTCCTGCTGGCGATGAGCCGGTCGAGTTCTGCGATGTTGGCTACCCGCAGCTCGTGGCTCGCGAAGGGCCCGCCCGGGTCGATGCCGAGCACCCCGGCAAGGCGCTGCCACTCCGCATCGCCGCGGGCCGCGATGGCGACCCAGCGGTCCTCTCCCGCGCAGGGGTAGATGCCGTGGGGCGCCCAGGCATCGAACGGGTGCCGATTGCCACGCGGTTCAGGATTGGTCCCGTTGGCGAGGAAGTCGATGAGCGCCGGGCCCATGATGCCCAGGCCCAGTTCGTATTGCGCCAGGTCCACGGCGATGCCGCGACCGGTCCGGCGCCGGTGCTCGAGCCCTTCGAGCGCCGCAAAGGCTGCCACCAGTCCGCTCAGGTGGTCTGTCAAAGAGAAGCCGTAGCCGTCCGTATACGTCCCCTCCGGGTTGGTAAGGTAGGTTAGCCCGGTCAGCGCGTGGATCGTTGGGGCGTACGTCACAAAGTCCTTCCAGGGCCCGTCCTGGCCCATGCCGCCCATGGAGATGACCGTCACGCCGGGGTGCTCCGCCTTGAGCGACTCGTAGTCGAGCCCCCAGCGCCTGAGGACGCCCGCGCTGAAGTTCTCGACGATGACGTCACACTTCTGCGCGAGCTCCCGGGCAATCTGGCGAGCCTCGGGTGTCGACATGTCCAGCGCAATGCAGCGCTTGTTGCGGTTCCAGCACACATAGTAGGGATGGTCGGGCGAGTTGGCGCCGCCGCTCCGCTTCGCGCTCGTCACCTTAAGTACATCCGCCCCCAGGTCGCCGAGGACGCGCGTCCCAAACGGCCCCGCCAGGACATGGGTGAAGTCGAGCACCCGCACCCCTTCGAGCGGCCGGGAAGGCGGCGGGGCCCCACCCCGCGCGGAGTCGGCACGCGGGCGGCGGCTCCACCTGACGGCGCCGACGTCCACGCGACGAGGCAGCGGGAGCGGCGGCCCGTCGGCGCTGGTGCGAACGAAGCGACCGGGCAGCTTCGCGTTGCCGAACCCGGGAATTTCCATCTCGTGGAAGTAGCCGCGCGCCGCGATCTGCGGGCTCTTCGTCACCGCCTCGCCAACATTCCAGACCACGCCGAACGGCTGGTGGCGCCGCTGACCCTCGTAGAACAGCTCTTCCCCGTTCCAGGTCGCGACCCAATCCCGCAGGACCTTCATTACGTACGGCAGGTTCTTCACCATGGCGATGACGTCCGGGTACTTCTCCCGGTCGGCCAGGTCCTGGGCGGCGCCGCATTCAATCAGCCACGGCACCAGCACCTCGGTCAGCTTCAGCGAGGCGGTCACCATGACGCCGTGGCCATCCGCTGCCGGGTACACCTCGTACGCGCCGCTCCAGTGGAGGCTCCCCTGCCGCCGGGCGATCGGCGTGCCCCACGTTCCGCTGGGGAAGAACCATTGCATCAGGACTTGCTCGGTGCAGGTGACCAGCGCTTCGTGGGCGGAAAGGTCTACCCAGATCCCTGGCGCCCCGGCGCGCACCGCGCGCAGCGCCGCCAAGGCAAGAACCGCTGCGTACATCCCAACGGTGTGGTGCGATTGGTTGCCGTAGCCCGAGATCGGCGGGCTCGAAGCGTCTCCCGTCACCGAGGCCGAGCCGCACAGCGCGTTCGCCACCAGGTCGTTGACCAGCCAGTCGCGCAACGGACCATCCTGGCCCATTGGCGTGACCGAAACATGCGCCAGGCTCGGCTGGGCCGCCGTGAGCGCCTCGCGGGACACGGGCCAGCGTCCCGGCGGCCAGTCCTCGATGAGGATGTCGGCCCCGGCGATGAGCTCGAGGAAGGCCTGGCGTCCAGCTTCCGACTGGAGGTCGAGGGGCACGACGCGCTTCCCTGCGTTGTAGAACGCCGCCTGGATCGACACCCCGCTCGTACCGAAAAACGGCGATTCGGCATCGAGCGGGTCGCCGGCTGGCGGCACGACCCGGACAACGTCGGCTCCTGCCTCGGCGAGCAGCCTGCCGGCCAGCACGCCGTTCCAGCCAGCACATTCGACCACGCGCACCCCGTGCAGCGGACCCACATCGCCCATATCGCGCCATCTTACGGTGCCTTGACCGGGTGTCCCAATGCAGCGGCCGCAGTGCGGCGTCGGGGGTCCAAACTGTGACATTCAGGAATGCCGCAAGTTGCGCGAAGGGATGTCCCGCCTTGCCACCGTCGCAACCGCTGGGGTACGGTGCCATGAGCCCTCAGGAAACTGGAGCAGGCCATGCCGATGACCCGCCACCGGCTGACCCTGGCAACCGTCCTGGTCGCCATTCTCGCCGCCTTCGCCGCCGCCGCTGCCCCCGGCCGCGCCGGCGCAGATTCGAGCCACCCCATTGTCGAACGGGCGCTTCGTGACCTCGGGACCCACCAGGGCGAATGCTGGCCCTGGGTAAAGCGCGTCGTCTTCGACGCCACCGGCCGTGAAATGGGGTTCGACTACCGCGATGGCTTCTTCGAGGCCGGCGCTGTCGAAGTTTCCCTCGAAGAAGCCGCACCGGGCGACGTCATCCAGATCGCCCTCGACGCCTGGACCTCCCCCGACGCCGACTACCCCGGCCTTCACACGGCCATCGTCATCCGCAACAACGGCGATGGGACGTTCGACGCGATCGACTCCAACCAGCTCTGGGACGGGGTTGTCCGGCTTCGGCCGGCCTACAACCCGGCGGCGCAGGCTGCGGCCTACGGCCTCCAGGTACACGTCTACCGCTTCACTGCCGCGGCAGCCGCTCCGCCGTCGGCGGCGCCGGCGCCGGGGCCGCTCGTAAAGGGCGACACCGCGCGGACTAACACGCCGGGCGACTGCCTCCGCCTGCGCTCCGCCCCGGGCGGCGACATCATCGATTGCCTCGGGCACGGCAGCCGCGTCACCATCCTCGAAGGGCCGGTCGAACACCTCGGCATGCCCTGGTATCGCGTGGCCACCGCCCGCGGCGAGGGCTGGATGGCCGGTCCTTACCTGCTGAAAGAGCCCGGCCCCGGCGCGAATCCCAGCGCCCAGGGGCCGACCCGGCCGATCCTGCAATACCGCGCCATCATCCCGCTCACGGCGAGCGACTGAGCCGGCGGCATGACGCTTCGTCGCCCCGCCCACGGCTGACGTCGGTACGGCCCACTTCGTACCCTTGGGGCAGGATGCTTCCCGCGGAAGGACGCCGGTGAGCAGCGCCATCGACCTCGACAACCCCCGCCTCCGACCCGGCCAGCGCGAAGCCCTTGCCCGCTGGGCGGACGCCCTGCGCCGCGGCTCCCGCTCCGAGCTGGTCGTGGTGCCGGTCGGCTACGGCAAGACCGTCATCGGGGTCGGCTCCTATGTGGTCGCTGCGGAAGCCGCGGGCGCCGACACCTGCCTGTACCTGACCCCCACCGACGTCCTGCGCACGCAGGTCTACCGCGGCATCGACCGCACGCTCGACCTGCTCGGGACCCGGCTCGACGTCCGCAAGCTGCTGGCTGATAACGCGACGCTGGGCCGAGTGAGCGGCAACCGGGCCAATTTCATCGTGGCCACCTACCAGCAGGTGGCCGCGGCCCCCTCCCGCTACGTCCGCCTGTGCGGAGGTCGCCGCGTCCACCTGGTCTGCGACGAAGCCCACCACCTGGGCGAACGCGGGACGTGGGCGGCGGCCCTGCGCCAGCTGCCGGTCGTCTCCACGCTGCTGCTCTCGGCCACGCCGGTCCGCCTCGACCGCGAGCCGCTTGCCGGTGCGCGCTATGTCCCCGCCGACGATGGCGAGGGGATGGTCATCGACCCCCTCGTCCACGTCACCATGCGCCAGGCCTGGCGCGAAGGCCGCATCCTCAAGCGCCTCGCCATGCAGATGAAGGACTACGAGGTCGAGCTTCGCGGCGCCGACGGGGAGGTGTACACCTTCACCGCCTCCGAGATGGCTGAGCTCCCCGACTTCGACCAGCGCTGCGTCCGGCAGCAGCTCCGCTGGAACGAGGATTATGTCCAGCCGCTCGTGCGTGAATTTGCCCTCACCCTGCAGCGCAAGAAGGAGCTCGCACCAGGGCAGCACCAGGGCCTCGTGTTCGCCGCGACCACCGCCCACGCGGACCACCTCCTGCGCGTGTTCGCCCGCTGGCACCCGTCGCTCCGCTGCACCGTGGTGCACAGCGGCGAGGACCTCCCCGCGGCCGAGGCAGAGCGGCGGATGCGGGACTTCCACGCCGGGCGCTACGACGTGCTTATCCAGGTGCGCAAGGCGAGCGAAGGGTTCGACGCGCCAACCGTCAGCGTCCTCCTCAAGCTCGACGCGGTCTTCAGCCGCGAGCCGGTCATCCAGCAGCTCGGGCGCGGGTTGCGGTTCAATCACAACCTGCCCGAAGCACAAAACGTCCTCCACGTGTTCATTGGACGTGACCCGCGCCTCGCGCCGATCATCGAGCACCTCGAGCGCGAAGCGGCCATCCCGTCCGTCCGCGTTCGCCGGGAGGAGCCGCCGGAGGCGTCCACGCAGCTGCAGGAACAGGAGGCAACCGGGGAGGAGCTCCGGGAGCCCGAGGACGAGCCCCGCGCCGTGCCGGAAGTCGTCGACGTCGAAGAAGCTGGTGACGCCGTGCTCGACGAAACCGGCCGTTTGGTCGAGGGCCAGCAGCTCACGATGTTCGGCATCGCGCCGCCGCCCGTGCAGGCCGCGCCGGCCCGCTCCCCGGCGCCCGCGGCCGCGCCCACGGCTGAGGTGGTCGATCTTGCCGCGGCCCTGCAGGAGGCGATCGAGTACTGCCGCACCTGGACCAGCCGCGCAGCCCGCGAGCGCGCCCGCCGCTACGGCAACCGGGAGAACCACTTCGCCTGGCTCAACGCGGCCTACGCCCGCGAGACGGGACAGCGTGGGACGCTCGCCACGCCGGAACAGTACCGCCGCAAGGGCGACTGGATGAAGCAGCGCTACCTCGAGCTGCTCGGGTAGTCCCCGGCATCCGCGAGCGGGACCACCCGGGCACCCGTGAGGCGGACAAGGTCCGCGAAGGACAGCTCTACATCGAAGCCGCGTTCGCCCGCGCTCACCAGCACGCTCTCGAAGGCCGCCGCCTCCGCCGCAATCACCGCGGGAAACCGCCTGCCGGCCAGTGCCAGCGCGCTGATGCCGCCGACCTTCAAACCGGTCAGCTGCTCAGCCCGGGTGTGCGTGGCCACGCGCAGACGCTTCACGCCGAGGCGGGCCGCCAGGTGGCGCAGGTCGAGCTCCATCGGCGCGGGAACCATCACCAGCAGCGGCCGGGCGCCCGGAGGGTCCTGCTCCACAACCAGCGTCTTGAGCACCCGGCGGGGGTCTTCCCCGGCCGCAAGCGCGACGTCCACCGCGGACCGGATGGCGGGGTCGAAAGCGACCACCTGGTGAGGAACGCCACGGGATTCGAGCATTCGGGAGACCATTGGGCGGTGCATCACACTTCCCCGCGAGCCGGTAGGATACGCGCAACCTTTGCCCCTCGAGGTACGCTCATGGACTTCGCCATCCCCCAGCGCATCCGCGACATCCTGGCCGAGCTCGACGACTTCATCGAGCGCGAGATCAAACCGCTCGAGCAGGAAAACGACAACATCCGCTTCTTCGATCACCGCCGCGAATGGGCCCGGACCGACTGGGAGAACGGCGGCATCCCCCGCAAGGAGTGGGAGGAGCTGCTCGCAGAGATGCGCCGCCGGGCCGACCGCGCCGGCTGGCTTCGTTTCGCGGTTCCCAGCAAGTACGGCGGCCGCGACGGCACCAATCTCGAAATGGCCATCATCCGCGAGCACCTCGCGAAGAAGGGCCTCGGGCTGCACAACGACCTGCAGAACGAATCCTCCATCGTCGGCAACTTCCCGACCGTGAAGATGTGGGAGCAGTTCGGCACCGAGGAGCAGAAGAAGGAGTTCCTCGAAGGCATGTTCACGGGCAAGACGCGCGTGGCCTTCGGCCTGACCGAACCGAACCACGGCTCCGATGCCTCGTGGCTCGAAACCCGCGCCGTCCGCGATGGCGACGAGTGGGTCATCAACGGCAAGAAGCGCTTCAATAGCGGCCTCCACAACGCCACCCACGACCTGATCTTCGCCCGCACGTCCGGCGAGGAAGGCAAGGCCAGGGGGATCAGCTGCTTCATCGTGCCGACGGACGCCGAGGGATTCTCGGTCGACTTCATGTGGTGGACCATGAACATGCCGACCGACCACGCGGAGGTGACCCTCAAAGACGTGCGCGTGCCCGCCTCGGCCATGCTGGGCAAGGAAGGCGACGGCCTCGCCCTGGCGAACACCTTCGTGCACGAAAACCGCATCCGCCAGGCCGCTTCCGGCGTCGGCGCGGCCCAGTACTGCATCGACCGCTCCGTGGAGTACGCGAAGCAGCGCGTCACCTTCGGACAGCCGCTCGCCACCCGCCAGGCCATCCAGTGGCCGCTCGCTGAGCTGCAGACCGAGTGCGAAATGGTCCGCTGGATGGTCTACCGCACCGCCTGGGAGCTCGACCAGAAGCACCACATGGAGATCAGCGACAAGGTCGCCATGTGCAACTACCGGGCCAACCGGCTCGCCTGCGACGCCGCCGACCTCGCCATCCAGGTCCACGGGGGCATCGGGTACACCCGCCACATGCCCTTCGAGCACATCTACCGGCACCACCGCCGCTACCGCATCACCGAGGGCAGCGACGAAATCCAGATCCGGCGCATCGCGCAGGTCATGTTCGGCATGGGGTCCGGCCGCCGCGCCGAGGCCTGAACGGGCGGACGTCGCAGGACACCGCGGGGGTGCCCATGGGA
The DNA here is from genome assembly GCF_034433535.1 of Tepidiforma sp. Taxonomy (GTDB): domain Bacteria; phylum Chloroflexota; class Dehalococcoidia; order Tepidiformales; family Tepidiformaceae; genus Tepidiforma. The sequence goes on from NZ_DAOUAO010000045.1 coordinate 37,695, forward strand.
GACCTCGACCTCGCCTTCATCGGCACCGGGAACGCCTTTGCGCCGGGCGGCCTCTGCTGGAACGGCTTCGTCGCCGGGGGGCGGTACCTCTTCGAGGCGCCGCCCCAGGCCCTCCAGTCCCTCAACCGTATGGGCATCGACCCGAACGAGCTCGACGGGGTGGTCATCAGCCACCACCACGGCGACCACTTCCTCGGGCTGCCGTTCCTGCTGCTCCACTGGAAGTACTTCCAGCGTTCGCGGCCGGCGTACATCGTCGGGCCGCCGCGAACCCGCGAACTCGCCGAGGCCATTTGCCGCACGGTCTACCCCGGCGTGCTCGATGCCCCGTACGAGCTGCGCTGGGTCGAACTGGCCGGCGGCGAGAGCGTGGACCTGCCCGGCATCCGCCTGTCCGCCCGCGCAGTCCAGCACGATACGCGCCTCAGCCTGAATCTCGGCTACCTGGCGGAACTCGGGGGCCGGCGGCTCGCCTACACTGGCGACACCGGGCTGTGCGATGCCGTGCTCGAGCTCGCCGCGGAGAGCCAGGTCCTCGTCGCCGAGTGCTCATCGGTCGATGAGCGCGTGCCGATCCACCTCAACCTGGTCGACGACATCCCGAAAGTTCGTGCGGCAATGCGCCCGGCGTCGACCCTCATCCTGACCCACCTCACCCCCGACGTCGCCGCTGCGGCGCCGGCCGGCACCCTGGTCGCCCGGGACCTCGAGCGCTTTCGCCTGTGAGCGCGGCCGGTAGAATGCTTCGGCGGAGGTAAACCATCTATGGCTCACCCGCTTCGCGGGGTGGCGGCCATCACCGGGCTCGGTATGACCCCGATGGGCCGCATCTACCGCTCGACCAGCGAACTGGCGGCCGAGGCCGTCGCGAAGGCGATCGCGGACGCCGGCCTGCGCAAGGACGACATCGACGGCCTGCTGATCAATGCCGGCATCACCGGCACCACCGGCGGCGGTCTCACCCTCGGCCTGCAGAACTACCTCGGGCTGCGCAACCTTCGGCTGCTGAATCACATGAACGCGGCCGGTTCCACGGCCGCCCAGATGGTCCAGTTCGCGACCATGGCGATCCACGCCGGCATGGCGCGACACGTGGTCTGCGTCTTCGCGGATGCACCGCTCAAGGAGGGGACGTCGGCGGGGGCGGCCTACGGCGGTGCGGCGCGCAACCCCCAGCGACCGCGGGGGATGGCCGGGCTGTACGCCGCCGCCGGCTACTTCGGCGCGAACACCCCCTACGCGCTGGCGGCCCGTCGCCATATGGCCCTCTACGGCACCACGCAGGACCAGCTCGGCATCATCGCCGTCGGTCAGCGGAAGTGGGCCACCATGAACCCGCTCGCCCAGATGCGGGAGCCCATCACCCTCGAAGACTACCACAACTCCCGCTGGATCATCGAACCGCTTCACCTGCTCGATTGCTGCCTCGTGTCCAACGGCGCCATCGCGGTGATCGTCAGCCCGGCAGCCGAAGCGAAGGACATGCCTCAGCCGCCGGTCTACATCCACGGCATGGGCCAGGGCCACCCCGGCGATTCCGGGCGGGCCGGCTCCGACTGGGAAACCGAAACCGGCGCGAAGGAGGCCGCCCGCACGGCCTACGCCATGGCCGGCGTCGGTCCCGAAGACATCGACATTTGCCAGATTTACGACTGCTACACCTACACCGTTCTCGTTACCCTCGAGGACTACGGATTCTGTAAGAAGGGCGAAGGCGGGCCCTTCGTGGAGGACGGCAAGCTGGGCCCGGGCGGTTCGCTCCCAACGAACACCGGCGGCGGCGAGCTCTCGGCCTACTACATGTGGGGGATGACCCCGCTCAGCGAAGGCGTCATCCAGGCGCGCGGCCACGGCGGCGAGCGCCAGGTTGCGAAGAACGACGTCATCCTCGTCACCGGCAATGGCGGCAGCCTCAGCTACCACGCCTGCCTCATCCTCAGCCCCCACCCCGCCTGACCTGGAGCTTCCACATGTCGCAGGTGCCCTTTCCCGCTCCCGAACCCGATGAGGCATCCCGCCCGTTCTTCGACGGCGCCGCCGAGGGGCGGCTGATGCTCATGCGCTGCCGTTCGTGCGGCACGTGGCGGCTCCCCGCCCGCCAGCACTGCGATGTCTGCCTCTCGGATGACTACGAATGGGCCCCCGCCTCTGGCCGGGGCACGGTCCGCACCTTCGGCATCATGCATCAGCGCTACCACCCGGCCTTCGAGGTGCCGTACAACGTCACTATCGTGGAGCTCGAGGAAGGTCCGCGCCTGCCCACCAACCTGCTGGAGGTCGAGAACGACGCCATCCGCGTGGGCATGCCGGTGGAAGTGGTGTTCCAGCGCTACGAGGACGTCACCCTCCCGCGATTTCGCCCTGCATTATGACGACTGTGTTTCTTGGCATTTGACCGAACTTTATCGGCAGGGGGTTGCACTGGCAGATGGCGCGGAATAGCCCCCTCAGCCTGACGCTCTGGGCGACGGACGTCGGCGCGCTGGCCGACTTCCTCAGCGCGGTGACCGGTGCGGAGGTCGTCGCGCGCCACCCGGGCTACGCTGAACTCAACCACCAGGGCTGCGACATCGAAATCCACGCCGACGAAACGTTTCGCGGCCACCCCTGGTACGAAGCGCTGGCACGCGAAGGGGTTGCCCGCGGCATCGGCGCAGAGCTGACGTTCCGGGTCGATGACGTGCTGCAGCGGTTTCGCGCCGCGCAGCGGCTCGGCGCGCAGGTGATCGCCGCCCCGTATGAGTTCGAAGGCCGGCTGGAATGCCAGCTGATGGGTCCGGACGGTTATGTACTCGGGCTATGGCAGCCATGGAATTCGGCCACATCGGCCTGAAATTTGCCAATCTGTAACGCAAACGCCTCCCGAAGGTGCTACGGTAGTTGTGAAGAAACGCACATTCACTGTGCAAGGGAGGTGCCAGATGAACCTCGACCCCATGTCCCTCACCTACCTCACCCGCGTTGGCGAGCCGGCGCCGGAGGTTCGCTTCCGCGAAGAGTACGAGCTCTCGAAGGCGAACCGGCGCGAGGCCCGCGGCCAGGAGCTGGTCGAGCCCGAGCGGCGGCGTGAGGCGCAGCTCCTGCGGGAGCGCGTCGTGATGCGGCTGGGCCGGTTCCTCGCCCGGCCCTGACCGGGGCCTCACGCAGAAGCCCTGGTAGCAGTTGGCAAGAGGTTAAAGGGGGCTCTCCCGAGCGGAGCGCCCCCTTCCTGTTTGATTGGCAGGTCGCCGGACTTACTCGTAGCGCAGCGCCTCGGCTACCGGAACCCGCGAGGCGCTGCGCGCGGGCAGGAGCGTCATCACCATCGAGGCGGTGAAGGCCACGCCGCAGATGATCGCCAGCTGCAGCCACGGGACCGCGAAGTCAATCGACCGCGACTCCTCGCCGAACTCGCCGGTCACGAACAGCACCCAGGCCAGCGAAAGCCCGAGCACCAGCCCGAGCAGAATGCCTGAAATGGCGATGAAGCCGGATTCGAAGAGGAAGCTCAGGGCGACCATGCTCCGCTGGTAGCCGATGGCCCGCAGCATGCCGATCTGCTGCCTCCGCTCCACCACGGCCCTCGAGGCGATCACGGCCAGCGCGGCAATCCCGACGATCAGCCCGAGTCCCATGAACCCCTGGAACACGAGCAGAAATCCCGACTGCAGCCGCTGCTGCTCCTGCAACAGCGACTCGAGAGAATCCGCCGACGCCTGCACCAGGGCTGCCTCCACCGATTTCGCGAACTCCTCGGCATCCGTGCCCGGGGTGAGCCGCAGGTAGAAGGCCTGCCCCCGCGAGGCCGGGAAGGTTTCGAGCAGCGTATCCTGCCGGACGACCATGCCGGAGTTGAAATCCGGGCTCCCCAGGGCAAAGAACGAATCCGCAGATTCCTTGAGCTGACCGATGATCGTCACCACCCGCGTCTGACCGGTGCCCGGGTCTCGCAGCTCGAGCGTGAACGGCTCGAAGCCGTCAGGCAGGGGGTTCAGGCGCAGAATCAGCGACGCCCCGGGCGGGCCGAAGCCGCCATCGGAAGCCGTCACTGAAGCCGGCAGCACCGCGAGGTCGGGGTTGGCCGCGAGCGCCTGCCAGACCGCGGCATCGTCCGGGTACCCGGCGGCGCGGAACTTGAGCTTGAGCTGCTGTTCGCGAAGGAATGCCTCGTCAACGCCCAGCAGCTTGATGCGGCTGTACGGCGCGATGTCGCCCTCCTCGGTGTTCTTGAACCGGTCCCGGTTTTCGACCTCGACCTCGGCCGGGTAGGCAATCCGTACCCCGCCGATCGCCGCGATGGCTGAGGTGTCGACGCCCGCCTGTGCCAGCGCCGCTTCCAGGTCGTCGACCCGGTTGTTTTCGTTGACGAAGCTGACGACATCCCACCCGCCCCGCGCCTCATCGTTGAGGAAGAGGTTGGCGAAATTCGTATTGATGGTCGACATCATGACGAGCGAGAACATGATCAGGCCGATCATGGCCATCGTCATGCCCGTGCGGAAACGGGAGGTGAGCGGATAGGCCACCGCCGTCTTGAGCGCCGGGACGATGCGCCCGAAGCGGCTCCCGACACTCGCCAGCACCGGCAGGATGATGTCGGCGTTGTACACCACGATGAAGACACCGCAGGTCACCATCACCACGCCGCTCAGGAAAAACAGCTCGATATCGCCTTCCAGCGGGCCGGTGATGGGCTCGAGCCAGCCCGACGGCGTGTACCAGAGCGCCAGCAGCAACGCACTGGTGACCGTGAACGCCGCCCGGTCCGGCACCCCGAAATAGCGCAGGGTCACAGCCGCCCAGAGGAAGAGGGTCGAAACGCCGAGCAGGAAGAAGAACGCCGAATCCCGGTCCATCCCGCCGTAGGTGAGCGCCACCCCGGCAATTCCAAAGGCGATGGCCACCGCCGCGCTCCACGCCACGCGCGCGCGCCAGGTTTGCAGCAGCGCCGCGACGAACGCGAGTGGCCAGACCAGCAGCGCACCAATCGCCAGCCAGCGGGGGAGCGTGGACGGCTTGCGGTCGCGGGTCACCCGGACGAGCAGGATCGCGAGCGCGTACCAGGGCAGGACCAAGAACCAGCCGACCACCGGGACC
>NZ_DAOUAO010000046.1:0-7774 GCF_034433535.1 Tepidiforma sp.
CCGCCAACGGCTCCCAGACCCTCAACTTCAACCAGCTCGGCATCTCCATCAAGCTCGCCTCCACCGCCGGCGAAACCGCCGACAACATCGGCGCCGCTCTCACCGCCGCCGACAACGACACCATCGTCGTCACCGGCACCGGCGCCGCCGCCCTCCAGGTCGGCGCTAACACCACCGCCTACGACGTCATGAACGTCTCCTTCAACGACGTCCGCGCCACCCAGGCCACCGGCCTCAACCTCCTCTCCGGCGGCGGTGTCGACTGGACCTCCGCCTCCACCATCGTCGCCAGCAACACCGCCGCCCAGGCGTTCATCGACCAGATCGATGCCGCCATCACCACCCTCAACACCCGCCGCTCCGACCTCGGCGCGGCCCAGAACCGCCTCGAGCACACCGTCAACAGCCTCGGTGTCGCCGTCGAAAACCTCACCGCCAGCGAGAGCCGCATCCGCGACGCTGACGTCGCCGCCCTCTCCAGCGAGCTGGCGAGCAAGACGGTCCTGCAGCAGGCGGGCGTTGCGGTGCTGGCGCAGGCGAACCAGTCGGCCCAGGCGGTCCTCAGCCTCCTCCGCGGCTAGTCTCGCTCACCAGCTAAGCAGGCCCACGGCCCCCGGTCCCGTTGACGACGGGCCGGGGGCCGATTTCGTGCCGGGGGCTCAAGCTGCGGGAAGGCAGGACCGATGATCAGGTAATTCCCGGAAGGGATGCCGCGATGGCAGACGTTAGATTGGAACGTGTCACCCCGGTGAGCACCGCCACGGCGGCGGTCTCGTGGGGCGAGCCCGACCGGAGGGAACGGCGGGATTCGCCGAAGCGGGAGCCTGGCGGCAACCGGGAGCGGCTCATTCGGATGCTGGCGCCGGGGCACGCGCCCGAGGCGCTCGAACTGGAGTACGTCGTGGACCGTGACGGGATGATGGTCGCCATCCAGGTTCGCGACCTGCGCAACGGGGAGGTTGTCGCACGCATCCGGGCAGAAGACCTCTGGCGGCTGGCGAGCGAAGAGGCCGCCGGGGGTCTGCTGCTGGAACGTCGAGGGTAGAGGGAGACGATGAGCGACCCGATTCGGATTGGCGGATTTTTCGCAACGTTCGATACCGAGGCGGTGATTCGCCAGCTGACGGCGATCCGGATGCGGCAGGTGGACCTGCTCGACCAGAAGGCGGCGCAGGTCCAGCGGCGGAAGGACGCGATCGGCTCGGTGCAGAGCGCGATGAACGCCCTGCTGGCGAAGGTGAAGGCGCTGACGGCGGCGCAATCGGTCAGCGGGATGACCGCGACGGTGAGCGGCAGCGGCGTGACCGCCTCAGCGCTGCCCGGGGCGCAGCCCGGCAGCTTCACGGTGAACGTGAGTCAGCTGGCGACCGCCACGCGGCTCCAGGGCACCCCCATTTCGGCGGGCATCGATGCGACGAAGCCGATGAACCGTTCGAACTTCGGGACGGTCCCGACGAACGGGACGTTCACCATCGCGACGGCGATGGGCGGGTCGCAGACGTTCACCGTCGGGCCGGCGGCGGCGCAGGCGAGCGTGGCGCTGCAATCGGCGAATATCGACATGGCGGTCACCAGCGGGACGTTCACCGTGGGCACCACCGGCGGCGGGACCGCGACCATCACGGTCGACGTGACCACGCAGTCGCTGAATGACGTGGTGACCGCGATCAACAGCGCGGGGGTCGGGCTGACGGCGAGCATCGTGGCCGATGCCAACGGGCGGCTGAACCGGCTGCAGCTCGTTTCGACAAACGGCGACGTGGTGCTTGGAGGGACGGGGGACAGCTCCAACTTCCTCTCCGCGATGCGGCTCCTGGGTTCGACGCCGGGGACGACCCGGACGGGCGATGCCTTTACGCAGCATATGACGCTCAATGATGTCATCGCGGACATCAATGCGAGCAGCATCGGCGTGACGGCGAGCATTTCGAACGACAGCTGGGGGCGGCCGAACCTGGTGACGGTAACCTCGACGCAGGGCGCGATCTCGTTCGGAAGCGGTTCGGATACCTCGAACTTCCTCGCCGCGACCGGGCTCCTGACCTCGGCAGCGGGCACGACGCGGACGAGTTCGGGGCCGATCGCGCGGTTGGGCGTCTCGGCGAAGCTGGCGGATGCGGGGCTGCAGGGCGGCGCGCCGGCAGCGGGCGACCACGAGCTGTTCATCAATGGCGTGAGCATCGCGTATAACGCCGCGACCGACTCGCTATTGGACATTGTCGCGCGGATCAACGCGAGCGGAGCCGGGGTGACGGCGCGATACGACTCGCTGACCGACACCATCCGGCTGCAGAACAAGGCGACCGGGAACCTGATGCTGACCGTGGAAGACGACACCTACGGCGGCAACCTGGCGGCGAAGCTGGGGCTGACGACGGGGACGGTGACGGCCGGGCAGAACGCGGTGTACAGCATCGACGGGGGACCGGCGCAGGAGTCGGCCTCGAACGGGGTCAGCTACGGCGGTACATCGCTGACGCTGACCGAGACGACGAGCTCGCCGGTGACCGTCACGGTCTCGCACGACACCTCCGCGGGCGCGAATGCGATCAAGGCGTTCGTGACCGAGTTCAACAATGTGATGAAGGCGATCGATGCGGCGACGAAGGCGGACGGCTCGAGGACCAACAACCAGTCCGGACCGCTCAGCGGGGACATGTCGCTGCGGCAGCTCAAGTCCGACCTGCGGAGCCTGATCACCAGCCCCGGGACGGGGCTGACGGGCGGGTACACGACGCTCTCGCAGATTGGCCTGACGTTTGGCGCCGTGGGTTCGGCCATCGGTACCACGAACACGCTGCAGTTCGATGAGGCGAAGTTCGCGGAAGCCGTGCGGACGAACCAGGCCGGCGTACAGGAGCTGTTGAGCCGGCTGAGCCTCTCCGCGACCCTCGAGCCGGGTGGAACGGGGTCGATCACGGGCATCAGCGGGACCTACGCGGGCCTGGAGCCCGGGCGGTGGGAGATTACGGATGACGGTGCGGGGAACCTGACGGCCACATTTACGCCGGCGAACGGGGGTCCGCCGACGACGGCGACGGCGACGGTAGTCGCCAACGGGACGAATTCGAACCTGATCCCGGGCATCACGCTCCAGATTGGGCCGACGCTCCAGGCGGGGACGCACACCATTACGGTTGGCGCGACCGCGGAGAGTGTTCTGCAGCGGCTGAAGCGGTTCGCCGAGACGCAGGCGGGGGTCGGGGGAACGCTGGATAAGCGGAAGGCGACGTTCGACCGCGTTTCGAACGACATCTCGGAGCGCATCGCCACGCTGGAGAAGCGCATCGAGGCGGAGATGGAGCAGCTGCGGCGGAAATTCGCCGCCATGGAGCAGGCCCAGGCCCGGGCCCAGGGAATCCTTTCGAGCCTGCAGCAGATGGCGCGGCAGCTCGGCGGTTCGAATGGGCAGAACTAAGAGCAGGGAAGTTCCTGCTGTGCCGCCAGCGGCGGCGCGTCGATACCCAACGTGAGCACTTCGCAGTTCGAAGGGAGAAGCACCCGCATGACGACCAACCCGATTGCCGCCTACCGCACCGTGGACGCGATGACGGCGGACCCGGTGACGCTGACCACGATGCTGTTCGATGGGGCGGTGAAGGCGCTCCGGAAGGCGCAGCTGCACTGGGAGAACGGGAATCGGCAGGGGTTCAATGACGAGACCAACCGGGCGTACCTGATCATCGGGGAGCTGCGGGCGACGCTGGATATGAGCCAGGGCGAGCTGGCCGAGCAGCTGGCCTCCATTTATGCGTACTGCCTGCGGCGGATTGTTGAAGCATCGCTGGGCGACCTGGAGAAGGTGCGCGAAGTGGAACGGCTCATTGGGCAGATTGGGGACGCCTGGAAAACGGCCACAGCCGGGCTGCGTGCGCAACAGGCCGCGTCGCGGGCGGGAACGGAAGCCGCTGCGTGAACGGAGATGGCGAACGGGCCATCGAGCGGGCGCTCGCGCTTGCGCGGGAGCGCCTGCTCGCGCTTGAGCGGGGCGAGCTGGAAGGGCTGGATGTGATTGATCGAGAGTTGCAATCGGCGTGCACGGCTGCGGCAGGCGACCTGGCGGAGGGTGATCGGCTGCTGCTGGATGAGCTGCTCGCCATCCAGGCGGCTGCGGATGGGCTGCTGGCGGGAATGATGCGGGAGACTTCGGGGCGGATGGCGAGGCTGCGGTCGGGGCAGGCGGTAACGGCGGCGTATCGTGCCGTCGATGGCGCGAGGTAATCGCCGCGTCACCCTCGGACGAACCAGTTGTAACGAACTGTGAAGATTTGGCCGGGGCCGGGCGTGTTCACCTGGTCGTCATCTTTTGGCGCCTGAACCACCACCGCTGACCGATCAAGCATCGACCTGTTGGTGCCGACACTCTGGCTAGCGCGCCGGGGCGCGGAGGAGGTCACGAACGGGATGGCTGCTGGGAAGGCAGGGATACGCCAGCATGGTTCGACACTGGTTGCTGCGATGCTGGTCGCGGCGGCGGGGGCGATTGCCTGGTTCGGCCCGGGTCCAGGTGCGTCGCCCGGAGCGCCGGGGGGAGCGCAGCTCACCATCGCCGGGGAGCGGCGGGAACCTGAACCTGACGCGGTCTACCGGGCTGTTTCGACCGGCGGGCTGCCCACGCGGGTGGTGATTGCCTCGGCTGGTATCGATGCGCCGGTGGCTGAGGTGGGCGTGGTCCTGGATGGGGACGGGCCACGCTGGGAGACCTCGTGGACGGCCGTGGGGCACCACCTGGATTCGGCGATGCCGGGACAGCCCGGGAACATGGTGCTGACGGGGCATGTCTCGGTGGCGAACCGCGCGCACCGGGCCTGGTTCGCCACGCTGGACCGAGTGCAGGAGGGCGACGTGGTCGAAGTGTACGCTGGCGACCAGGCTTACCGTTATGTCGTAGAATGGGTGGGCGTGGTCGACCCGGACGCGGTGGAGGTGCTGCGTTCCGATGCGGCGGCCACGGTGACGCTGGTCACCTGTACGCGCGATCTCAAGCATCGGCTGGTGGTGGTAGGGCGGCTGGCGGGCGAAACAGAGGCGCCGGGCCGGGCGTAAGCCCGGGGGGCGGCGACAGCAACCGAGGAGGGAACCCAAGGGTGACTGGAGTTCGAAAGACTGGCGAAACGCGGGCGATTGGGGTGGAGCCGACCCAGGTGCGGGTGGTGCGGGCGGCCGAGCCGGCGCCCGCGACAGATTCAGCCGGCATCACGGACGACGCCCGGCTGCTGGCCCGTGCGCTCCGCGCAGTCGAGGCGGCTCCCGAGGTGCGGTCGCTGCGGGTGGCCGCCCTTCGCAAGGCGATCGCAGAGGGCACCTACCGGGCTGACCCGCGCGAGATCGCACGGCGGCTGCTGGAAAGCGGCCTTGCTGACGGATGAACTGGTCCGGGCCGGCGGAGCGCGTGCTCAGGGAACGGCCGGCGCGGTATGGGCGGGCAGCACGGGTGAAACGGGGAATGCCCTGATGCCGGGCGGAGGGTGGGCGGCGGTACGTTGATAGGGCAACGTCGCCGGGCCACCTGCGAGCGGGTTTCGGCGATTCAACGAGGAGCAGCGAGGCCGCGCATGGCAAAGGTGCTGGTAATCGATGCCGGGCTTCCGGGGGCAATGGTCGGCCGTTCGTTGATAGGCGGCACCCTGGACGTGAAGCTGCTGGATGCGCCGGCGCGGCTGCTGGAACGGGCGGAGGAGACCATCTGCGACCTGCTGGTGCTGTGCGGGATGAGCGCCGACGAGCAGGCGGCCCTGGTGACGGCCCTCCACACGCACCGGCGATGGCGGCTCGTGCCCGTGCTCTACGTGAGCGACCCCTCGGCGCCTGGCCTGGCGATCCCGGGGACGTTCCGACCGGAAATTGACGGGCTGACCCGCGGGAGCTGCAGCAGCGAGGAGGTCGAGCGGAAGATCGCCGCGATGGCGCGGGAGGGCGTTGGCGGGGCGGAGCCGGTGATCGCCGGCCCGTTCGAGCTCGACCCGGTGCGGATGCTGCTGCGCGTGCCGGGCGGCGACATCGAGCTGACGGAGCGTGAGGTGGAGATCCTGGCGATGCTGTTGGGCCACGCGAACCGCACCGTGACGGCCGCGGAGATTATCGAGCGCGGATGGGGCGGCGATGCTGACGCGCGCTCGCTGCAGATCCTGCGGCGGCACATTTCGAACATCCGCCGAAAACTCGAGAAGACGGCTGCCGGGCGAGCGGTGCGGACGGTGCGGGGGACCGGGTATCGGTTCGAGGTGCGGGCGAGCTAGGCGCGTCCGCGGAAGGTGGGGTCGGTGTCGTCGATCCAGCAGCTGGCGAGGCGGTCCTGGTAGCCGTCGGTGGTATCGAGCGGGTAGCCCTTCACGTAGGGCCAGGCGAGGGTGACGACGCGTTCGCTGACGAGATTGGCCGCCGGGTTGATGGCGAGGATGCGGCGCTGGATTTCGTAGCCGAGCTGGCGGCGGGCGTCTTCGTCGAGCTCGAGGCGCTGGCGTTCGATGAGGGAGTCGAGGTCGGCATCGCGCAGGGGGAAGCTGTTGCGGGTGCCGGCGGAGTGGAAGTAGGGGTAGAGCCAGTCATCGAGGTCGATCCAGCCCGTATCCGGGCCGGCGGCAAAGGGGGCCTCGGCCGAAAGGAGCAGGGACACCAGCTGGCCCAGCGGCATCGGGACCACGCGGATATCGAGGTCGAGGGCGGCCTTGAGCTGGTCGCGGATGACGGCCCCGAGCGAGATGGCGGATTCGGTGGTATCGACGACGAAGAGCGGGAGCGGGTCGGAGGGGAGCGTCTTCTCTGAGCGGAAGGCCTCGAGGGCGGCGCGGGCGTCTTTGAGGTCTTCCTGTCGGCCGCCATCGCCGGGGCGGTAGCCAGGGATGACGGTCAGTTCGCTTTCGGGGAGCGTCCAGCGGGAGACGGGCCAGCTCACCCAGGGGTTGAGGCCGCCCGACCCGTCGAAGAACTGCTGGATCATCGCGCGGCGGTCCAGCGCCCAGGTGACGGCGTTGCGGAAGCGCTGGTCGTTGTAGGGGTGGTTGACCAGCGAATAGCGCACGCCGAAGAAGAGGGAATGGCCAACCGTGGTTTCGACGAGCTGGGGCAGGGCGCGCTTGAGGTGATCGGCGAGGGTTCGGTTCACGACGGCAACATCGAGCGCGCGCGTGCGGAGGCCGCTTTCGACTTCGGCCGTGGTGCGCGGCTGGACGAGGGAGATGCCATCAAGGAAGGGGCGCTGGTCGCTGCCGAACCAGGCGGGGTTGCGGCGCACGCTGGCGAAACGCTGGTCGTTCCATTCGACCCAGAGGAAGGGGCCGCTGCCGATCTGCCGCTCGGCGCCGATCTCAGGGGAATCGGCGGTGAGCTCGGGCGCGACGATGAAGGAGGCGACATCGGCGAAGAGGTGCTGTGCGGCGGCGATTGGGGCCTTGAGCTTGACGGTAATGGCCTGGGGCGAGGTGACCTCAAGGGCATCGATGACGGACCAGTTCGGGGCGCGGACGAAGGTGGTATCGCCGGAACGCTGGCGTTCGATGCTGTGCTTGACGTCGTCGGCGGTGACGGGGCGGCCGTTGAGGGGCGGCAGGTCGTGCCAGCGGGCCTGGGGATTGATGCGGAAGACGAGCGTCGTCGGGTCGGGGCGTTCGGGGAGGCTGGCAGCGAGGTCGGTGGTGAGGACGCCACGGGCCTGATCCTGGTAGGTGAGGAGGCGGCTGAAGACGAGGGCCTGCTGGCCGATGAGGGGCCCGGCCTGGGTCTTGTGAGGGTCGAGACTGGCATCGCGTTCGACGAAGCCGGTGTGCCGCAGCGT
>NZ_DAOUAO010000047.1:0-1919 GCF_034433535.1 Tepidiforma sp.
ATGCCGCGGCTCCCGCCGGTGACCAGCGCGGCCTTGCCTTCGAGGTCACCCATCGGGCAGCTGCACGCGCACCGAGGCGGCGTCGTTCACGTTGATGCAGGTCGCCTTACGCAGCATCCGCTTGATGATCGCCGTCAGCACCCGCCCGGGCCCGAACTCGATGAACGTCTCGATGCCCTGCTCGCCCAGGAACTCGACCGTCCGGCTCCACTGCACCGGCCGGCACACCTGGTCCACCAGTTCGTGCCGGATGGCGATCTCGTCCTGCGCCGGCGTCGCGGTCACGTTCAGCACCACCGGTACCGCCGGGTCGGCCAGCGAGGCGGTCGCCACCGGTTGCACCATCCCGTCGGCCGCCGGGCGCATCAGCGAGCTGTGGAACGCCCCGCTCACGCTCAGCGGGATCACCTTCACCGCGCCGCGGGCTTTGGCGTAGTCGAGCGCGCGCACCACGGCTTCGCGCCGCCCGCCGATGACGATCTGGCCCGGGGCGTTGATGTTGCAGATCTCCGCGCCCGCCTCCCGGCAGACCTCCTCGCAGTCGGCGATGTCGAGGCCGAGCACCGCCGCCATGGTGCCGGGGTTGCGTTCGCCGGCGGCCTGCATCAGCTCACCGCGGATGCGGAGCAGCTTCACCGCCTCCTCGAACGGCAGCGCGCCCGCCGCCACCAGCGCCGAGTACTCGCCCAGCGAATGCCCGGCAACGAACGCCGGCCGCTCGAGCAACCCCGGGGTGAGCTCGGTCGCCACCTTCAGCAGAGCCAGGCTCGTCACCGCGATCGCCGGCTGGGCGTTCTTCGTCTGCTGCAGCTCCTCCTCGGGGCCTTCGAAACACACCCGGCTCAGCCGGAACCCGAGGATCTCGTCGGCGCGGTCGTACAGCTCGCGCGCCGAGGGGAACTGCTCGTACAGGTCCTTCCCCATGCCGACCGCCTGCGCGCCCTGGCCGGGGAACACAAACGCCCGGTCCTTGCGAACCGGGTCGTTGAAGACAAGGAACGGTTCCAGAGCCGTAGCTCCGAAGGTTAGTCGAGATCCTGCTCGGGCAGCTGGATCACTTCCCGCCCCCGGTAGGTCCCGCAGATCGGGCAGGCGTGGTGCGCCAGCCGCGGGCTCTTGCAGCGGGGGCAATCGACGACGTGCGGCATCGCCATCTTCAGATGCGAACGGCGCTTGCCTTGGCGTGACGCGGCGTACTTCCGCTTCGGCAGCGGTGGCATGGCGTGTCTCCTTCAGATCGTTACCCATGGTTCCGAAGCTGCAGCGCGAACAGCTTCGCCCACCGCGGGTCGATTGGCGTGCGTTCGCACTGGCATGATTCGATGCTCAGGTCCATCCCGCACTCCGGGCACAGCCCGGGGCAGTCCGGCCGGCACAATGGCTGCATCGCTGCCGCCATCTCCGTATATTGCCGAACGGCCTCGCTAATGTCGATCTCGTTCTCCAGCCCAATCAGGAACTGGTCCTCGTCCTCTCCTTCGATCGGTTCGATGCGCCGGCCATCCACCAGGTCCACCTGCTGGCGGTAGATCTCCTCGAACACCAGCTCCTGCGGGTAGGCGAACGGCACCAGGCAGCGGCTGCACTGCGCCTCGATCAGCACCTCCGCATCGCACCGCACCAGGATCCCCCGCGGCACGCGGATCAGCTCGATGCGGCCCCGGTGAATCGGCTCCTCCGGCTCGATCGCGTACCGGCGGCTCGCCCCCACCTCTTCCTTCAGCAGTCCAGCCACGTTGTAGCGCATCGCCCCGCCCCCGTCCGGGAAAGTCCCGCTCCCTCTCAGTTTCGCGCATCAGCCGTCCCGCGGGTAGCGCCCCCGGTCGCCATAACCTTTTGCCTTTCGTGAGTTTTGCCCCGGCGCGCCGGGTTCGGGAGCCCGCCCCCCTCGCCAGTCCCTCCCCTTGGCGCTACGGTTA
>NZ_DAOUAO010000048.1:0-9624 GCF_034433535.1 Tepidiforma sp.
GAGTGAGTTCGAGCGAGGTCATCGTTCGTCCGAATGCGGCTCGGCGGCGTTGAAGCCCCGAAGTGGCCCAGCGAAGATGCGGCGCCAAAGCTCGTCCCATGCCGGGTTGGTCGGGCCTGCTTTCCACTCGGCCCGCACCGTGAGCGGCCGTCGGTTTCGCTTCGCCACTGAGCACCCCGTGGTCTTGATACCTGGATGATTGGGCGCGAGAGTAGGGGCATCAAGTAGTTTCGACTAAATGAGACTCGAATAGATACGAAGACTAGTGCAGGAGACTAGATGCGATACAAAGTGAGAGGCAGAGAGTGCATGGCCACCGCTCCGGGCCGTGGGCCGGCGCCGGTTGGCGCGTGCGCGCCCGGTCAGCCGCGGCGCCGGCCGGGCAGAGTAACGGCCAGGCGGAAGGGGAAGCCCTCCCCCTTTTTAGTACAAATGAACGGTGATGCCGATGTTCGTGCAGTGGTGAGGGGGTAGGGGAAGGGGGCGGGCCGACACCTTCGGGGACGCTTCACAACCTGAGGCCCTGTCTTTTCCCTGAAACGCGCTGCACAGGGCGGTGCCTGAAGTTCATACGCCCATCTCTCCCGCTGGCCCGGGGGTGGAACCGGATATACTCCCCCTGTGACGACCCGGGAGAGCCTGCATCTCCTCGTCGATGAGCTGTCCGACGACCAGGTCGAGAAGCTTGCGCGCATCCTGCAGGAGCTCTTCGAGATCCCGGCGCGAGCCCGGGGCGCTTCGGGGCAGGAACCCAGCTCTGTGGCCGCGCGCAAGTACCCGGCGCTCGCCGCCGCCTGGGACAACGATGACGATGCCATCTTCGACAGTCTGTAGGCGCGGCGATGTCTTCCTCGTCAGCGTCCGCTTCTCCGATGGCTCCGGCATCAAGCGCCGACCCGCGGTCGTGGTCAGCGTCGACGAGCTTCACGCCTCCCGCGCCGATACGCTCATTGTTCCGCTGACAACCAACCTCAGCGCTCACTGATTCGGCGACCACCTGCTGGACGACTGGAGAGCTGCCCGGCTGCCGCGCCCCTCACTGGCAAAGGCCATTGTCGAGACTGTGGACCGCGCGACGTTCGACCGCCTTCTCGGGCGACTCTCGCCCCGGGACCTCGCGGAGGTCGAGCGATCGCTGCGGCTCGTCCTCGGGCTCTGAACGCAACCCCCCACGCCCCGCTCCCCCACCCCCTTGACTTTGCAGTCGCTGAAAGGCCTGCCCTCCCGGCATGAACATCGCAGAGGCAGCGCGCGCTGCCGGATGTCGCACCGGGGTGCTCGGTGATCCTCATCACCGGCGAGCGTCGGCCTCGGTGATCGTCGGCACTGAGCGACACCGCTACCCCACGAGACGCTCCCATGCGACCGCCAGACCACAACGTCCGAAGGCACGCTTCGGACTGGTCCAATCCACGCGGTCCGGGAGTACCTGGTGTGAAGACCAAACGTACCGCACTGCTCCTCAGCGTAGCCGGCGCCATCCTCACCATCGCTGCCGCGTGCTCGGGAGGGGGAGGAAGCTCGCGCGCGCCGGCGCCCATCGTCACGGCGACCCAGGGCGCGCCGCAGGCGGCCGAACAGACAGCAACTCCGTCAGCCGGCAGCACCGCCACCCAGATCGATTTCAGCTCCCCCAGCGGGATCGACGGCGCGGACCCCGAGTTCAACTACTCGGCGATGGTCTGGCAGGGCTACTGGCTCAGCCGCGATCATTTCGGGCCGCTCGCGATGGGTTCGGGCATGGGCATCCCCTTCGAGCCGCCGATGGAGATGGTGACCGCCGCAATGCAGATGGTGGGAAGCAAGGAACCGGGGATGCCCTTCCTTCCCGAGAACATCCTCCCGCTGCAGGCCGTGTTCCGGAGCGGCGACACCGCGCTGACAGCAGACATGACGACGTTTTCGCCCACCGACTTCCGCGCGTTGCGGCTCGACCCGTCCACGTTCGATACGGTCGTAGGCGTGGAAGGCCAGGCTCAACTGATGCTCAAGGAGAGCCAGTGGGCCCGAAACTTCCACACCGCGAGCCACTTCGGCACGCCCGAATCGGATTTCGGCGCCCAGCAGCGCTTCCTGGGCATGATGGTCAGCATGCTCGCCCAGATGCAGGGGCAATATGCCATGACGACACTGATGGACCCGGGGACGGGCCTCTACCGCGACAGCGACGGCAGGCTGGATTACCGCGGCAACTGGACGATGCTGCAGGCACTTGCCGACATCGCCGGCCTGACTGGCGACCAGTCGCTGCGCTACTACAACCCCGACTCGCACACCATGTTCGCCATGGCGGTGGGCCGGCTGTTCACCGCGCTTGGCGACCGCAAGCCCGAGACGGCCGATGAGTTCGCTTCGGCCATGCGTGCGCTCTCGTACGTCGCATGGACGGCGGATGACCAGGCGCTGCGCTCCGGCGCGCTCGACCGAATCGCCCGCATTGCGGCCGATTGGACCGATGTGAAGCGCGCCGATGGCGGCCCTGCGGAGCGCTCGGCCGCCATCGTTGGCCTGCTCACGGCCGTACATGCGACCGGCGAAAGCGGCCTGCTGGGCGCGGTGAAGACCCACTGGGAGGCGCTGGCGGCCGACTTCGACCCGAAGACGGGGACGTTCAAGTCGAAAACGGTCTACTCGGTGGACGATGTGGCCTGGATCATTGGCGGGCTCAACTCCCTCGTCCAGGTTGGTCCTGCTGAGCTGCGGGCGCCGGCGGCGAAGGCGCTCGTCGCCTTCTACGAGGCCACGCTCGACCAGAGCGGCCTGCAGCTCTCGGCGCCTCCAGGCAAGGACGGGGCGATGGCGGGCGAGTTCGAGAAGGACCTCCCCTCCATCGTCTACTACCACGGCCGCAACACGCCCCCGCCGCCCATGGCCGGCGGCAAGTTCGGGCGCCTGATGCTCCCGGCCTCCGAAATCGCGTTCGAGGGCGGCAAGTGGACCGTCACCAACACGCGATTCGAGAGCGCTGGCGGCATGCACCTCGCGAACGAGCTGAACTGGCTCGGCCCGCACCTGGGGTCGGTGCCGTTCCCGCCGCTCCGCAGCGAGCAGACGCCGGCCGGCGCCACGCCGGCGGCGGGCACCCGCGCAACCATCACGGCCAAGAATGTCGCCTTCGATACGGCGCTGCTCGAAGTTCCGGTGGGCCAGCAGGTGCAGGTGCGCTTCGTGAACAGCGACGGCGAGACGCCCCACAACTTCCACATCTCCGGGCCCGGCGGCTTCGATGCGAAGACGCCGATTTTCAAGCAGTCGGACGGCGGTTCGCGGGAGCTGACGTTTACCCTCACGACGCCAGGGGAGTACACCTTCGTCTGCGACGTCCACCCCAACCAGATGAAGGGAAAGATCATCGCCCGCTAGGGGCAGGGGGCGTATGCAGGGGTGGCGGGGAGGGTCCTCCCCGCCACCCGTCTGTTCGGCGCCGGGTGAATCCTGCCCATGCGCGGGAGGCAGCGGCGCCGCGCGGAGGCCCGCACCGCCGGGAGCGCGCACCGGGGCATCTGTGATGGCGGTCACCGAGCACCGCAACACCCACCCCCTACCCTGAGCGGCACTCACGGAGGAAGCCGATGCCAGAAAGGCCCGCCGCCAGCGGAATCCCGCCCACCAGGCAGGATTCCGACTACGTCTTCTATGAGCTGACCCGGAGCATCTGCCCGGAATGCCGCCGCGTGATCGATGCCCACATCCTCCTGCGCGACAACCGGGTGTACATGCGCAAGCGCTGCCCTGAGCACGGGCAGTTCGAAGCGCTCGTGTACGGCGATGCCGAGGCCTACACGTCCTCTGCGCGGTTCAACAAGCCCGGGACCATTCCGCTGCAATTCTCGACGGAGATCGCGCAGGGCTGCCCGTACGATTGCGGCCTCTGCCCCGACCACCAGCAGCACGCCTGCGTCGGCATCATCGAGATCAACAGCGCCTGCAACATGGATTGCCCGCTCTGCTTTGCCGATGCCGGGGCGGGGTTTTCCCTCACTCTCGAGGAGGTTGAGGCCATCCTTGACCACTTCGTCGAGACGGAGGGGAATCCGGAGTTTGTCCAGTTTTCGGGGGGCGAGCCTACCATCCACCCCGAGCTCCCGGCGATGCTCCGGGCGGCCAAGGCGCGCGGCATCCCGCATGTGATGATCAACACGAATGGCCGCCGCATCGCCAACGACGACGCCTTCCTCGCCGAGATCGCGGAAATTCGCCCCTCCATCTACTTCCAGTTTGATGGCTTCGAACCCGCCACCTGGGAGGCCATCCGCGGTGAGGCCGACCTTCTGCCCGAGAAGCTGCGGGCGCTCGATCGCCTTGCCGCCATCGGCTGCGATGTGGTGCTGGTGCCCGCCATCGAACGGGGCGTGAACCTGCATGAGGTGGGGAGGATCGTCGAGTTCGGCATCAGCCACCCCGCCGTCCGCGGCGTGAACTTCCAGCCAGCCTTCCACGCGGGCCGCCACGGCGGGCACGACCCGCTCCAGCGCATCACCATTCCCGATATCCTTCGCGCCCTTGAGGAGCAGACGGCCGGCAAGTTCCTGGTTAGCGACTTCGTTCCCGTGCCGTGTTGCTTCCCGACCTGCAACTCCGTGACCTACGCCTACCTCGATGATGACGGGAGCGTCATCCCGCTGCCCCGCCTGCTCGAGGTCGAAGACTACCTCGACTACATCACCAACCGCATTATTCCCGATATGAATGCGGAGGTGCGGGCAGCGCTCGAAGGGCTCTGGTCGTCGGCCGCGATGCCCGGGTCGGACAGGGCCACCCGCGACTTCGCCCTGTCCTGTGCTGCCTGCGACCTCCCGACGATGGACCTGGGCGAGCTCTCAAAGCGGGTGTTCATGGTCATGCTCCAGGATTTCATGGACCCCTGGACCTTCAACCAGAAGAACCTGATGAAGTGCTGCAAGGAATTCCTGCTGCCTGATGGGAAGCAGATCCCGTTCTGCGCCTACAACACCCTGGGCTACCGCGAACAGGCCCGCGTCCAGCTCGGCCAGCGCGAACGGGAGCGCGCCCGCGCGCGGCGGGAAGGTCGCCCGTTTACCCCGCAGCCGCTGACCTTCCGCTTCGATACTGCGCCCGGCGCGCGCACGAACGGTCGGCATTCATGACGGTCGCACCCACGCCCTCCGAGGCCAAGGTCTGCTGCGCCGCCGCCTACGAGAGCGAATGGGCCCGGCTCCTGTTGGGCGAATCGTTCCACCCCGGCGGTATCGACCTGACGCTGCACCTCGGCCGGCAGCTGCGGCTCGGCCCCGGTTCGCGCGTGCTCGATGTGGCCTGTGGCCGCGGGACCTCGGCAATCGCCCTCGCGCGGGAATTCGGCTGTTCGGTGGTGGGCGTCGACCTGAGCGCTGCGAACACCAGGCTGGCCTGCGAAGCGGCACAATCCGCCGGGGTCGACCACCTGGCGTCGTTCGTCGTGGGCGATGCTGAGGCGCTCTCCTTCCCCGATGCCTCGTTCGACGCTGTGCTGTGCGAGTGCGCGTTCTGCACGTTTCCTTCTAAGGAGGCCGCCGCAGCGGAGTTCGCCCGCGTCCTTCGCCCGGGCGGGAGGCTTGGTCTCAGCGATATCACGCGCCAGGGGGAGTTGCCCCCGGAGCTGGATACGCTGCTTGGCTGGGTTGCCTGCCTGGCCGATGCGCGCCCGGCCGAGGAGTATGTGGCCCTGCTTTCATGCGCGGGCTTCGCAGGCTTGACCTGGCAGGAGCATAACGATGCCCTGGCGAGCCTGGCCTCGCGGGTGAGGTTCAAGCTGCTCGGTGCCGAGGTCATGGCCCGGCTTGGCAAGGGCCCGTTCGCTATCGAGGAAGTCCTCCGGGCGAAGCAGATCGCCAGGGTCGCGACCGCGAGCATCCGCGAAGGCCGGCTCGGGTATGCGATCATCACCGGCAATCGGGACTGAGGGGACGCGCCACCGGCGGTCCCCGGCGGCGGCAACCGGCAGGCACACCAAAGCACCAGGCCACGGCCCATGGACAGCGCCCAGATCCGCAAGACCTACCGCTGGATGGCCCCCATCTACGACCCGCTCTTCGCCCGGGCCTACCGGCCGCTGCGCAGGTCGAGCATTGCGGCCCTCCACCTGCAGCCATGCGACTCCGTGCTGCTGGTTGGGGTGGGCACGGGACTCGATCTCCCGCTCCTTCCGCCCCGCGCAACGGTCATCGCCATCGACCTTTCCCCGGCGATGCTGAAGCGGGCCCGCTGCGCCAGGCCATCGCTGGCCGGCCACTTCCTTCTCGCCGACGGCGGGGCGCTCCCCCTCCGGGACAGGACGGTCTCGGCGGTGATCCTCCATCTCGTCTTGAGCGTCGCACCGGCCCCCCGGGCCATCCTCGCGGAGGCGATGCGGGTCTTGCAGCCCGGGGGGCGCATCGCCGTCCTGGACCATTTTGCACCGCCCGGCCGCTGGGGCCTGGCGCGGCAGCTGCTGGTGCGCACGCCGCCCTCCCTGCTGGGAACACACCTCGACCGCAGGGTAGAGGAGCTGCTCGCCGGGCTGCCGCTTCGCGTGGTTCGCGACCGGCGTCTTGCGGGCGGATTCTACCGCGCGCTGGTCCTCGTGCCGGCAGAAGGCGATGATGGGGCCTCCAGGACGCGCTGACATTGTGGGCTCCTGGCAGCGCAAGGGCGGCGACCCGGAGCGTGTGTCGAACGAACTGTTTCCCGTCCTTCTCAGCCTGTGCGGATTTGGCTACTATCGGCGCGGGGCATCACCATGTACGAATATGAAACCAAAGCGGAACGATTCCGAAGGCTGGCCGAAACCCGCACCAATGCGGTGATCGAAAAGATTCGCCTGCTGGGCAATCTTTCCAACCGGGCGAACTACGAGTACACCGACGAAGAAGTCGAGCTCATGTTCGCAGCAATAGATGAGGCCCTGCGCAATAGCCGCGCCCGGTTTCGCATGGAACGCCCGAAGCGCTTCCGCCTGCCGTGACGCGCCGGCCTCGCCTTCACGTGCCCCTACCGGCCAGGGGAATCGTCGGCGCGGGGCTGACGGCCGCCGGGGGAAAGCCTCTCTGCCTCCCGATTGAATCGAGCAATCACGTCGAACAGCCCGCACCGGGCAGGCTCCAAACGCGCCAATTTCGCGACAGTTCCAGCGAATCCGCGCATCTTGTCGTCGTTCGGCCAGCCGGCTACGCTCCCGGTCATCCGGGAGGCCGGCATGAGCATCGATTCCCGCATCCAGGAAGCCACGAGCTGGGTGACCGCGCAGCTGGAGGGCAGGCAGCTTATCGGCGAGATTGAGCTGAATGAACCACAGCGTTTTGAGCTCATCTATTTGATCCAGGACATGGTCCAATTTGGCCGATCTCCGACACAAGAGATTCCGGAAGTTATATCGCTGCTTCTCGTCGATCTTGCTCGCAGAAATTCCAACGGCAATCAGCTCTGGGAGAGCGTGCTCACGATTCTTTTTAAGAAATCGGACGTTCCCGAAGCAGAGAAAAACCGGTGGAGAATTGATCTCGGCGAGACCTTCCTGAGCACGGTCCGGCAGTACCACATGCCGGAGTTTCGCCAGCTCGTTGAAGAAGGCGCCAGGAAGTACGTTGGGCCGATTCTCGCCCACGCACTCATGCCGCGCGAGCACATCGACACATTCATGGAAAAGGTTATCTGGCCAGCCATCGAGCGGCCGGCGGAGGTTGGCCGGGACGCGCGCGATATCCAGGATTGGCTGGCGACGCTTGAGAAGCGCGTCACCACGGAAGCCGTACGCCGCTTCGTGCTGTACGGCGGCCCGGTTGCGCGCGACCTCATCGACCGGACGCTGGCGTACTGTGAATCGGCCCTGCGCGGACAGGCCGATTCCGGTTCTGGCCTCCCGGGCTGGTTGCGCCGCGGCATCGACCAGTGGCTGAAGCAGCGACAGACGCATGTCCCAAGGCACCACTCAAGCCAACGCAGAGCACGCCCCGCTGTGCGGTTTGATTCGTACCGCTGTGAGGTCGTGGTCGACCTCCCATACGTCGACAACCCCGCGACGTGGAGGGTGATGGTTGCCCCTGGGGGCGAGCAGTACGAAGTCGACGCCTGCCCGCCGCAATTCGCCCGGACACGGGAAAAAGAGGCGCTTGGCGTGTCGCGGCCGGCGAACGCGCTCCGCGTTGAGCTCGTGCACGAAGGGTCTCAGCCTGACCGGTGGGAAATTCCGTTACTCTCGGAAGACCGCCCGGTGCTGTTCTTTGCGGAGCGCGACGGCAGGCTGCTCCCCGCGGGTGAGGTGCTCGACGGCGACGCGTGGTGGCTCCTCGCGCCAGGGGACAGCAAGCTCGAGACGGACGGGCAACTGACGGTCTGCGATACCCTGGGGCCTCCGCTTGGCTGGAACGGGTATTTGATGCAGCTCATCCGTTGCGAAGGGGCGACGGAACTCCGCGTGGCGCCAGTCGGGTGGCAGGCGGCCTCGGATGGCCCCAGGTACCGGGTCGCTGGCCACGCGCAGTCGGCATTTTTCACTCAAAATCCCCTGCCCGCCTGGCTCGAACCATTGAATACCGACCTGCTCGCGGCCGAGGATGCGCTGCCCGAATTGTGCATCCCGGACCGGCCGGGCTCCTCTCCTGAACGTTACCTGAGTTTCTGGGAAGTGCGCGCTGAACGGGTAGGGGAAACGGCCGAGACGTATGTCCTGCCGGCGGCCCGGCTTCCTCGCGTTCTGCAGGATGGCACCTGGCGGCTGCAGTTGCACGACCTCATACCGGGTTGCGACGTGGGCACCTGGAATGTGGCCGCCAACGGACCCATCGGCCTTGGAGTGCGACAGCGCATCGGCATCCTGCCGGCCGGGGTCCGCGGGTTTGACGTGCCTCTCGCGCCACGGGTCCGTCGACCGGCAGCGGATGGCACCGACTCGGGCGACATCCGCCTGGTCATGGTGCAAATTCCCGGGGAGGTTCAGGTCGCCACACCCGGCGACCTGGGACAGGCGGCGGGGCATGACGTCTGGATTCTCAAGGACCTGGATGGCGATGGCCGCATCCCGTTGGCGGTGACGGATTCCCGCACCGGACGCACCACCGCGGCCGTGGTCGTGCTGCCGACGGTCGAGTGGCGATGGCTCAGCGCTAAACCGCGCGGCTGGCAGGAAAGCGCAGTGATTCCACTCGACGAAGTGCTTGCCGGCGATTGGGAGCTCCAGGTGCACGCCTCTGCCCCGGTGCGGCCCAGCCTCCGGCTGGTGACCGCCGACGGGCAGGCAGTACAGGAGCTCGGCCCTATCCGCGGGCAACGAAGCGCGAACTTCTCGCTCCGGGACGTTTCATCGACTGTCCAGGGCCGGACTGACCGGGTCCTGTACCTCGAACTCTTCGCCGGGAATGAACACGGCCAGGATGCGGCCAGGGTGGGTGCCATCGAACGTCTGCTCACGGTCAGGGAGGTGACCACACGCTTTGACGATGGGCAGCTTTTCTGCTCGTGGCGGCAGGACGTTGACGTCGATGGCATGACGGCCTTCCTGGAACCGCACTGGCGGCCGTGGGAGGAGCCCGTCGATGGCGAGATTGAGGGAGGCAGCGGGCAGTACCAGGCCCGCTGGTGGTTGAACGCCCGCGGACCGATGCGGCTGACGCTGCGCGTCGAGGACCCGTGGGTCGGCGAGACCACCGT
>NZ_DAOUAO010000049.1:0-3206 GCF_034433535.1 Tepidiforma sp.
CCGCCATCCCGCCGCCGCCCCGCCCGCCGCACGCCCCCGCGACAGCGCTAGCCAAAAATTTGTACAGTCTTCCGGCACACTGCTCGACGGAGTTCCGCCGTGAACGTTACCTGGGAGACCATCGCTCCGGACTTCCATGCCATCACCAGCCGCGTCGTCTGGGCCGTCGTCACCACCATCGACACCCGCGGCCGCCCGCGCTCGCGCATTCTCCACCCCATCTGGGATGGTCACACCGGCTGGATTGCCACCTCGCCCCAGTCCCTCAAGGCGAAGCACATCGCCGCCAACCCGTATGTCTCGGTCACCTACTGGGACCAGCAGCACGAACAGGTCTACGCCGAGTGCCGCGCCTCGTGGGACACCTCGCTCGAACGCCGCCAGTGGCTCTGGGAGCTGTTCAAGAGCACCCCGCCCCCGCTCGGCTACGACCCGGGCATGCTCTGGAAGGGCGGCCCGGCCGACCCCACCTTCGGCGCACTCCGCCTCGACCCCTGGCGCATCGAGGTCTCTCGCCTGTCCGAGATGATGAGCGGCAAGCCTGCCCGGGTCTGGCGCCCCGCACACGGCTAACCCGCAGGTCCGCCCCCCGCGGGCTTCCCGCGGGCCGCCTCGAACGCCCGCAGCATCTCCAGCCCCATCGCGACGAGGTCGGGCCGCTGCTCGCCCCGGTACACCCCCTCCGCGACCCGACCCCACAGGTCCAGCACCGCCGTCAGCTGCTCCCGGTGGCGCAGCGCGTAGGCCGTTGCCACCCGCTCGACGGTGCTCCCCAGCGGTGTCGTCTCCAGCTCGCCCGCCCGGGTCGCCCGCCACGCCACCATCGTCCCGATGTGCTCCCACGGCCAGGCCAGCACCGTGTGCTCCCTGTCCGCCAGCGCCGCCTTGAACCCGTCGGCCGTGCGCCGGGCGATCGTCCCGGCGTCCCCGGCCAGCCCGGGCACCGCCAGCACCGCGGCATCGAACGCCCCGGGGCGACCATACACCGCCCCGCACACGAGCGACGCCGCGTTGCTGCACGCCCGCTCCAGCTGCGCGAACGGCAGGAACGCTGGCTGCTCGCCGCGCAGGAACTGCTCCAGCACCCACGCCCCGAACGCCGGGCCGGCGGCCTCCGCCGGCGCTTCAGCCTTTCGTGCCCGTACGAACCATCGCACGTTTCCATCTTCGGCGACCTCGCGCCGCTTGCGTACCGGCCGGCGCAGCGCATCCCGGGCCGCTATACCCGCGATGTGCACACCGCCCGCCCACGGCCATCCGGCCGCCCACGCGGTACCCAACGGTCCGTACCGCCTCCCCGAAGCGCTTTCTTAGCATGAACTCACCCCGGCGGCCCATGGCGGCGCCGCCGGCCCGCTGCCCATCCCATCCGCAGGGAGCGCTGCTGTTGCACGGCAAACATCTCATCAGTGTGGCCATCTTCTGGGCCTTCCTCACCGCCATCGGCGAGCTCCTCGTCTTCGCCGACCTCTTCCCCACCGTCGGGTCCCACGAGGCCGAGGACTTCGACAGCATCTTCCGCTTCCTCCTCATCCTCGGCATCCCCGTCTTCACCTTCGTCATCGCGGTTGTCGTCTACGCCATCCTGAGCTTCCGCGTCCGCGGCGATCGCCCCCAAGACGACGGCCCCCCGATCCGCGGCCGCGGCTGGGTGCCCCGCGTCTGGCTGGTGATCACGGGCGGCCTGGCCATCTTCGTCATGATCCACCCCGGCCTGACCGGGCTCGCCAAGCTCCAGAGCACTGCCAGCGGCTACGGCTGGGGCGAAACTGAGGCCGACCTCGAAATCGATGTCACCGCCTTCATGTGGCAGTGGACTTTCACCTATCCCGACGGCACCGAAGTCTCCGCCGCCAAAGGCAAGGAGATCGTCATCCCCGTCAACAAATCGGTGCAGTTCAACGTCAACTCCATCGACGTCGTCCACTCCCTCTGGATCCCGGCCTTCCGCATGAAGATCGACGCCATCCCCGGGCGCACCACCTTCATGACAGTCAAACCCACCGAGCTTGGCGCCTACGACGAAGACCAGGCCTACCGCGTCCAGTGCGCTGAACTCTGCGGGCTCGACCACTCGAAGATGTGGCTCCCCGTCCGCGTCGTCACCGAATCCGAGTACGAGGCCTGGCTCGCCAGCCTCAAGAGCGAGGGGCAGTAACCATGTACGCAGTCAAGTCTGTTGCCGGCGCGATGGGCCTCGGGCTCATCGGCTTCTACCTCGGCCTCGGCATCGTCGCCATCCTCCGCTGGCTCTTCGGCTACCCCAATGTCTGGGGCGGCGAAATCAACATCGTCGGCGGCTGGGTCCTCGGCGTCTTCCTCTGGCTCATGGGCATCGGCATGTGGAGCCAGTGGGGCCGCGAATGGTTCGGCCTCAAGACGTACACCCGCCAGCTCCACGGCTGGCAGCGCTACTTCACCTTCAACACCGACCACAAGGTCATCGGCATCCAGTACCTCGTGACCTTCATGGTCGTCTTCTTCCTCGCCGGCGCCCTGGCCATGCTCATGCGCCTCGAACTCGCCCAGAGCGGCCACCAGTTCCTCAGCAACGGCCAGTACAACGGCACCATGGGCCTCCACGGCATCCTCATGGTCGCCGTCGCCGTCGCAGCGGTCATCGGCGGCATCGGCAACTACGCCGTCCCGCTCATGATCGGCGCCGAAGATATGGCCTTCCCCCGCCTCAACGCCCTCACCTTCTGGCTTGTCCCGCCTGTCGCCGTCGGCCTCCTCGCCACCCCCTTCCTCGGCGGCATCGAACACGGCTGGACCGCCTATCCCCCGCTCTCCCTGCGCGCGAACAGCGCCCAGGTCCTCTTCGACCTCTCCATCATCACCTTCGGTCTCACCTCCATCCTCGGCGCCCTCAACTTCATCGCCACCATCATCTTCCTCCGCGCACCCGGCATGACATGGGGCCGTCTCCCCATCTTCGTCTGGTCGATGTTCGCCACCTCCTGGGTCGCTCTCCTCTACACCCAGGGCTTCGCCGCCGCCCTCCTCCTCGTCCTCCTCGACCGCGTCGCCGGCATGTCCTTCTTCGATGCCCAGGCCGGCGGCGACCCCCTCCTCTACCAGCACGTCTTCTGGTTCTACTCCCACCCGGCCGTCTACATCATGATGCTGCCGGGCTTCGGGATCGTCAGCGAGGTCATATCGACCCACGCCCGCAAGCCGATCTTCGGCTACCGGATGATGGCGTT
>NZ_DAOUAO010000050.1:0-11007 GCF_034433535.1 Tepidiforma sp.
GACGTTCAGGGAGCTTGAAGAGCATGTGCTTCATGCGCTCGATGTGGTACTCGAGCATGCGCTTGCGGTCGCGGGCGACGAAGCGATAGAGGTCGCGCTCCAGTTCGTTCTGGGCGAACTCGTCGCCGTGGGAGAAGAGGGTATAGAGCATGCTGTCCTGGACGAACAGGATGGCGGCGAGCTCGGGGAAGGAGCGGGCCTCCTTCGCGACGCGGGAGAAGTCGGTCGGGGCCTGGAGCCCGAGGCCGCCGCCGTTGGCGAGGGCGCGTTTGCGGAAGGCTTCGCTGTGGCGGGCGAGGTCGTAGATGACAGTGGAGAGGAAGAGCTTGAGCTCGAGAAAGCCGTAGGAGATTTCGGGGAGCCAGCCCGACCAGAGTGCGCCGGTGAAGTAGGCTCGTTCGGATTGTTCGGTGAGGAACTGGCAGACGGCGCGCTCGATGTCATCGGGGAGGGGTTCGAGCGACTTCCAGTTGAGGTCGGTTGCGGAGACCCAGCGGTCGCGGATGGCTTCTTCGTAGAGCGGGATGCAGCAATCGGCCCAGACGAGGGCCTTTTCGAAGATGGTGTATCCCATGTCTTCGACGATGGGGTTGGGGTAGGAGCCGCGGGCGATCTCGGAGCGGTTGGTCCACACGTCGGGGACGTCGCCGTAGGTGCCGATCATGAGGTCGGCGATGGTGAGGCCCATCTCGGGGTTGGAGGGGCGCGCGCGGATGCCCCATTCGGTGGGGACATTCATCCAGGAGAGGTCGCGGGGGATTGCGGTCTGCCCGCCCTGCAGAAACTCCTTCGCGCGCTTGCCATCGACATTGGCGCGGAGGGCCTGCCAGATGACCTGGAGGGAGTGGCCTTTGGCGAGGGCGAGTTCGATGAGGCCGTCGTCCCAGCCGAGTTCGCGGGCCTTATCACGGGCTTCCTGGGGAACTTCGACGCTGGTGGCCTGGGCGGCGCGGGCGAGTGCCTCTCCGGTGGACAAGGGCGGACCTCCCTGGGGGTATCGGGCGGGCGGGGTACACGGCCCCGCCGCGAGTGAGTCGTGGAACGGCCCGGCGGATCAGGCCGGGTCGAGGAACTGGGCCATCAGCGGCCCGAGGCGCTGGCGGCGATCGCCGAGGCCGGCGACGGTGAGGCGGTGGACGTATTCGTTGATTTGGCGCTTGCGCAGGAGGAGGAACTTCTGCAGGCCTTCATCGAACTTGTCGACGCCGCCGCCGAGGAGGATGCAGAGGGCTTCGAAGACCGGCGGGAAGGTGACATCGCCCGAGCCGCCGCCGGCAGCGTCGCCCTCGGCCTTGTCGAGGTAGTGGTGGATCTCCTCGCGGCGCTCGGGTTCGGTATCGAGGACATACTTGAGGTGCATGACGCCGAAGGCGAGGTGGCGGGATTCGTCCTGGGCGCTCATGCGGAAGATGCGCTTGTCGGCCTCGGTCTGGCCGATGAGCTCGCCCATGCGGAACATGGATTGGACGAAGCCTTCGGCCTGGACGTGCATGAGGACGGACATTTCGGTGAAGTCGCGGGCTTCGATGAGGGTGCGGAGGCCGAGGCCAGCGCCCTGGGCGAGGAGGCCGCCGCCGTTGGCGAGGGCGCGCTTGCGGAAGACATCGGTGTGGCGGGCCTCATCCATGATCTGGGTCATGAGGAAGAGGCCGGCTTCGAAGTCCTGGGCCGAGACGAAGGGCATCCACTGGCCGGGAACGTCGCCGGCGATGAATTCGACCTCGGTGAGCATGGTGGCAAGCTGGCACATCGCGCGCTCGAGCTCATCGGGGAGGGGTTCGAGCGTGTCCCAGGGGATATCGCGGGCGGAGCTCCACTGCCGCTGGGTCGCCTCTTCGTAGAGCATGATGCAGTTTTCGGCCCAGACATCCGCCTTGGACTGGTAGTTGGGGCCGAACCGCTGGGCGCCCGGGCGGGGGATGGCGCCGCGGAGGCGGTAGGTCATATCGCCGGGGCCGCGGGCGCTATCGGCATAGCGGCCGAGGTTGATCTCCTTGAGGGTGAGGCCCTTCTTGCCGGGCTCGGCCGAGGTGGCGTCGTCGTAGAGGTTGAGCCAGGACAGGTCGAGGCCCGGTTCGGTCTGGGGATTGGCCGCCATGCTGGTTCTCCTGTGGTGGCGTCGATGTCCGCGATAGTCTAGGCCTTTGGGAACGGGGCTGAAAGGGGGTTTTCTACCGCTGAGTAAGTTTGGGCGGGACGCGTCATCGAAACACCTGCGCTGCGACCGTGCGGTTCACGCCTTATCAACCCGGGCGTTCCTGCCGATTAGATCGGGTAGAAACCGGGAGGACACCGAAATGACACGCCTGGAGAAAGCCTGTCCGTATCCGGCGGGGAGCCGGGAATTCCGCTGCGAGCGGTGCTCGGTCGCGCATGGCGGGGTGCCGCCGTGCGTGGCAGCCTACCTTGGCGGCCAGGTGGCCGCCGAGCAGGTTGTGCTGCTCGAAACGATCGACGAACGGCGCGCGCGGAAAGCGGCCTAATCGGTGTGCGCGGGCGGGTTCGCGCGGGCGAAGAGGACCGCCTCGGCTTCGTCGGCCCAGGCGAGGAAGGCCTCTTCGAAGCGGATGCCCGCGCGCAGGGTGAGGTAGGGCCCCAGGAACTCGCGGGGCAGCTGGCCGGGGGGGACGCCTCCGAAGTGCGCTTCGATGGCGCGGTAGGCGGCGAGGCGCTCATGGTGCTGGCGCCGGTGCTCACGGAGGGCGGCCAGCGCTGCGGCCGGTTGGGCGAGGCCGTAGCTCCAGACTTTGACGAGGAATTCATCCTTGGTGAGTGTGGCGGGGGAGGGGGTGGTGACCCAGGCGGTGAGGTCGGCGAGGCCGGCGGGGGTGAGGGAGTAGAGGCGTTTATCGGGGCGGCCGACCTGGTGGACTGTGCGGCCGGCGATGAGGCCGGCTTCTTCGAGGCGGGCCAGTTCGGGATAGATCTGCTGGGCCCGGGCGTTCCAGAAGTAGCCCACGGTATCGCTGAAGCGGCGGGTGAGCTCGTAGCCCGAGAGTTCGCCGCCGGCGAGGAGGCCAAGGATGGCGTAGCGCAGGGACATCTGCGAGGGAAGTTTGGGGCGATTGGCGGTGATGCGCCACGGGAATTTCCCGGGAGGCGGCGACGTGCCAAGATCGCGGTGCCATGCCGAAACAGGTCAAGAACGTTGCCAGTGACGACTATTTGACGGCCATCTACCGGATGAGCCACGACGAGGGGCAGGACGTGATCGCGGTGCGGCTGGCGGATCGGCTGGAGATCACGCCGCCCTCGGTGGCCGGGATGCTCAAGCGGCTGATGCGGGATGGCCTGGTGCACGTGGACGCGAAGAAGGTGATTCACCTGACGCCGGAGGGACTGCGCCGGGCCGAGCAGATGGTGCGACGTCATCGGCTGGCGGAGTGCCTGATCACCGACGTGCTGAAGGTGGAGTGGTGGCGGGCGTACGAAGAGGCGCACCTGCTGGAGCACGGGATCTCGGACATTACGGAGAAGAGCCTGTTCGAGATGCTGGGACGGCCGCAGCGGAGCCCGTTCGGGTATCCGATCCCGGGGACGGGGGCGCCCCGGAAGCTTTCGATGACGACGCTGGCGGATATCGGGGAGGGGCAGGAGGTCGAGATCGACCGGGTGTTTGAAGAGGACGAGCAGCTGCTCAAGTTCTTCGATGAAGAGGGGATTCGGCCGGGGGTGCGGGTCCGGCTGGAGGAGGCAGCGCCCTACCGGGGTACGATTACGGTGCGCCTCGGGGAGCGGACGGTGGTGCTGGGGACACCGGTGGCGAACAAGATCTGGGTCGTGCCGCCAGCGAAGGGGAGCTCGCGGGAAACCTCGTCGTAACGGGTTCATAGCGGGCGGCGAACGGCCGACATCTTTGACGTGGAGCTGTTTTCACTGCGTGAAGGGCGCGGGCCGCTGCGGGTGCTCGTGGTCGAGGATGACGCTGCGCTGGGCCGGCTGATCCAGCTGGCGCTCGGGCAGCATCTTGCCGACGTTCGCCTGGCGCGCACCGGGGCCGAGGCCATCGCGGAGCTGACGGCCGGGCACTTCGACGCCATCGCCTCGGATATCAGCCTGCCGGACATGACGGGGCTGCACGTCATCGCTGAAGCGCGGCGGCTGGCGCCCGCGGCCGGGATCGTGGCGATTACCGGGTACGTGGACGTGGAGATCGCGGTACGGGCGATGAAGGCAGGGGCAGACGACTTCCTTGGGAAGCCGTTCGATGCCGAAATCCTGTGGCACCTGCTCAACAAGGCCGCAGACACGCGGGCGCGGCACATCGCGGCGGAGCAGGCGGCGGTCTACCGGCAGCTGGCGTATACGGACGCGCTCACGGGCTGCCCGAACCGCCGCTACATCGATGAGTTCCTGGCGGATGCCGTCTTCCAGGCGCGGAAGCTGAATCGGCCGCTGGTGGTGGCCTACCTCGATATCGACAACTTCAAGCTGCTGAACGATTTCGTGGGGCACGAGGAAGGCGACCGCGTGCTCCAGCGCGTGGTGAAGGAATTGTCGGCACATATTGAGCCGCCGACGCAGTTCGGCCGCTTCGGCGGCGATGAGTTCGTGGTCGTGATGCCGGGGATGAGCGAGGAGGGCGCCCGGCGGCTGATGGAGCGGGTTCGCCGGGCCATCGGGCGAATCGAGGTGGTCAACGGGGCGCGCATCACGCTGCCGGCGCGGGTCTCGGTGGGGGTGGCTGCGCTGCGCGAAGGGCAGAGCCCGCGGGACCTGGTGGCGGAGGCGGAAGACGAGATGTACATGAACAAGGCGGTCTCCCCGGCCATCGTGCCCGCTGCCCTCGCCCAGGAGGAGGCGCTGCTGAAAGCGGGCAATGTGAAGGCGCTGCGCAACCTGGTGAAGGCGATCGACCGGCGGGATTCGTACACGCGGTTCCACAGCGACCACGCGACGCAGCTGGCGGTGCGGCTGGCGACGGAGCTTGACCTCGGCGATGAGGTCATCAACGCCCTGGCGATTGGCGGGCCGATCCACGACCTTGGCAAGATCGTGGTGCCGGACGAGATCCTGCGGAAGCCGGGGCCGCTGACGCTCGAGGAGCGGCGGGCGATGGAGGAACACCCGGTGATGGGGGCGGCGATCACGGCGGCGCTGACCGACATGGATACGGTGGTCGACCTGGTCCGCCATCACCATGAGCGGTTCGATGGGCAGGGCTACCCGGCACAGCTCAAGGGCGAGGAGATTCGCCTTTCGACGCGGCTGTTCAGCCTCGCGGACGCCTTCTCGGCCATGACCACCGACCGGCCGTACCGGAAAGGGCTGACGCTCGAGCGGGCCGTGGAGGAGATCCTGCATGGGCGGGGCACGCAGTTCGACCCCGACCTGGCGGAGGCGTTCGCGCGGATGGTGGAGCGGGACGCCGTCGAACGCGGGGAGCGGGCGGCATGAGGCGGCTGGCGGAGCTCGCCGGACTTGCCATGGCCGGCTGGTGCGGGCTGGAGCTGCTGCTGCGGGCGGCAACCGGGACGCTCGCGGGGAGCGGGTCGGCGATTGCGGCAGGGGCGGGGGCGGCAGCGATGGCGGCGGCCGCGCGGCGGGCGCAGCGCCGGGTGAGCTGAAGCGGCGGCGGCAAGGGGCTACACTCCGCGGCACACCGAGGAGGAGATGCAATGTCCCGGCTGCCCTTGATGACGCGCGACGACATCCCGGAGGAGCTGCGGTACGTGTGGGACCGGAATTCCACGGGCGGGATGGTCCCGAACATCTTCCGGGCCATGGCCAACAACCCGGAGGTGTGGCGGGCATACCTGCGCCTGGGAAACGGGCTCTGGAACCACTGTGGGCTGGACGTACAGACGCGAGAGCTGGTCATCCTGCGGACGGCCATCCTGCATCACAGCCAGTACGAGTGGCACCAGCACGTGCGCATCGGGCGGCAGGCAGGGCTGGACGACGCGAAGATTGTGGCGCTGCACCACTGGAAGACGAGCGACCTGTTCACGCCGACCGAGCGGGCGATCCTCGAGTACGTCGATGCGGTGAGTGCCTCCGGGCACCCCTCGGCGGAGGTTCATGAGCGGCTGGCTTCACTGGTGTCGCCGGCGACGGTGGTGGGGGTGAACCTCCTGACCGGCTTCTACGCGATGACCGCGAAGTTCCTCTCTGCGATGGAGGTCGAACTCGAAGGGCCATTCGTGGGGTGGCAGCTGCAGGGCTAACGTGACGTTGACGGGCCGGAGCGACGCTACCGGCAGCAGCCGAAAGGGTTCGAACGTGAACGCAGGAATGACGACCGTCGAATGCATCGGG
This sequence comes from Tepidiforma sp., assembly GCF_034433535.1. GTDB lineage: Bacteria > Chloroflexota > Dehalococcoidia > Tepidiformales > Tepidiformaceae > Tepidiforma. The sequence continues at coordinate 6,259 of NZ_DAOUAO010000050.1, forward strand.
CCGGAGCGCCCGGGAGGGCAGGGACTCGACCCGGAACAGGAGGAGTCGGGGAACCTCGCGATTCATCGTCTGCTGACGACCCGGGACGGCGAGGCCTGGACCGACTTTGTCGCGACGGCGCGGCAGGACCGGGAGGGCCGCTGGTGGTACGAGGCCTGGGCACGGCGGGGCATGGTACGCTGGGTTCGGACCTACGCCCCGGGCGGCGGCTACCGGTATGAGGTAGTGGAGGTGGTTGGGGAGAACCCGCTGGAGCGGCAGGACCACCGCGCCCTCGCCACGCTGGCGGAGGAGCTGGAGGCAGCCGGCAACCCCGAGGACATCCAGCGGGCGTTCATCGAGCCGGAGCGGCTGACGTACCCGTACGCCTACGAGCGGATTTCGCAGCTGTTCGACAGCCCGAACGCGCCCGACCTGATCGTGAACCCGAAGAGTTACGCGTACGGGCGCCAGCCGGGGCAGCACGGCGCGCTCGACGTGGTGCAGTCGCGCTCGCCGCTCATCTTCTCGGGGCCGGGGGTGAAGCGGGGCGTGAAGGTGGAAGCCGAGGCGAAGCAGGTGGATGTCGCGCCGACGATCGCGCGGCTGATGGGGTTTCCGCTGATCGACGGCCGGGACAGCACGGGAAGGACATCGACCGAGCGCGGCGTAGCCCCGGATGTCTACCTCGCGCGGCAGGACGGCCGGGTGCTGGAAGAGGTCCTCGACGATTCGACCGGGCGCCCTGAGCGGGTCTACCTGATGCTGCTGGACGGGCAATCGCTCACCGAGCTGCTCTACCGGCTGGAGGAGGACCCGGGGTCGATCCCGAACCTGCGCCGGCTCATCGAACGGGGCTGCATGCTGCGCTGGGGGAGCATCACGAACTTCCCAAGCATCACGTGGCCGAGCCACAACACCATTGGGACCGGGACATGGTGCGGGCACCACGACATCGTGAACCCGACCTACTACCTGCGTGAACGGCGCGAGGTAGTTTCGCCGCAGGGACAGCAGTTCGATACGGCGCGGTTCCTGAACCCGCAGGTGGAGACGCTGTTCGAAGCGTTCAAGCGGGTGTTTGGGCCGGATGCGGTGACGGCTTCGATCAATGAACCGTGCACGCGCGGGGCGGACCACGCCTCGCTGGAGCGGCGCCTGCTGGGCGACCGGGGCCGGCTGATCGCGCTCACGAAGGAGACCGAGCACGAGATCAACCCGCGCTGGTACGAGGAACTGGAGGAGGAGGGACACCGGCTGCAGGGCCAGATTGACAACCGCGGGCTGGCGCAGGCGCGGCTGCTCTTCCTCGATGAGAGCCAGCCGGCGCCCGTGTTCGTCTACCACGAGTTCGCGCAGCCGGACTCTTCGGCACATGACTACGGGCCGCACCACGAAGGGGCGCGGGCTGCGCTCGACGAGACCGATGTGCGCATCGGGCACATCCTGCGCACACTCGAGCAGCGGGGCCTGCTGGATTCGACGCTGTTCGTGATTACGACCGACCACGGCATGGCCACGCAGGACGTTTCGCTGAAGGCGAACCCGGCCCGCATCCCCCAGCGCGACGGGATGGCGGCGATCACCACCGAGCCGGGGATTTACCTGCGGGACCTGCGGGTGGAGGTGCGGGTGCAGCGGGATGGTCGGACGGCGCAGGTGACGGTGCTCGACAATGACGCGCTCGAGAACGGCGAACGGCCGCCGGTGGCCGGGGCCGAGATCATCGTGTCGGACCGGCAGGATGGGCTGGTGGCGCGGGTGCAGACCGACGCGAACGGGCTCGCAGGGATCGGGCTGCCGGCCGACATCGCCCCGGAGGAGCTGCGGATGGCGGTGCACGCGGAGGGATTCAATCCGCGCCACCTGCGCCTCGACGGGACGAGTATGGCCCTTGACCTGCGTGAGGTGCTCTACGGAGCGGGGTAAGCCTCGGGCACGGCCCGCCGGGCGTCGGCCGGCGTGATAGGATGGCGTCATGGCGTTCACGGTGGAGGATGTGCAGGACCTGATCCGGCTGCTGGCGGAGCGGCCGGAATGGCGCGCCCAGCTGCGACCGCTAATCGTGGGCGACGAGTTCGACCGGCTCCCAAAGGCGATGGCCGAGCTGACTGAGGCTCAGCGCCGCACCGAGGAAGCCATCCAGGCGCTCACCGCGCGGGTCGACCGGCTCGAACAGCGCATGGAGGAGCTGGCCGAAGCCCAGCGCCGCACCGAGGCTCGGGTCGAAGAGCTGGCCGAAGCCCAGCGCCGCACCGAAGAAGCCCTCCAGGCGCTCACCGCCCGGGTCGACCGGCTCGAGCAACGCATGGAGGAGCTGGCCGAAGCCCAGCGCCGCACCGAGGAAGCCATCCAGGCGCTCACCGCGCGGGTTGACCGGCTCGAACAGCGCATGGAGGAGCTGGCCGAGGCCCAGCGCCGCACCGAGGCTCGGGTCGAAGAGCTGGCCGAGGCCCAGCGCCGCACCGAAGAAGCCCTCCAGGCGCTCACCGCGCGGGTCGACCGCATTGAAGAACGGCTCGACCGGCTGACGGAGCGGGTCGAGGTGCTCGAGGCCAAAATGGAGCAGCTGACCGAGCAGGTGTCGCGGCTGGTGCTTGCGGTCGATGCGCAGCGGATTGCCATCGATCGGATGAACAACCGCATCGATGCCGACCTGGGCTACCTGTACGAGATGCGATTCGAGCGGAAGGCGCCGTCGCTGTTTGGTCCGTGGCTGAGGAAGCCGCGAGTGGTGACCCTGAACGACCTCGACCTGGTCGACCAGGCGGAGGACCAGGGCGTGCTGAGCGAGCAGGAGATTATCGAGCTCAGGGCACTCGACCTGATCGTTGAGGGCAGGGACCGCGCAGACCCGGAACAGCGGCCACTCCTCATGGCGGTGGAGGTCTCGCGGACGCTCGAGGAGAACGACATCAGCCGGGCGCTGCGGCGGGCGCAACTGCTGGAGAAGGCTGGCTACCGGGCGCGGGCAGCCGTGAGCTGCCGCACGCTGGATGAGCGGCTGTGGGAGCTGGCGGACGCCTGGGGCGTGCTGGTCCGGCAGGCGGATGACGCGGCCTGACTGGCCGCTTGCCTGACTTTGACGTTCACGGTAGACATGGAGGTGCACTGGCAGCCGGGACCGGCAAGCCGGCCCGGACTCTTCGTTTTCGGCAGGAACAGGTTTGCACGACTATTCGAGGGTTCTCCCACAGGCAACGCCGGAGACCCAGCCCTACTGGGATGGGTTGAAGGAAGGCAAGCTGATGCTCCAGCGCAACAAGGCGACGGGGCAGGCGTACTTCCCGCCGCGGCCATTCGACCCACGCGACCCGTTCGCGGAGGTGGAGTGGTTCGAGGCGAGCGGTAAGGGGCGGCTGCTGAGCTACGTGATCAGCCACCGGCCCCCGCCCGGGTTCGAGGCGCCCTTCGCAATTGCGGTGGTAGAGACGGATGAAGGCATCAAGATGATGACCAACATCATCGATTGCGAGCAGACGCCCGAGGCGCTTCAGCTGGACATGCGGCTGGAGCTGGCACCTACCCGGGTGAACGACGACATCACGCTGCCGACCTGGCGGCCGGCGAAGGAGGAGCGGTAATGCTGAAGCCAGGCAGCGTAGCGATTGTCGGCGCGGCGGAGCTGGTTTCGCCGGAGGGGCGATTCCCGGAGCTCTCGCAGCTGGGGCTGCACGCCCGGGCGGCAATCCTGGCGATGCAGGAGGCCGGGTTGAAGCCGAGCGATATCGACGGGGTGGCCTGTGCGGGCGCGAGCCCGACGGAGGTCGCGTTCTACCTCGGCATTACGCCGACGTACGTCGACGGGACCGCCGTCGGCGGGTGTTCATTCATGATCCACGTGCGGCACGCGGTGGCGGCGATCGAATCGGGGCTGGCGAAGACCGTGCTGATCACGCACGGGGAGAGCGGGCGCTCCGGGATCGGGCGCGGCGGCTTCGGGTTCGCGCGGCAATCGCTGAACGCCCAGTTCGAGGGCTGGACCGGCCCGATGGGCCCGCCGACGATGTTCACCGTGCCGGTGCTCCGCTACATGAAGACGTACGGGGTGACCGAAGAGCACCTGGCGATGGTCGCGGTGGTCCAGCGGGAGTACGCGGCACGCAACCCGAACGCGATGATGAAGGACCCGATCACCGTCGAGGACGTGCTGAACTCGCGGATGATCGCGTATCCGTTCCGACTGCTGATGTGCTGCCTGGTCACGGACGGCGGCGGCGCGCTCATCCTCACCTCTTCGGACCGGGCGCGGGACTTCCCGACGAAGCCGGTGTACATCCTTGGGACCGGCGAGAGCGTGGAGACCCCGATGGTGAGCCAGATGGAGGATTTCACCAGCTCTCGCGCGTTCCGGGTGGCCGGGCCGCGGGCCTTCCAGGAGGCGGGGATCACGCATGACGACGTGGACCACCTGATGATTTATGACGCATTCGCCCACCTGCCACTCTATGGGCTGGAGGATCTCGGCTTCGTGGGCCGCGGCGAGGCGGCGCAGTTCATCTGGGAAGGGAACACGCGGGCCAACGGCAAGCTCCCGCTCAACACAAACGGCGGCGGGCTGAGCTACACCCACTCGGGCATGTACGGGATGTACGCCCTGCAGGAGAGCGTGCGCCAGTGCCGGGGCACGGCGCCGGCCCAGATCCCGGGCGTGAAGGTGAGCGTGGCGCACGGGGTCGGCGGGATGTTCGCAGCCTCGGGGACGGTGGTGCTTTCGAACGAGCGCCCGTAGGCTTCACCGGGCAGGTTTGTCGTGCCGGGGCGCGAGGC
>NZ_DAOUAO010000051.1:0-3485 GCF_034433535.1 Tepidiforma sp.
CATCACCCGCCCCTGGAACCTCGTTCGACGCCATCATCGTCGGCGCGGGCTTCGCCGGCCTCTACCAGCTCCTCCGCCTGCGGCGCGCCGGCTTCTCCGCGCGCGTCATCGAAGCCGGCGACGGCGTCGGCGGCACCTGGTACTGGAACCGCTACCCCGGCGCCCGCTGCGACATCGAATCCCTCCAGTACCAGTACGGCTTCGACCCCGACCTCGCCCGCGAATGGCGCTGGACCGAGCGCTACGCCACCCAGCCCGAAATCCTCCGCTACATCGAATTCGTCGCCGACCGCTACGACCTCAAGCGCGATATCCAGTTCTCCACTCGCGTCACCGCCGCCCATTACGACGATGCCGCCAACCGCTGGAACGTCTTCACCGACCGCGGCGACCGCTACGCCTGCCGCTTCCTCGTCATGGCCACCGGCTGCCTCTCCGTGCCCAAGATGCCCGAGTATCCCGGCCTCGAAAGCTACCAGGGCGAGTCCTACCACACCGGCGCCTGGCCCCACGAAGGCGTCGATTTCACCGGCAAGCGCGTCGCCGTCATCGGCACCGGCTCCTCCGCCATCCAGTCCATCCCCCTCATCGCGCGCCAGGCCGAGCACCTCACCGTCTTCCAGCGCACCCCCAATTTCAGCGTACCCGCGCAGAACACGCTCATCGATGAGGCGGCCAACGCTGCCGTCGCCGCCGAAATCCAGCGCCTCCGCGCCGAAGCCCGCCAAACATCGGCCGGCATCCTCGGCCTCCCCCTCAACGACACCTCCGCCCTCGCCGTCAGCGAAGAGGAGCGCCGCGCCGAATACGAGCGCCGCTGGCAGGCCGGCGGCTTCGCCATCGGCGGCGCCTTCAACGACCTCGTCATCAGCCTCGAAGCCAACGAAACCGCCGCCGAGTTCGTCCGCTCCAAGATCCGCGAAATCGTGAAGGACCCGCGCACCGCCGACCTCCTCTGCCCGCGCGAGTACCCCTTCGGCACCAAGCGCCTCTGTGTCGATATCGCCTACTACGAAACCTTCAACCGCCCCAACGTCCGCCTCGTCTCCCTCAAGGAGACCCCCATCGTCGAAATCACCCCGCAGGGCCTCCGCACCACCGAAGAGGAGTTCACCTTCGACGCCATCGTCTTCGCCACCGGCTTCGATGCCATGACCGGCGCCCTCCTCCGCATCGACATCCGCGGCCGCAACGGCCTCGAACTCCGCAAGAAGTGGGAGCACGGCCCGCGCAGCTACCTCGGCATCCAGGTCGCCGGCTTCCCCAACATGTTCACCATCACCGGGCCCGGCAGCCCCTCCGTGCTCTCGAACATGATCGTCTCCATCGAGCAGCACGTGGACTGGGTCACCGATTGCCTCGAGTACCTCCGCGAGCGCGACATCGCCGCCATCGAACCCTCCGTGCAGGCCGAGGACGCCTGGGTCGACCACGTCAACGAGGTCGCCAACCTCACCCTCTACCCAATGGCGAATTCCTGGTACATCGGAGCCAACGTCCCCGGCAAGCCGCGCGTCTTCATGCCCTACATCGGGGGCGTCGGCGTCTACGCCCAGAAGTGCGCCGAGGTAGCCGCCAACGGCTACGAAGGCTTCATCCTCCAGCCCGAGGCGGCGCCCGCCCGCTGAGCGCCAAAACGGCACGCACACACAACGGGGCGGCCCCGCAGGGCCGCCCCGTCCCGTTGTTGCGCTGCGGCGCGATTAGTCGAGCCGCTCGATCACGGTGGCGGTGCCGATGCCGCCGCCCACGCACATCGTGATCAGGCCGTAGCGGCCGCCCGTGCGCTCCAGCTCGTTCACCAGCGTCGCGAACAGGCGCGCGCCGGTGCAGCCCGTCGGGTGCCCGAGCGCAATCGCGCCGCCGTTCACGTTCACCTTCGACATGTCCGGGTTCAGCTCGCGCTTCCACGCCAGGACCACGCTCGCGAACGCCTCATTGATCTCGAACAGGTCGATATCGCGCATCGTCAGCCCGGCCCGCTGCAGCGCCAGCGGCGTCGCCGTGATCGGGCCGGTCAGCATCAGCTCGGGGTCCGAGCCAACCACCGCCTGCGAGACGATCCGCGCACGGGGCTTCCAGCCCATCTCCTTCGCCTTCTCCGGGTGCGTCAGCAGCACCGCCGCCGAGCCGTCCGTAATCTGGCTCGAGTTGCCTGCATGGTGGACGCCGTTCTCCTTGAAGCTCGGCTTCAGCGTCGCGAGCACCTCCACCGTCGTCCCCGGCCGGATGCCCTCGTCGAAGTCGATGATGGCATCCTCCCAGTCCTCGGTGCCGTCCTCCTTCTTGATCTTCTTCTTGCCCGGCACCGGGATCATCTCGTTCTTGAAGCGGCCCTCCTTCTGCGCCCGCGCGGCCTTCTCCTGGCTCTCGACCGCGAACTCATCCGCCTCCTCGCGGGTGATGCCCCACTTCTCCGCGATTCGCTCGGCCGCGATGCCCTGGCTGCTCAGGTCGTACTGCTCGCGCATCGCCTGGGTGAACGGGTAGCCCAGCCCCTGGCCGATGTTCGCGCCCAGCGGGATCTGCGACATCCACTCCGTGCCGCCGGCCACTACCACATCGTGCACCCCCGAGGCAATCTGGTTCGCCGCAAAGTGCACCGCCTGCTGGCTCGAGCTGCACTGCCGGTCCAGCGTCACGCCCGGGATCGTGTACGGCCAGCGGGCCGTCAGCACGATGTTCCGGGCGAGGTTGGTCGACTGCGCCCCAACCTCCGAAACGCACCCGTAAATCACGTCATCGACGATCGCCGGGTCCATCCCGTTCCGCTCGGCCAGCGCCTGCAGCAGCAGCGCCGAGGTCTCGACCGGGTGGTTCTTGCTCAGCACGCCGCCGCGGCGGCCCAGCGGCGTCCGCACCGCATCGACAATCACAACTTCACGCATCGAACAACCTTCCCTTTCCAGTTCCTTCGTACGCAGAGATCCCGCCCCGGCAGGGGCGCGTTCGCTTTGCCAGTGTAGGTCCAGCGACGCCCCGCCGCTACCGGCCCCCGCCGGGCGGCGCCGCGAACCGGATCGCCCCCGGCACCATCTCGATGCGCGCGGGCAGGTAGCCCCCGGCCTCCCCGTCCAGATCGAGCCGGGTCGGCTTCGGCGAAGAGAGCTCCACTACCTTGGCCGGGTGCCGGTCGATCCCCTCCATCTCCAGGTGCACCCCGCCCTTGCGCTGCCCATCGACCGCCTTGAGGACCGCCCGCCGGCCGAGATCACCCCAGCGAATCACGTCGAACAGCCCGTCATCCGGTGCCGCGCCGGGAGCCGCCACCAGGTCGCCGCCCCACAGCTCCATGTTGTGCACGCTCACCGAGTTGTACCGCCCATCGAACTCCTGCCCGTCGATGCGAAGCGTGAACGCCCGCGACATCGGTCCCAGCATCTTCACCCCGGTCATCACCAGGTACGGCGCCGTATCGCCCAGCCGCTTCAGCCAACGCGGCGTCGATTGCGAAATCTCCGGCACCCAGCCCGCCGAGCACTCCA
>NZ_DAOUAO010000052.1:0-2350 GCF_034433535.1 Tepidiforma sp.
GTGATGAGGCTGACGCCGCCGATGGCGGCGACCAGGACGGCAAGGAGGCCAGCGAGGAGCAACCCTCCCTGGCGCCGCCTGGATTTTCCGTAGAGTGCGAGTGTCATGATTCCTCCGTCCTCGTTGGGCCGGCTGACCGTGCCGGCTGCTGCTGTACTGAGCGCTCGTTCCTCCCCGGCGCTCGTTCCCCGGTGGGGTGAAGGAGATGGTTCGTCTGCGCTTGCTGCCTCCGTTGCTGCTGGCGCCGCTCGCGCCACTGGACGTGTGCGGCTCTGTCTCTACCTGTCCCCGCAGCGGCTACGAAGGCGCTACGGGGGTGACACTGCCCCGACATTACGGGGAATGACCAGTGAACACCGGGGGAAGAATACGGGAAACCCCTGATGCATGTCAGTAGGAAATTTGTTAGAAGCGGGCCCCCGCCCCGCCCTGCCGCTCCGCAGCGGGAGAGGGGGAGAACGGGAGAGGGGGAGAGGGGTCAGGTGGAGGGGTTGTTGCGGGAATCGAGGGCTGGTTTGCGTCGGAGGGAGCGGGCGAGGCTGTTGATCATGAGGCTGATCATTTCGATCTCATGCTCGATGCGGCGGAAGTCCTCGGCCGGGAGCCAGTCCTTGTCGAAGGCGAAGACCAGCCACGTATCCAGTTCGAACAGGGAGCCGCGGGCGCGATCGAGGAACGCGGCGTAATCGAGCGGGGTGCCCCGGCCGTTGCCCTCGGCGATGTTCGCCGCGACCGAGAGCGCGGCCGAACAGACCTGGTCGCGAAAGAAGCGATGCCGCCCCATGGGCGTCCGTTCGGTGAGGTCGACGACGTCGCGCGCCAGCCGCATCGCCCGCTGTCACACCTCCAGCTTCCGGTACGGCAGCCTGCCCACCGCGGCACTCTACCCCATCCGCACACCCCAACCCCACCCCCTCTTCTCCCCTTCTCCCCTTCTCCCCCTCTCCCCGGCGGCGCGGGGAGGCGGGGCGGGGCTACCTCCCCCGGGCGATGCGCTCCTGCGGGAGGGTGGCGGCGGCGCGCAGGCAGAGGGCGAGGGCGGCGATGTAGTCGTCGTGGCGGCCGGGGGGCGCGCTCCAGTGGAGGATGCCGCCGTGGCGGAGTTCGCGCTGGCAGATTTCGAGCTGTTCTCGGCATTCGAGCCACTCGGCGGGGGCTTCGCCCCGGGCCGGGATGGCGAGCCGCCCGGATTCGGCGGCGGCCACCAGCTCCCAGCCGAGGGCCGATTTTTCGTGCACGGTGAAGGTGACCGGTTCGAGCCGGCGCCCGAGCTGCTCGCCGAGGAGGGCGGCGAGCGGCTGCCCGAGGCCGGTGGCATCGATGGCGAGCCGTTCGAGCCCCCAGTGGGCGGCGATGGCGGCCACGCGCGGGGCGAAGGCGGCGAGGTCGCCCCCGTGCCAGCGTTCGAAGGCGACGATTTCGAGGCGTCGGCCCGGCATGCGGCGGCCGATGGCGAGGACGGTGGCATCGGGACCGCTGCCGGCGGGGTCGAGCCCGCCGACGTACCGTTCGCCGGCGCGGGGCGCGCGCAGGAGCGGGTGGCTGCCTTCGAGCTGTTCGAGCGCGGACTGGCTGAAGAGGCGGCTGACCTGGCGGGCGGCGACCAGTTCGTACTGGCTGAGGAAGAGGGGGTTCTGGGCGCCGAGGCGCTGGCGTTCGCGTTCGATGTAGTGGCCGTAGATGGGCACGTCGCGGGCGACCTCCTGCCAGGTGACGGTGTGATGAAGGGGGATGCCGGCGATGGTGCGGCCGGCGTTCGCGGCGATGGCGCGTTCGAGCAGGGAGTGGCCATCCCAGGGGGTACCGAAGAGGAGCGCGGGGGCCCCGGTGGAGGCCGCCATGGGGCGAAACTGGCGGTCGAACCAGTCGGCATCGATATCCTGGGCCTCATCGGCGAAGAGGGCGATGCTGGCGGTGTGGCCGGCGACCTGTGCCTGGCCGGAGGCGGAGAGGAAGACGGCCTCGGCGTTGCCGCAGCGGATGCGGTGGTCTTCGTACAAAGGGGCGATGCGGGCGCGGCGGGCGGCGGGTTCGAGGACGGCGAGGGTGCGTTCGAGGCTGATGGCGGCCTGGGGCCGGAAGGTGGGCGCGCAGACGACGATGCTGCCGCCGCGGCGGGCGTGGGCGAGCAGGAGGGCGGTGACGAGGGTGGCGGCGAGCTGGTTCTTGCCGGACTGGCGCGGCATGAGGAGGGTGAACTGCTCGTGGCGGATGGTGAGGAGGCCGCGGAGGAGGGGCAGGAAGACGCGGCGCTGGTAGGGCCGGAGGAGGGGAACGGGCATGGGGAAAGGGTGGGGCGGGGCGGGGCGGAGCTCCAAGGGGGAGGTGGGAGGTGGAAGGTTGAAGGTGG
>NZ_DAOUAO010000053.1:0-7012 GCF_034433535.1 Tepidiforma sp.
CCCCAACCAGCGGACCCGCCGCGGCAGGCCGCGCATCGTCCCCGTCGAACACCTCCGCAACCAGCCCCGTTATCGATGCCGCCCCCCACCCGGCAAGCAGCGCACCGCCCGCCCAGGCGCCCCGCTCGAGGCTGTCCGCTGCCCACCACGTCAGCCCGAAGGCCGCCGCCGTCGCCGCAACCCCGCCCGCCATCAGCGCCGCCGCCAGCCCCCACGGGTCGATGCGCTCGCCCGGGAGCGCGGGACCCGGCCGGACCGAGCGGGCCGCCGCGCCCGCGACCACTGCGACCACCACGCTCAGCGGAATCAGCGCCTGCGCAAGCAGCATGAGCAAGCCCCCTGTGGCGCGGCCGTCGCCCCGGCCGCGGATGCCGCAGAATACGGAAACGGCCGCCGGTGCTCAACCGGCGGCCGTTCATCAGCCCTTCAAAGCCGCGGGCTCAGCCCACGAACAGGGGGCCGAACACCACCGCGACGATGGACATCAGCTTCAACAGGATGTTCAACGCCGGGCCGGCCGTGTCCTTGAACGGGTCGCCGACCGTATCGCCGACGACCGCCGCCTTGTGCGGGTCCGAACCCTTCCCCCCAAGGTGGCCCGCCTCGATGAACTTCTTCGCGTTGTCCCAGGCGCCGCCGGCGTTCGCCATCATCAGCGCCAGCACCGCCCCGCTCGCGATCGAGCCGATCAGCAGGCCGCCCAGCGCCTCCGCGCCGATCGCCGCGCCGATCACAATCGGCACCACCACCGCGAGCAGGCCGGGGATCACCATCTCCCGGATCGCCCCGTCGGTCGAAATGGCCACCGCCCGCGCATAGTCCGGCTTGCCGGTTCCTTCCATAATCCCCGGGATCTCCCGGAACTGCCGGCGCACCTCGTTCACCATCGCCATCGCTGCCCGGCCTACCGCGCCCATCGCCAGCGCCGCGAACACGAACGGCATCAGCCCGCCGATGAGCAGCCCCAGCATCGTGTCGACGTCGAGGATGTCGATCGTGTCGATGCCCACCACCTGCGAGTAGGTCACCATCAGCGCCAGCGACGTGAGCACCGCCGAGCCGATGGCAAAGCCCTTGCCCGTCGCGGCCGTCGTGTTGCCCAGGCTGTCGAGCGCGTCAGTCCGTTCGCGCACCGACGGGTCCAGGTGCGCCTGCTCCGCGATGCCGCCGGCGTTATCCGCCACCGGCCCGTAGGCATCCGTCGCCAGCGTGATCCCCAGCGGCGAAAGCATGCCCACCGCCGCCAGCGCGATGCCATACAGCCCCGCAATCTGGTACGTGACCCAGATCGCCGCGACGATGGTGATGAGCGGGATCGCGGTCGATAGCATGCCCAGGCCGAGGCCGCCGATGATTACGGTCGCCGGGCCCGTCTCTGCGGTCTTCGCCAGGTTCTGCGTCGGCCGGAATTCGTAGGCCGTGTAGTACTCCGTGGCCGTGCCGATCACCTGCCCCGCGACAAGGCCGATGAGCACCGCCCAGAACAGCTCGAACGGCAGGTCCATCACCACCAGCAGGGCCGCCGTGCCGGCCAGCACCAGGCCGCTCGCCGAGAAGATGCCGGTCCGCAGCGCCCAGAGCAGGCGGCCCATCGAGGCCTGCTCGCTCGTCCGCACCAGGAAGGTGCCGATGATCGCCGAGATGATGCCGATGCCCATCACCAGGAGGGGCAGCGCGAATGCCTTGCTGTCCCAGTTCGCAACATCGCCCGAATCGAAGACGCCCTTGTCCGCGCCGACCACCGCCGCCGTGGTCAGCGCCATCGCCGCCACGATCGACCCCGTGTACGACTCGAACAGGTCCGCGCCCATGCCGGCCACGTCGCCCACGTTGTCGCCGACGTTGTCCGCGATCGTCGCCGGGTTGCGCGGGTCGTCCTCGGGAATGCCTGCCTCCACCTTGCCGACCAGGTCCGCGCCCACGTCCGCCGCCTTCGTGTAGATGCCGCCGCCCACGCGCGCGAACAGCGCGATCGAGGAGGCGCCGAAGGCGTAGCCCGTCAGCGGCTGCACATCCTGGGTGACGAGGTAGACCACGCAGAGCCCGATGACGCTGATGCCGGTCACCGCGATCCCCATCACCGCGCCCGAGCTGAACGCCACCCGCAGCGCCGGGTTCAGCCCCTGCCGCGCCTTGGCCGCCGTGCGCACGTTCGCGCGAACCGCGATGTACATCCCCACGTAGCCCGTCAGGGCCGAGGAGATGGCGCCCAGCACGTAGGCCGCCGCCGTGCGCGGCAGGTCCGTCAGCTCGCCGTGCTGCGGGCCGAAGCGGTCCAGCACGTCATAGTCGACGAACACCGCCAGCGCGATGGCAACGATCACCACGAACGCCGCCAGGAAGGTGTACTCCCGCCGCAGGAACGCCGCGGCCCCCTCCTGGATCGCCCGCGCAATCGTGCGCATCGTCTCCGTGCCCTCGTCCTCCGCGAGGACCCGGCGGGCCGTGATCGCCGCGAAGAGCAGGGCAATGACGCCCGCCCCCAGCGCGATCCAGATGTTTTCCATGGAATTCCCCCGGTGCTCGGAATCTCGGCCGCGCCCCGCGGCGCGCCCGCTTCGCTAAACCGGCCGAATCCTACCAATCACCGGCCCTACACGGAATCTTTCCCCATTCCCCCCAGCGCCCCCGCAGGTGCACACTGTGGCCAGCACACCAGCCGGAGCATCCACGCCATGCGCGAAGTAGCCGAACTCAACGGCGATGGCATCGCCGGCGAACTGCGTGATGCCGTTCACCTCGTCAACGAGGCCCTCGGCTCTCCCGTCGCATTCCGCCCGATCGACTGGAGCCTCGAACGCCGCGAAGCCTCGCCTGCCGCCCTCGAAGAGGGCATCGAAGCGGTCCGCGCCCTCGGCGCCGCGATGAAGTACCCGACCGTCACCGAAACCGTCAGCCCCAACCAGGTCCTGCGCGACCGCCTCGGCCTCGCCGTCATCCACCGACCCTGCCGCTCCTACCCCGGCGTCTCCCGCAACTACACCGGCACCGTCGATATCCACGTCGTCCGCGTCGCCACCGGCGGCACCTACGAAGATGCCGGCATGCGCATCGGCTACTACTCCGCCGTCAGCATCCGTGTGATGGAGCGCACCCCCGTCGAGCACGCCGCCCACTTCGCCTTCCGACTCGCCGAAAGCCGCCGCCAGCACGTCGTCTCCACCAGCAAGTACACCATCCAGCGCGCCGCCGACGGCCTCTTCGAAGACGTCGTCGATGAGGTCGCCGCCGAGTACCGCAACGTCACCCACAGCCGCGAGCTGTTCGATGCCCTGCTCGCGAAGCTCATCATCAACCCCGAGCGGTACGACGTCATCGTCTGCCCGAACGAATACGGCGACTTCCTCAGCGATATGGCCTACGGCCTGATCGGCTCCATCGGGCTCGGCGCCTCCGCCTCCTACGCCTTCTCGAAGAGCCACCAGCCGATCATCGGCGTGTTCGACCCCGCCGGCGGCACCGCGCCCGACATCGCGGGCAAAGGGCTCGCCAACCCCTCCGGCGCGCTCGAAGCCTTCGGCTACCTGCTCCAGTTCTGCGGCCGCGCGGCCCTCGGCCGGCAGCTGGTCGATGCCGTCCACGACACCATCGCCGCCGGCGAAACCACCCGCGACCTCGGCGGCACGCTCGGCACCCTCGATTTCACCCGCGCGGTCATCCGCCGGCTCGCCCCGGCCTGAGGATCAGCCACCCCGCCGGATAACCATCGCCATCGTCAGGTCGCCGCGCGTCTTCTCGAGGATGCCGCGCACCTGGTCGGTGGTCCGCCGCAGGCCGCCGGTCATTGCATCCGGGTAGTCGATCGTGACGAGCACGCCGTACACGTCATCCATCGCCGCCAGCAGCTCCTCGCAGCCGTCCGGGCTCCCCGCCCGTAGACGGTCGAGGATGATGCGGCGCAGCTCGCCGACCGCCTCGCCGATGCCGTTCAGGTAGGCCGCGTCCTCCACCCCCAGCTCGCCCGGGCCGGGCACCGCCCCGCCGGTCGACAGCTCCAGCGTCGCCACCGCCTCCACCAGCTCCTTCTGCGCATCGTGCAGGAAGCCCGCGTGGTAGATGTCTGCGTGTCCCTCCAGCGCCCGTACCGCCTGCGCGTGGGTTGCCCGCGCCTCCCCGATCAGGCGCCGGGCGGCATCCAGCTCGCCCCGGTGCACCGCCCGGATGGCGTTCGCGCTCGTGCGGATGATCAGCCGGCTGGCCGCCAGCGCCTCCTCGCGCGCCGCGTTCTTGGCCGCGAACCGCTCGAGGATCCCCGCGACCTCCTCCCGGGGCAGGCCGCCGCTCACAGGTCCTTCACGGGCTCGGGGAATTCGCCCTCGCGCGCCGCGTCGATCATCTCGCGCGCCTCCTCGGGCAGGTCCATCCCGTACTCCTCGAACTTCTTCTCCACCCACGTCCCGATCTGGCGCGGGTCCCGGTAGTCCTCCGGGCCCCCCCGTCCGCTCGAGGGGTCGCCGTACTTCTCGAGGATCTCCTGCCGCGAGTACGAACGCCCGAACTTCGACATCATGCGGGACGTGTTCGCGCTCCCGCAGTGCTCGCACGGCGGCCGCACTTCGGTATCCATCTTGCGGGTGAAGTAGTTTGTGACCTTCTTGCAGTCCGCGCAGCGAAATTCGTAGATCGGCATGGCCCTATTGTCGAAAGCCGGGCCGGCCGTGTCCACGCGTCAGGGCGCCGGGTCGAGCAGCTCCCGGAAGCCCGAGGGCGCGTGCGGCCCAACCGCGAGGATCTCGAACACGCCGAGCCCTTCCTGCCCGCCGGCGCGCACCCGTGAGAGCTGCTGCACGTGCAGGTTCTGCAGCGGCTGCTCCTTCGCGACCTCGTACTCCGTCCCGTCCACGGCGGCCTCGCCCACCCATATCCCGTGCCCCCACGTCGGTTCGCCGTAGCCGAGCCCCTTCATCAGGAAGGTGGTCAGCGGCTCGAACTCGATCGCCAGCGGTTCGCCGCCGCCCTTCGGCGTCAGCGTCACCACCGCCGACTGCAGCCAGCGGGTCCCGCTGCGGAAGCGCAGCTGCGTCGCCACCTCCGCCTCGACCGCCTCCTCGGCCGGGAACGGCCGCAAAATGACCCCGGATTCGTGCCAGCGCGTCCCGTCTGCCAGCTCCGAAACGGTCGCCAGCACGCACAGGTCCGGGAAGTTCACCGGCGCCCAGTTCCAGAAGAACTGCGGCGGCTCCTGCGGCGGTGCGCCGCGCGGGTCCCTCCCGCCGACCGGCCGGATGCCCCACGAGTGGTCGCGCGAACCCCACCATGGCGCCCCTTCCAGCCGCCACTCCCGGCCATCCACCCGCAGCCAGCCGCTCCACGTCCCGTGCTGGGTCATCCGCGTGTAGTCCATCACCGGCACGTTGCCGGCCAGCCGGAAGAAGTGCGGCTCCTCCACCGGGATCGCCCGCGCGGTGAAGCGCAGCTCCGCCTCGATCCCGTAGGCGTTCGGCTCGACCCTCACCAGCAGCTCGCGCAGCGGGCGCACCACCTCGACCCGGATCGGGCCCACGGCGGTCGCCAGCCGGTCCGCCCCCAGCCGCTGCGAGGCCCGCACCACCCGCTGCCGCCCCTCGAAGGCCACGCTGAAGGCGGCGTCCGTCACCCCGAGGTTCGGGTACTGGCCCATCGCCACGCCGAAATAGACGTCGCCGCCCGGGGCGTAGCCGTTGAAGAAGTAGCGGTCGTAGAAATTGCGGTCGCTGGTGGCCACCCGGTCGACCGGGTACGGGGTCTGGTGGATCAGGTAGTCGTCGGCCGGCGTGATCGGCATGGCAGGCTCCGCGCGCGAGTCTCGGCGCGACGATACCGGCCTGCCGGTGAACGGGTCAAAGCCCGGGCACTTCGACGCCGCGGAAGTGCCGGCAGCCCAGCGCCCGGCCGCGGGCATCCAGCTCGACCGCGACCACGTCCAGCCGGGTCAGCTCCGGGTCGACCCCCTCCCGCTCGCACCACGCCCGCGCGCAGGCCGCCACCCGCGCCAGCTTGGCCGCCGTCACCGATTCGGCCCCCGCCCCGGCTGCGCCCCGGCGGGTGCGCACCTCGACGAAGACGAGCGTCTCCCCGTCACGCGCAATCAGGTCCACCTCGTTCCGCTCGATCCGCACGTTGCGCGCGATGATGACCAGCCCCGCGCGTTCGAGATGCTGCGCCGCCAGCCGCTCGCCCAGCGCCCCGAGTCCCTGCCGGGCGGTCACCAGGGCAGCCCGAACTGCGCCACCGGGGCGTAGCTCTTCCGGTGCACCGGGCTCGGTCCCAGCCGCGCCAGCCGCTGGCGGTGCTCCGGCGTCGGGTAGCCCTTGTGCCGGCAGAAGCCATAGCCAGGGTACCGGGCACACAGCTCGACCATCGCTGCGTCGCGCGCCACCTTGGCCACGATCGAGGCCGCCGCCACCGCCACGCTGAGCGCATCCCCGTCGATCACGGCCCGCACGTTTGGCAGCGGCAGGTCGAGCGCGTCGCTGATGACGGCATCCGGCCGCACCCCCAGGGCTTCGAAGGCGCGCAGCATGCAGAGCCGCCGGGCCGGCAGGATGCCCAGCCGGTCGATCTCCTCGACCGAGGCCCAGCCAACTGCCCAGGGCACGCTCGCCTGGACCTGCGCGGCGAGACGCTCCCGGGCCGCCTCGCTCAGCACCTTCGAATCGCGCACCTCGGCGTACCAGGCGAAACGGCGCCCGCGGGGCAGCGCCACCACGCCCGCCGTCACCGGGCCGGCCAGCGGCCCCACCCCCACCTCATCGACCCCGGCCACCCAGGCCGCCCCGCAGCGCCATGCCTCGCGTTCGAACCGCAGCGAAGGAACCGGGGTGCCCGTTGCGCTCCCCATCGGCCGCATCCTGCCACGCGGCAGCCCAACGCTGAAGTGGAAGGTGGGAGGTGGGAGGTTGGAGGTTGGAGGTTGGAGCAGGGAGCCGGGACCCACCCCGTGCCCCGACACCGCCCGGGAGCGGGAAGCCCCGCCCGTGCCCTGTCCCCGCCCGGGAGCCGGGAGCCCCCTGTGCCCTGTCCCCGCCCGGGA
>NZ_DAOUAO010000054.1:0-1876 GCF_034433535.1 Tepidiforma sp.
CGACGCCGAGGCCGATGAGCCCGACCCCGATTTCGCGCGGGGGGTTACTCGGCATTGTCCTCGGCCCAGCGGATGTCGTCGGAGGTGAGGTCCCGTCGGATGGTGAGGGTGGAGCGGCGGGCCTTAATCTCTTCGTCGATGCGGAGATCGGCGAGCTGGGACTTCTGGGTTTCGGAGGGCGTGGCCTGGGGATCGCGCTTTTCGATGCGGAAGACCCACCAGTTGGACGCGACCTGGACAGGCCCGAGGACCTCGGAGCCCGCCTCCTTGCCTTCGATGGCGGTACGGATTGCTTCGGGAAGGAGCTCGGGCGGCTCCGGGTCCATGATCCCGTCCTTCTGGCGGGAGTTGAGGTCCTTGGAGGTGGTTTGGGCGACGGTGCCCATGTCCTCGCCGGCCTGGATGCGGGCGAGGGCCGCCTTCGCCTCCTCTTCGGTATCGGTGAGGATGGAGCGCAGGGTGACCATTTCGGTGGTGTCGCCGATCTCGGCGAGGTAGGCGTCCTTCAGCTTTTTGCGGTAGAGCTGCGCCTCGACCCATCGCCGGTAGTTGGCGTCGCTCATCTTCACCGTCTGGAGGCGCTGGCGGTAGAGGGTATCGAAGGAGCTGCCGGCGCCGCCGGCGGGGACGCCGAGCTGGCTGGCGATTTCGGTGGTGACCTCATCGGGGGTGACCGTGATGCCGCGTTCGCGGGCGATGATGGCGACGATCGCTTCGTTTTCGAGCTCGGTAAGGAGCTGCTGTTCGGCGATGCCGAGGTTGATGCCGGTGCCGATAACGGACTGGACGTAGGGGAAGAGGCGGTCGGCGTAGTACTTGAGTTTGAAGCGCTCGTCGCCCACCTGGAGGATGGTCTTTTCGGGGACGCGGTAGGTGTTGTCGTACCAGTTCCAGGCGAAGAGGGCGAGGACGATGACGAGCAGGAGCGAGGCTCCGCCGAGGATGACGAGGCGGAGGGTTTCTTCGCTGGTGAGGAGGAAGACGCTGCCAGCGCGGGCGGTGGGTTGCCGGGGGCGCTGGCGCGGGAGTGCGGTGGTCCGTTCGCGTCGAGCCATGGTGGTCTCCGGGTGGCGGGGCGGGGGACCGGCGGGGCCGGCTTAGCCGCGGATGGGGAAGATGCCGGTTTTGCGGATGTGCTCGAGCGTGTAGGGCAGGAGGGCGAGGTGCCGGGCGCGCTTGATGGCCGTGGCCACGAGGCGCTGGTGCTTGAGGCAGGTGCCTGTCTTGCGGCGGGGTTCGATCTTGCCGCGGTCGGAGATGTACATGCGCAGGCGGGCGATGTCCTTGTAGTCGACGCCGTTCATCTTTTCGACGCAGAAGCGGCAGACCTTGCGGCGGCTGGCGTAGCGGGGGCGCTGCTGGCGCTGGGGGCGTTCGCCTTCGGCGGCGGGAGCGGGTGCGGTGCGTTCTTCGGAGGTCATTGCAGGTGTTTCCTTCCCGTTGGGTTTGTCTTCCCCGTGCCCGTTGCGGAGCGGTGGAGGACCGGGGGTTCGCGGCGGATTGCCGGCCGCGGGCGGCGCTGGTGGTTATTCGAAGGGGAGGTCGTCGACGTCGATGTCCTCCCGGGAGGAGGCCCCGCCGCGGCGGCCCGGATAGGAGGTTCCCCAGTCGTCTGCGGCGGGGGCGGCGGCTTCGCGCGGGCCGCCGAGGAGCTGGATCGACTGGGCGATGACTTCGGTGCGGTAGTGCTTCTGGCCCTGGTCGTCTTCCCAGCTGCGGGTCTGGACGCGGCCTTCGACGAAGACCTGCTTGCCCCTGGTGATGTACTGGGAGACGCGCTCGGCCATATCGCCCCAGATGACGATGTTGAACCATTCGGTCTGGTCTTCCCATTCGCCGGACTGGGGGTTTTTGCGGCGGTTGTTGACGGCGAGGC
>NZ_DAOUAO010000055.1:0-10107 GCF_034433535.1 Tepidiforma sp.
CAGTAGGAGAAGGGACAGAACCGATGCCGGCCGCCGCACCCGGGTGGGACATGTGAAGCGTATCACAAGCGTCGCAGGGCAGTGAAGCGTCTTCGGACATGCCCGCCATCGAAGTTTTCGATGGCGTTGTGTGAGCGGGTCTACAGGATTCGAACGTCGTTCGCTTGCGGGCCATCGCCCGGTCCCCCACAATCGGGAGCGCATCCCGCACGGGACAACGACAGCCCCATAAGGAACGAACAATGGCAATCAACCTGGGCGATAGCGAGCGCGAAGCGGCGTGGCGCAAAGAAGTCCGCGAATTCATCGAGAAGGAGGCGCCACCGGCGCTCCGCTCCGCCGAGGGCGGCGAGGGCGGCCTCTTCGCGCGCATGGGCGCCATTAAGGAATGGCGCGATAAGCTCGCGGCCAAGGGCTGGATCGCGCCCGCCTGGCCGAAAAAGTACGGCGGCGCCGACATGACCGTCGTCGAGCAGTTCATTATGAACGAAGAGTTCGCCGAGGCTGGCGTGCCCTCCAACGTCGGCGGCTTCGGCGTGATGATGATCGGCCCCACGCTCATCGAGCACGGCACCGAAGAGCAGAAGGAAGAGCACCTCGGCAAGATCCTTCGCGGCGAGGTGATCTGGTGCCAGGGCTACAGCGAGCCCGGCGCCGGCTCCGACCTGGCGGCCCTGCAGACCCGCGCCGTCCGCGATGGCGACGACTACGTCATCAACGGCCAGAAGATCTGGACCACCGGCGCCCAGTTCGCCGACTGGATGTACATGCTCGTGCGAACCGACCCCGATGCCCCAAAGCACCGCGGCATCACCTACCTGCTGGTCGACATGAAGTCGCCCGGCATCACTGTCCGCCCGCTGACCACCCTCGCCGGCACGCAGACCTTCAACGAGGTGTTCTTCGAAGACGTGCGCGTCCCGGTGAAGAACCGGGTGGGCGAGGAGAACCGCGGCTGGTACGTCGGCACCACTACGCTCGACTTCGAGCGCTCCTCCATCGGTTCGGCGATCGGCATCCGCAAGCAGCTCGAAGGGCTGATTCGCCAGGCCCGCGAGGGTAAGGAAGCGAAGTTCCGCAGCGACACGGTGCGCCGGGAGTTCGCTGACCGCTGGATCGAGGCCGAAGTCGCCAAGATGCTCAGCTACCGCGTCATTTCGATGCAGGCGGCCGGCAAGATCCCGAACCACGAGGCGAGCATGTGCAAGCTCTTCACCAGCGAGCTCAGCCAGCGCATCGCCAACCTCTCGATGCACCTCTACGGGATGTACGGGAACATCCGCAATCGCGCCTCGATGGGCTACATGCAGGCCGTCTCCTCGACGATCGCCGGCGGCACCAGCGAAGTCCAGCGGAACATCATGGCCACCCGCGGCCTCGGCCTGCCGCGCGGCTAAGGTTCGTCCCGGCAAGTTCGACCACCCCGGCCCCGGGTATCTCCCGGGGCCGCGTTCATTCGACGGCACCCGCCGGTTGGGGATAATGAGGCGAATGGCGACGGCGGCATGCGCGGCGAAGCTGGCCTGGCAGGCCGGCCAGGCGATCGCCCTAGCGATTTCGCTCTATCAGACAGCCATCACGCTGGTCGGCTACCTTGCACGGCGGCACAACGCCGAACGAGACGGCGCGCAGCCGTGGGGCGCGCGCTTCGCCCTGGTCGTCTGCGCCCGCAACGAAGCCGAGGTCGTCGGCCGCATCGTCCGCGACCTGCTCGAGCAGGAGTACCCGGCCGAGCTACGCGACGTGGTGGTCGTCGCGCACAACTGCACCGATGTCACCGCCCGCGTGGCCGCGGCCGCCGGGGCGCGTGTAATCGAGACTGAGACCGGCCTGCCCGGCAAGGCGTGGGCCATCCGCGCCGCGATGGAAGCGCTGGGCGAAGGCTACGACTTCGTCGGGGTGTTCGACGCGGACGCCCGGGCCGAGCCGGGCCTGCTGGCTACCGTGGCTGCACGCGGCCGGGAGGAGCAGTGCCTCCAGGTCGAGACCGTGCCGATCGCCGACCCGGAGTGGCTTGCCGAAGGCTACGGCTTTGGACGGAAGGCGCGGAACCTGTTCTGGTGGCAGCCGCGGGAAGCGCTCGGGCTGGGCACCACCATCAGCGGCTGCGGCTGGTTCATGCGGCCCACCCTCCTCGCAGAAACCCTGCGCTCCATTTCGACGCTCACCGAGGACCTGGAGATGACCGCCCTGCTGGCGACCCGCGGGGTCCGCGTGGCGTACGTCTCGAGCGCCCGCGTGGCGGTGGGCGAGCCCCGCGACCTCCGCACCTCGTTGCGGCAGCGCACGCGTTGGGTCCGCGGCCACCTGCTGGTGGTGGCGCGATACTGGCCCGGCCTCCTCTGGCGTGCGCTGCACGGCGACCTTCGCGCGCTCGACCTCGCCATCTACCTTGTGGCCCCGACCCGCATGCTCACCCGCCTCGGTGTGAGCGCGGCCGCGCTCCAGAGCCTGTTGCGGCTTGGCCCGCGCCTGCCCCTGGCCGCGACCCTGCCCGTCGCGGCGGCCGAGTGGGCGGTGCCGGGCGCCATTGCCCTGCGCGAACGGCTCATCGGCTTCAACCGCCGCGGGCTCCGGCTCGCGCTGCAGCATGGGGTGCTCAGCCTGCTGTGGTTCCCCATCGGTCTGTGGGCGCTGGTCACGGCCCGGGTGGTGGCCTGGGCGCCGTCCGCCCGTTCGACTGCACCCCAGGGAGGCACGCATGTCGCGCCGGGGGGCTGAGGGCGGGCAGCGCAGCGCCACCGCAGGCTGGGCTTTCGCCGGGGCGGTGGGCACCCTGGCGGCCACGCTCTTCTTCGGCATCGCCACGCGCGTTTCGCTGGCAAATGACATCGACATCGTCGCCCGGGCGGGCATCTCCCGCGTCCTCCGGGGCGGGATCAGCGACCTGATCGACACCTTCCTTATCATCTGCGTGCTGGTTGCGGCCTACGCGGTCGCGCTCTGGGCGGCCCGCCGGGGCTTCCCGCAGGCCTTCCCGGCGGTGCTCGGTGCGATCGCCCTGTGCAGCGCGGCGATGCTGCCCGCCATGCCGCTGACCTCACCCGATGCCGTTCACCTGGCGGCCGACGTGCGCACCTTCTGGCTGCACGGCAAGTGGCCGGCCGACTTCGGCGGCACCCCCGACAAGGTCGACGACCCGGTCGCCAACGAAGTGCGCGTCTACCGCAGCAACCCCAGCGGCTACGGCCCGCTGGCGTACATGATCGGCGGCGCGCCACTGCCGTTCGTCGGTGACGGCTTCCGCGCGAACCTCGTCGGCCAGAAGGTCGTAGCCGGCGCCTTCCTCCTGCTGACGGCAGCCGCCGCGGGCATCGTTGCGAAGCGGCTCGGGCGCGACCCTGCCTTCACCGCTGCCTTCATCGGCCTCAACCCCATGATGCTCTGGCAGTACCCCGGCGATGGCCACAACGACGTGCTGATGGCCTTCTTCGGCGTGGTCGCCCTTGGGCTGGCGGTCGAACCCGGCTGGCGCGCGCGGGCCGGCGGCGCCCTCGCGGGGCTGGCCTCGGTGCTCTGCAAGTACGCGCTCGTGCTCGCGGCGCCGCTGGTCGCAGCGTTTTGGTTCCCGCGGCTGCGGCTTGCCATCGCCGCGGCGGCCGTTGGGCTGGGGGCGCTCATCCTGGCGGCCTACGCGCTCGATTTCGCGCCGGTGCGCAACGGCACGCTGGGCCCGGCGACGGCGGTGGCGCCTTCGAACCCCTGGGGCGTGATCTCGGGTCTCTTCGACCTCGGCAGGACAGGCGAGAACCGCCTCGTGCTCTTTGGTTATGTCATTTACCTGGCCGGGCTGGGCGCCATCCTTTTGCTGCATCCCCTGCGCACCGGGCTCGATCTCGCCCGGGCGGCTGCGCTGGCCATGGGCTTCTTCCTCTTCGTCGCCTCGCCGGGCTACCTGCCGTGGTATCTCATCTGGTTCCTGCCCTTCGCGGCCATCTGCGGCGACCGGCGGGTGCTCTGGTGGGCGGCAGCCTGGAGCACCACCGCCTTCCTCCCGGTGCTGGCGCTGAACTGGCAGATTTCGATCGCGCGGAGCTGGAACATCCCGGAGCCGGTGCGCTGGTCGGTGGTCCTGGCGTGGGCGCTGACCATCCTCGCCGCGTGGCTGGGCCCGCGCCTCTGGAATGGCGGCTCCCGCCAGCCGCAGCCGGCCGCCGGGCCGCGCTTCCAGCCCCGCCAGAAGCGCAGGGCGCCTACCCGCGGGCGCGCCGCACCCGCCCGGTGAGTTCGCGCGCAAGGGCCGGGTAGCGCTCGAGGTCGTCCCGGCGGATACGCCAGAGGTCGGAGAACCGAACCGGCGCGAGCCAGAGGAAGAGCGCGGCGGCAGCCAGCCCCGAAGCGGCGTAGCTCACGGTCGTGCCCCAGGCCGCGCCGACGAAGCCGTAGGTCGGGATGGTCGCCACCCCCACGCCGGTGTTGACCACCAGCGAGAGCAGCCCGATCGCCAGCGGTAGCACCGGCCGCCCCAGCTGATTCGCAAAATAGTTGTTCAGCAGCGCCTGGGGCGCGTAGAAGAGCGTACCGATGCAGAGGATCCGCAGCGGCAGCGCCGCCTCGCGATAGGCCGACCCAAACAGGAACACCACCGCCCACGGCGCCACCGCCGCCAGGATGGCCGCCCCCGCGGCGACGATGAGCAGGGTGTGGCGAACCCCGGCTGCCGTGATGCGCGCCGCGCCGGCCCGGTCTTCGTTGCCCACCCGCGCGAACGAGGCCATGGCGATGGCCGAGGACACCAGCCAGAGCGCCTCGGCCCCGGCAATCGACGAGGCGTAGATGCCCGCACCCTCGCGCCCATCGAGCCCGACCACCAGCAGCAGGTCGACCCGGTAGTTCAGCATGCCGACCACGCCCGCCAGCCCCGTAACCGAGGTGAAGCGGAGCACACTGATCAGCAGCTCGCGCGATGGCCGGCCCCGGAGCGCCCTCGCCCACCAGCCCCGCCCATCGAGCAGCAGGGGGAGGAGCGCCGCGTAGTTCGCGACCAGCCAGCCCAGCAGGGCGGCCTCCGCCGACCGCCGCCCGAGCAGCACCAGGACTATCGCCAGGATGGCGAAGCCCGCCACCACCGGCAGGTGGCTCACCACGTTGTACAGCACGAGCCGGCCCTGCCCGAGGTAGATGCCGCTCAGGCTCCCCCGGATGACCGCCGCCGGCACCAGCAGCGCCCCCAGGGCCAGGATTCGGCCGCGCTCCCCGGGAAACACCAGGGGCGCCGCGGCAGCCGCCAGGAGGGCGAGGACGGTGACCACCGCGACGATCGTTAGCGCTGCGCCGGCCACCTCAGCCGGGTCGCGGCGGCGGTTCGCCACATAGAAGCCGGTCGCGGCGCCGAGGCTGATGATGCTGCCGGCGGCCGACGTCGCCACCACCACCGAGGCGTAGAGGCCGCGGTCGGCGACCTCGAGGGTGCGCGCGGTCAGCACGCCGATGGCCGCCCAGAGGAAGGTCGCGCCGAAACGAAAGGCCAGCGCGAGGAGACTGCCGGCAGCGATGCCCATGCGGGGCATGGTAGCGCCGCCGGGGGTTACGACGGCGGCGTGAGCGCCTCGACCAGCAGCGGCCCGATGGCCCCGGGCGAGAACCGCCGGGCGTTTTCGTATCCTGCCGCTCGCAGCGCTGCAGCGCGGTCGGGATTGGCGAGAACCCCCGCGATAGCGTTCGAAAGGTCCGCCGCGAACGAGCCCGACGCCAGCGGAACGACCACGGCGGCGCCCCCGGCGACCTCCGGCAGCGCGCCGCCATCGCTGCAGACCACCGGGACGCCGCACGCCTGCGCTTCGATGACGGGATAACCGAAGCCCTCGGCCAGGCTGGGCTGGGCCAGCACGTCGCAGGAGGCGTAGGCTGCCGGCAGCAGGTCGCCCGGGAGGTGCCCGAGTTCGACCAGGCGGCCGGCATCGAGGAGCGCCTGTGCCGCGGTGCGCAGGCGGCCCTTGAGCGGCTCCCCTACGCGGACCAGCACCGTGTGGCGCAGTTCCGGCCGGGCCATCGCCGCCAGCAGCGCGGGCAGGTTCTTGTACCCGCGGGTGTGCCCGATGGAGAGCACCCGGGGGCGGCCCGGCGGCAGCCGGAGGCCATGCGCCGCGAGCACCGCCTCCGCCTCGTCGAGCGGCAGCGGGCGAAACCCCTCGTGGAGGGCGTTCGGCACCACCCGCACACGCCCGGGCGGCAGGCGCAACCGGCGCCGGGCGCTTTCGACTGCGAAGTTCGAAACCGCCAGGACTGCGGAGGCGTGCCGGAAGGCGCGCGACGGCGCCCACATGGAGGATCGGCGCGCCAGCGACTCAACCCGCCCCTCCCCGTAGCGCCACGCCTCGAGGGAGATGACATCGTGCAGCGCGACCACCACGTGCGCCCGCGGCCACACGGTGACGTGGTGCGCCAGAGCCTGGTCGGTGAGAAGCACGGAATCGAACTGGCCCGCCCGCGCGGCGGCGACCGACGGGTGCCGGGCCCAGCGGCGCGAACGGGGGTGGCACAGGGGATACCACAGCCACCAGGGGGCGTACACGCGCTCGACCGCCACGCCGTGGGAGGTCAGCAGCAAGGCGGTGGTGTCGGCGAAACGGGAGATGCTCACCCAGCGGCGGCCGGGGAACGGTTCGACGAGCAGGACACGGGAGAGCGGCATCGGCACCTCGCCCCGGGGCCGTCGCGGGGAACGATGGGGCATCGTTTGGTAGGATGCGTACGGTAGCAGGCGGGCGTGGCGTAGTGGTAGCGCGCGACCCTTCCAAGGTTGAGGTGCGGGTTCGATTCCCGCCGCCCGCTCCAGCACGATCTCCACTTCTCCACGGGGCCTTTAGCATGACTGCGCCCGTCGTCGATGAGCCGCGGTTTCTCACCTACCCCGGCGCGAAGCGGCCCGACCGCCACCGCTGGGTCGATTCCTACGGCGTCCGCCTCGCGGTCTGCGAATGGGGCGACCCGGCCGGCCCGCCGCTCTTCCTCGTGCACGGCGGCTCGGATTTCGCCGGCACCTTCGATGTCTTCGCGCCGCTCCTCGCCGCCGCCGGCTGGCGGGTGATCTCGTGGGACCACCGCGGCCACGGCGATTCGGACCACGCGGCCCTCTACAGCTGGGACGCAGATGTCCGCGATGCGCTCTCGGTGCTTGATTCGACCACGCCCGACCCCGTGGCGGTGGTGGCCCACTCCAAGGGCGGCGGGATGATGCTCCAGCTGGCCGAGGCGCTGCCCTACCGGCTCTCGAAACTGGTGGTCATCGATGGCCTCCCCTCGCCGGACCCACACCCGGATGTTTCGGACCGGGAGCACCGGAAGTTCACGCAAAAGACGCTGGCCGACTGGCTCGACCACCGGCGTGCGGCGGCTGCGAACGCGCGCAAGCCCGGGACGCTCGAGGAGCTGGCGCGCCGCCGCAAGCGGATGAACCCGCGCCTTTCGGACGAATGGCTACGCTACCTGGTAACCATCGGCGCGCGGCGGGACCCCGACGGCTGGCGCTGGAAGCTCGACCCGGCGATCCGCTTCGGCGGCTTCGGGCCCTGGCGCCCCGAGTGGTCGCTCCACCGGCTGAAGGACCTGAAGGTCCCGCTCCTGGGGCTCACGGCGACGGTGGAAGAGGAGATGGGCTGGGGCACCGACCACCGCGCCATCATCCCGTACCTGCCGCCGGGGGCCGAATTGGTGCCGTTCGAAGATACCGGCCACTTCATTCATATTGAGCACCCCCACCGGGTTGCCGAGCTGGTGCTGGATTTCCTGAAATGACCGTTTTCCTGACGCACAACCGGGTGAAGCTGGCCCTCCACACGCTGCGCGCGGCGGAGGGTCCGGCCCTGCTGCTGCTCCACGCCCTCGGCGACCGTTCGCCGGCGGAGGTGCCGCCGGATGTGGCCGGCTGGCCGGGCCCCGTGTATGCGCTCGATTTCACAGGACACGGGGCCTCGAGCGTGCCGGCGGGCGGCGGCTATACAGCCGAAGTGCTGATGGGCGATGCCGATATCGCGCTCGCGGCGCTCGGCCGGGCAACGCTGGTGGGGCGGGGCCTGGGCGGCTACATCGCCCTGCTGCTGGCCGGCGCGCGGCCGCGGGAGGTAGCCGGCGCGGCGATTCTCGATGGCGCGGGTCTCGCGGGCGGCGGCGACCGGCCGGGGCCGGCGGTCGTTCGCGGGGTGCCCGGCGCGGTCAGCGCGCCCCACCCGTTCGCGCTGGTGGAGCTGGGCTCCGATATCCGCCCGCCCGACTATGTCCGCCGATTCGCGGAGCTGGCGGTGGAGCATTCGCCGCTGCGGGACCCCATCGCCGTCTGCGGGAGGATGCGCCCGGAGTGGCTGCGGGCCGTGCTCGACGTCCCGGGCGTGCGCGAGGAGCCGCTGGAGTCGGCCCTGGCGCGGTTCGCCGCCGCGGCCCGCCCGGACTGAGCGAGGCGACCGGTTCGGCACAGGCAAACGGCCGACCCGTTGCCGGGCTGGCCGCTGCAGGCTGGTCGCGGGGTTCGCTCAGGCCGACTTGACGAGCGTCTTGAGGCAGCGGGTGCAGATGTTCACCCGCAGGGAGCTCCCGCCAATGAAGATGCGGTGCTTATGGACGTTCGGGCGAAACGTCCGCGATTTCTTGGTGGCTTTGCGTTCCCAGCGGCCGCCGTGGGTGTGGCGGATGTGGCGCCCGAACTGGGTAGTCTTCCCGCAAACGTCGCACGCTCCACTGGCCATGCGTGTTCATTCCTTCCGTGGCAGAATCGAAATTCCATGCTAGCACCGGGATTCGGTAGCGGCCAAACGGCGGCCGGGGTGGCGCGTTGACCACTGCCGCACCCGTGCACGGGCACCTGGACGGCGCCGGGCTGCTGGCGCTGGTCGAAGCCGGGGCCGCCGCGGTGGCCGCCGATGCCGAGGCCATCAACGCGATCAACGTCTACCCGGTGCCGGATGGCGATACCGGTTCGAACATGGCCGGGACGTTGCGCGAGGCGGTGGCAGAGGCCCGTGCACGCGTGGCCGGGGCAACGGCGGGGACCGTGGCCGGGGCGGTCGCGAAGGGCGCGCTCTTCGGTGCCCGGGGGAATTCCGGCGTGATCCTTTCGCAGGCCCTGCGGGGATTCGCGGAGGCGCTGGGGCCCAAGACGGCCGCAGTGGATGCGGCAGGACTCGCGCGGGCGCTCCGTGGAGCGGCGGATGCCGCCTACCGGGCGGTGAGCGCCCCCAAAGAGGGCACGATGCTGACGGTGCTGCGCCGGGCCGCCGAGGCGGCGGAGGAAGCGGCTTCGGAGGCGCCCGGCACCTGCCTGCCGGTGCTGCGGGCGGCTGCTGCGGCAGCGCGCGAGGCGGAGGCGCAGACCATCGAGCAGCTCGAGACGCTGCGCGAGGCGGGGGTGCCGGATGCCGGCGGCGAAGGCGTCTGCGTGCTGCTCGAAGCGATGCTCGCCCGGCTGGAGGGCCGCGACTACGCCCCGCCCGAGCTGCCGCCGCTGAGCCAGCCATCGCCGGGCGGCCCCGCGCGCGAAGGCGAGCCCGACTTCGGCTACTGCACTGAGTTCGTGGTCGAAGCCGCCGGCGCCGGGGCCATCGACCTCGGGCGGCTGCGGGCGCTGGCCGAGCAATTCGGCACGAGCGTGGTCGTGGTCGGCGATGCGCAGGCGGCCCGCGTGCATGCCCACACCGGGGACCCCGAGAGGCTGGCGCAGCAGGCGGCGAAGCTGGGCACGGTCTCGCGCCTGAAGGTCGACGATATGACGGCCCAGCACGCCCGCTTCCGGGCCGGCGGCTCGGGGGCGACCGCGCGCACGGGGCTGCTGGCGATCAGCCGCGGCGCGGGCTTCGATGCGGTGTTCGAAAGCCTCGGCGCGGCCGTGCTCGACATGGGGGACGTGGAAAAGCCCGCGGCGGGCGAGATCGCGAGGCTGGCCGATGCGCTCCACACCGCGGATGTCATCGTGCTGCCGAACCACCGGAACATCCTGCTGGCCGCCGAGCAGGCGGCGGGACTGACACGCTGCACCCTCCACGTGGTGCCGACCCTCTCGCTGCCGCAGGGGATCGCGGCGGCGCTGGCGTTCGACCCGGACGCGGCGGTGCGCGACCTGCTCGCCCGCATGGCCGAGGCGGCCGGGCGGGTCAAGACGGTGGAGGTAACCACCGC
>NZ_DAOUAO010000056.1:0-5644 GCF_034433535.1 Tepidiforma sp.
CGCTATGGCGAACCGCCCCACCCCGCCGCCTACCCGCCCGAGCCCGCCCGCGACGCCCTCGAAATCGCCCTCCTCCAGCAGGCCGGGGAACAGCAGCTCCCCGTCTTCGCCATCTGCCGCGGCATGCAGCTGCTCAACGTCGCGCGCGGCGGGGCCCTCCACCAGCACCTGCCCGACCTCCTTGGCTCCGACCGCCACGGCGATGCGCCCCCGGTCGACGCGAAGCATCGCCCCGCCCACACCGTTGTCATTTCCGAACCCGGCCGCCTGCAGGCGCTCCTCGGCCCCGGGCCCATCGAGGTCAACAGCCGCCATCACCAGGCCGTCGACCCCGCCCGCCTCGGCGCCGGCCTCCGCGTCGCCGCCCGCAGCGATGACGGCGTTGTCGAGGCCCTCGAAGCCGAGGGCCCCGGCTTCCTCCTCGCCGTCCAGTGGCACCCGGAGGACCTCGCTATCGGTCCGGCGGGCCCCCACCGCGAGCAGGCGCGCGCCCTCTTCGAAGCCTTCGCCGCCGCCGCCCGCGAGGTCGTCTCGTGAACGCCCGCCGCCCGCGCGTCCAGGTCGCCGGCATCTCCACCCTCGAAGACGCCCTCGCCTGCGAGGCCGCCGGCGCCGACGCCATCGGTTTCACCCTCGGCCTGCCCACCGGCCCCCATAACGGCCTCGATGAAGCCCGCGCTGCCGCCATCATCCGCGCCCTCCCGCCGTTCATCACCCCCGTGCTCATCACCTACCGCGTCACCGCCGCCGAGGTCGTGCCCATGTGCCGCCAGCTCGGCGTCACGCAGCTGCAGCTCCACGCCCCCGCCGACCCCGCCGAGATCGCCCGCATGCGCCAGGCCATCCCCGGCCTCAAGGTCATCCTCGCCGTCAACGTCACCGGCCCCGGGGCGCTCGAACTTGCCCGCGAACGCGCCCGCCACGCCGATGCCCTCATCCTCGATACCTACGACCCCGAAACCGGCCGCCACGGCGCCACCGGCAAGACCCACGATTGGCAGCTCAGCGCCCGCATCGCCGCCGAAAGCCCCGTGCCCGTCATCCTCGCCGGCGGCCTCACCCCCCGGAACGTCGCCGAAGCCATCCGCGTCGTCCGCCCGTGGGGCGTCGATGTCCACACCGGCGTCGAACGCCCCGACGGCACCACCGACCACGACCTCGTCCGGGCCTTTGTCGCCATCGCCCACGGCGCCCTCGTCGCTGCGCGACGGCGGGTTTAGCCCAGCCGCGCCACCACCGGCCGCCGCCCGAACCCCATCACCCCTCCCCGGATGGGCGGCACCGCTACCGGCTCCACCCGCGGGAACCGCTCGAGCAGCATCCGCAGCGCCAGGCGGGCCTCCAGGCGTGCCAGGTTCGCCCCCAGGCACACGTGCAGCCCCCAGCCGAAGCCCAGCTGCGGGTTCGGGTCCCGCAGGGGGTCGATCTCCCCCGGGTGGGCGAAGACCTCCGGGTCGTGGTTCGCCGCCGCGATGCAGAGGAAGACGTTCTCGCCTGCCCGCAGCAGCCGCCCGTCCCGCTCATGCGTGACCTTCACCTTGCGCGGCATCGTCCGCGCCGGCCCGCCCACCCGCATGAACTCCTCCACCGCCGTGTCCCAGGCGCCCGGGTTCGCCCGCAGCCACGCCTGCAGGTCCGGCCGCTCCAGCAGGGTCGCCAGCGTGTTGATCAGCAGCGTCGTCGTCGTTTCGTGCCCGCCGAACAGCAGCAGCGTGCAGAGACCGACCAGCTCCACCGGCGAGAGCTTGCCGGCTGGCGAATGCACCACCAGGCTCAGCAGCGACCCCGTCGGCTCCCTCCGCTCGCGTTCGATGTGCCGCGCGAAGAAGCCCATGAACGCCTCGGCCGCCTCGCCCACCGGCCCGTCCTCCACCCGTCTCGGCTCCAGCGAAAACACCAGCCGCGCCAGGTCGTCCGACCACTCCTGGAACCGCTCGCGCTCCTCGCCGTCAACGCCGAGGATCGCCGCAATCACCAGCGCCGGCAGCGGCCGCGCAAACTCTGCGCTCAGGTCCACCGGTCCCCCGATCCGCGCGAGCGCATCCAGCCGCTCCTCCACGATGCGGGCGATCCGCCCCTCCAGCCCGCTCACGGCCCGCGGCGTGAACGCCCGCGCCAGCGGCTCCCGCAGCCGCGTGTGCGCCGGCGGGTCGCGAAAGTTCAGCCACGCGTGCAGCATCTCCACCGCCCGCTGGAACGCCTCTGAACGCCCCCGCGCCGCCCGCTCGAACGTCCCCATTCGGTCCGAAGAGAGCCGCTCGCTGTCGCGGAACCCGTCCGAAACCCCCGCGTGCGAGAGCGCCACCCACGCCCGGTGCCGCTCGCTCCACTGGAGGTCTCCGCCTGCCTCCCGTGCCCGCGCGAAGTAGCCCGCCGGGTCGCGGATCGCCTCCTCGCAGCCGAGGTCCAGCTCCATGTGCGGGAGCCTACACCGTCCGGCGAGGGATTTCACCGACGCGGTCCCCGCCATTTCCCGCTACCATGCCCCCATCCCCCGGCCACTCCCCGCCGGCCGCCAGGAGCGACCCATGCCCTCCGGCTTCGTCATCCGACCCGCCCAGTACGCCGAAGAGCCCGAGCTCTACGCCATCCACCGCGCCGCGATGGAATCCTACGTCACCGCCACCTGGGGGCCCTGGGACGACGCCTGGCAGCAGGACCACTTCGCCGGCTCCTGGCCCGACCTCCGCCTCGCCATCGAGATCGAAGGCGAACTTTCCGGCTTCCTCGACCTCGACGAACAGGGCGACGCCGTCGTCATCGACGCCATCGAACTCGCACCCCGCTGGCAGCGCCAGGGCGTCGGCACCGCCGTCATCCGTGCCGTCCAGGCCCGCGCCGCCGAACGCGGCCTGCCCGTCACCCTGCGGGTGCTCAAGGTCAATCCCGCCCGCGCCCTCTACGAACGCCTCGGCTTCCAGCACACGGGCCAGACCGACACCCACTACCTCATGGCCTGGCACCCCTGACCTCCCGGCTCCCGGCTCCCGGGTGGGGCCGGCTGGAGGGGCAGGGTTCCTCCAACCTCCCACCTCCCACCTCCTTGACCTTCGCTCCCAAAAATTGGACAGTTCCCCTCGACAATCGAAGATCGGGAGGGCCCTCCCGCCGCCCGCGCGGCAGGAGGAGCAGGGGCAAGCCGGTGCAAATCCGGCGCTGTGCCGCAACTGTGAGGCCGTTCGGCCGAGCCAGAAAACCCGCCCATCCCGGACCGATGATCCTTCGCGCGAAAGGGGTCGGTACGATGGTTTGCATCACCTGAGCCCGCCGCCGAGGCGGGCTTTTCGTTTCCCCGCCCGCTTCCCCCGGCCAACTCCGCCCTGCACGCCCCAGTCTCCCGGCGTGCCCGCCCACCACACCCCTGAGGAGCCCCCGTGAAACGTCTCATCCTGCTCGCCGTTGCGGCCTTCGCCGCATTCCCCGCACTTGCCAGCGCCGCTGCACCCGAAGATGCCATCCTCCGCGCCGCGGCCTTCATCAAGTCCGTGCAGCGTCCCGATGGCAGCTACGCCGAATCGCCGGGCCAGACCATGGACGCAATCCTGGCCGTCCGCGCTGCCGGCTACGACCCCGCCCGCGACACCGTCGGCGGCAAGTCGCCGGCGGATTACCTGGTCGCCAACGCCGCCAGCGTCACCTCCCCCGCCTCCGCCGCCAAGGCCGCGCTCGCCGCGAAGGCCCTCGGCCTCGACCCCCGCAACGTGGGCGGCACGAACCTATTCCAGCGCGCCCAGGATGGCTACAACGCCGAGACGGGCGCCTACGCCGATAACGCCTTCAGCCAGTCCATCGCCATCCTCGGCCTCGCCTGCACCGGCAACCAGCCCGGCGCCAGGGCCGCCGACAACCTGAAGGCGGCTGCCGTCGAGGGCGGCGGCTGGGGCTTCGGCGGCGCCGCCGACCCGGATACCACCGCCATCGCCATCCAGGCCCTCCTCGCTGCCGGCCTCCCGAAGACCGACCCCGCCATCGCGGCCGGGTTCGCCTGGCTCCAGGCCAACCAGGGCAACGACGGCGGCTGGGGCTACGACCCCTCCGCCTCCAACACCTCCTCCACCGCCTTCGCCATCCAGGCGCTCCTCGCCCTCGGCGAGAACCCCGAATCGCCGGCCTACACGAAGAACGGCGTCAACCCCATCCAGTACCTCCTCAGCCAGCAGCTCCCCGACGGCTCCTTCGCCGGCTACGACCCGGCCTTCGCTGCCAACCAGGTCCTCCCGGCCCTCGCCGGGCGCACCTTCTGCAACGCCCCCGAGACGCCGATCACCCGCCAGCGGCCGGCCGCCACCCCCACCCCCGCACCCAGCCCCACCGCCCCGCCGACCGCCGCCCCCTCGCCTACCCCGCGGCCGCCAGCCTCCGGCAATACCGCCGCGGCCCCGGTCGAGGCGCCGGTCGCTGCCCTCGCCCTCGCCGGCGTTCTCCTCGCACTCGCCGGCGCAAGCCTCGCCGCCCGGCCGCGGCGCTAACCCCCGCGTGCACCCGGCGAGCTGGGTCACCTGGGTCCTGGTCGTCATGGTGGTGGCGCTCGCCACCACCAACCCCTTCTACCTGGCCCTTCTCCTGCTCGCCGTCGTTCTCGTCGCCATCGTTGCCCCACGCCAGGCGAATGGCGTCGTCAGCTTCCGCGCCCTCGCCGTCTTCGGCGCAGTGATGGCCGCCATCTCCATGCTCATCGCCGTCATCAACGGCAGCTACGGCGACCACATCCTGTTCACCGTCCCCGGCCCCGAGGTGCCCCGCTGGCTCGGCGGGCTCCGCCTCGGGGGCCCGGTCGCCGCTGAGGGCCTCGTCGCCGCCGGCATCCGCAGCCTCGCCATCCTCTCAATCCTGATCGCCTTCGGGGTCTTCAACGGCGCCGTCAGCCCTTACCGCATCCTCCGCTCCACCCCGGCCGCCCTCTTCCAGGCCAGCCTCATCCTCACCGTCGGACTCACCCTGCTGCCCTCCAGTGTCGAAGACCTCCGCCGGGTGCGCGAGATGCGCGCCCTCCGCGGCGCACCCGGCGGCCTGCGCGAACTCCCCGCCCTCGTCGTCCCCGCCATCCTCGGCGGGCTCGAACGCTCCCTGCGCCTCGCCGAGGCCATGGAGGCCCGCGGCTACGGCGCCAGCCCGCCGCTCCCCGCCCGCGCCCGTCTTGCCGCCGCCGGCGCTGTCCCCCTCCTTGTCGCCGCCGCCTGGGCCTGGTTCTACGAACCCTCCTGGCGCCCCTACGGCCTCGCCGCCTTGCTCGGCGCCATCGCCCTCCTCGCTGCCTGGTGGCGAACCGCCGCACGCGCCCGCCGCACCACCCGCTTCGGCCGCGAACCGGTGCCCCCCGCCGAGCGGATCGCCATCGCCTCCGCCCTCGCCCTCGGTGCGACCGTCCTCGCCCTCCGCTTCACCGGCCTCGGCCAGCTCACCTACAACCCTTTCGCCGGCCTGCCGGTCCCCGGCTTCGAACTCCTGCCCGCTCTCGCCGCCGCAGCCATGGCCTGGCCGGCCGCGCTCATCACCCTTCGCCCCGGTCCGGCCGCCGCCCCCGCCGCCGACCCCGCCCGCCCCGCCGAGGCCCGCCCGTGACTGCCGTCGCCGAGCTCCGCGGCATCACCTACGCCTACCCCGGCGCCCCGGCCCCGGCCCTCCGCGAGGCCTCGGTTGTCAT
>NZ_DAOUAO010000057.1:0-34609 GCF_034433535.1 Tepidiforma sp.
GAGGAAGCCAGCCGGGCGCTGAGTGAGGGTGCGGCCGCTGCGGGGTCGGTGGTGCCGTTCCCGGCGGCGGGCGGCGGAACAGTGACCGTTGAAGCGCCGGCGCCGGCCCCGTCATCGGATGGCGCGAAGACGCCGCCGCTGGTGTTCTAACGGGAATGGTGGCGGAACCGGTTCGCGAGCCTGTCCCGGCAAGGGAGGATGCTGCAGAATTCAGCGGCGGCCCGGAGATGACCCTGCTGGAGCACCTGAAGGAGCTCCGCTACCGGGTGATGGTCAGCGGGCTGGCGGTGCTGGTGGGCGTCATCCTCTGTTTCTATTTCTGGGAGACGATTCTCGGCTGGATGATGGCGCCGGCGCGGAGCCGGGTGGACGACTTCCAGGTTTCGAGCTTCTCGCCGACGGACCGGGTGGGGATTATCGTCAAGATCGGCCTGTACGGCGGGCTTATCGTGGCGTCGCCGGTGGTGGTCTATCAGCTGCTGGCGTTCATCGTGCCGGGGCTGACGCCGCGTGAGCGGAAGATCCTGCTGCCGGGGGTGGTTGGCGCGGCCGCGTTCATGCTGGCCGGCATGGCCTTCGCCTACTGGGTGATCCTGCCGGCTTCGCTCGGCTTCCTGCTCAGCCTCGGGAGCGACGAAATCCAGGACGTCATCGGCATTCGGCAGTACGTGGATTTCGTGACGCGCATCATCTTCTGGGTGGGGCTCTCGTTCGAACTGCCAATGGTGCTGGCGGTTGCGGCGAAGCTGGGGCTGGTGCGGGCGCGGCAGCTGCTCGGGTTCTGGCGGTACGCGGTGATCCTCGTGTTCGTGATTGCGGCGATCGTGACGCCGACGCCGGACCCGCTGACGCAGACGTTCGTGGCCGGGCCGCTGTTCGCGCTGTACTTCCTCGGGATTCTCTTCGCATGGCTGGTGCAGCCGAAGCGGTCCCCGGCCGGGGGACGGGCCGGGTGAGCAGGCGACGCGCGGGCTGGAGCGCGGCGGCCGGGGCTGCCGGGGGACTGCTAAGCGGCCTGCTTGGCGGGGGCGGCGGCGCTGTGATGGTGCCGCTGATGACCGGGCCGCTCGGGATGCGCCAGCACGTGGCGCACGGGACCTCGCTGGTGGTGATCACGGCAACGGCGGCGGTGGCAGCGGTGCTCTACGGCGCTGCCGGGCACTTCGATGCGGTGCTCTTCGCGGGGCTGGCGGCGGGCGCCCTGAGCGGCGCGTATGCCGGGGCGAAGGCCGCCATGAAGGTGCCCGCGCTGCGGCTGCGGCAGCTGTTCGGGCTGTTCCTGCTGGCGGTTTCGCTGCGCCTGCTGGTGTTCGAGCCGGGGGCGGGGATGGTGCACCCCGGCGAGGCGCTGGAGGCAGGGATCGCGCTGGTCATCGGGCTGGCGGGCGGGCTCGCCAGCGGGGCGCTGGGCGTGGGCGGCGGCGCCATCTTCGTGCCGGCGATGGTGGTGGTGCTGGGCATCGGCCAGCACGAGGCGCAGGGCATCTCGCTGGTGGTGATTGTGCTGGCCTCGGCGATGGGGGCGCTGACGCACTACCGGCAGGGCACGGTGGATGCGCAGGCGGCGCGCTGGCTGGCCCCGGCAGCCGTGCCGGGCGCGATCGCCGGGGCGGGGCTGGCGACGATTCTCAGCGGGCGAGAGCTGCAGGTGGTGTTCGCGGTCGTGCTCTCGGCGATCGGCGTCCAGATGCTGGTCACAGCGACCCGGCGGCTGCGGGCGGCGGCTGCTGCTTCGCCGGCGGCAGGGGCGGTTCGGCCATGATGACGCGCGAGGAGCGGGCGGAGGAGCTCTACAGCATCATCCGGGCCTGCCAGCTGTGCGCCCTCGCGGAAACGCGAACGCACGCGGTGCCCGGCGAGGGGCCGCTGGACGCCGAGGTCATGTGCATCGGCGAGGCGCCGGGGCTGAACGAGGACCGGCAGGGGCGGCCGTTCGTGGGTGCCGCCGGGCAGTTCCTGACGGAGCTGCTGGCAGCTGCCGGGCTGCGGCGCGATGAGGTGTACATCTGCAATGTGCTGAAATGCCGGCCGCCGAACAACCGCGACCCCCTGCCGGGCGAAATCGCGGCCTGCGCGGAGTACCTCGACCTGCAGATCGACCTCGTGGACCCCCGGGTGATCGTGACGCTGGGCAGGTTTTCGATGGCGCGCTGGTTCCCGCAGCAGTCGATTTCGCGCGTGCACGGCCGGCCGAGGAAGGTCGATGGGCGGCTGGTGGTGCCGATGTACCACCCGGCGGCAGCGCTGCACCAGGGCAACCTGCGCGAGGTGATCCTCGAGGACTTCCGGCAGCTCGGGCGGCTGCTTGCCGGGCTGCGAACCGGCACGCCCGCACCTGCTCCATTCACCACGCCCGCGGTGACGCCGGCAACGGGTGACGCCCCGGCAGCAGCCGGGAGCGACGGGTCGCCGGCGATGCGGGCAGTCAGCGAGGTGCCCACCCGAGCGCCTGCGCCGTCCGGTGAGGCGCGACAAATTCCACTCTTCGAACAGGACCTTCATGGCAACTAAGACAACTCTGCGTGTGATTCCGCTCGGCGGTCTCGGCGAGATCGGCCGCAACATGATGCTGCTGGAGTACGGGGACGACATCATCGTGGTCGATGTGGGGCTGATGTTCCCGGAGGAGGAGATGCTGGGCGTGGACCTGGTCATCCCGGATTTCAGCTACCTCCGGCAGAACAGTGAGAAGCTGCGCGCGGTTTTTCTGACGCACGGACACGAGGACCATGTGGGTGCGCTCCCGTACTTCCTGCGCGAGTTCGATGTGCCGGTGTACAGCACCCGGCTGACCGATGGGCTGATCCGGGTGAAGCTGCAGGAGCATCGGCTGGGGCAGAAGGCGAAGACGCACGTGGTGAACCCCGGCGAAGTCATCCAGGCCGGGGTGTTCGAGGTCGAGTTTTTCACGGTGGCGCATTCGATCCCGGATGCGTGCGGGCTGATCATCCGCACGCCGCTGGGGCTGGTGGTGCACACCGGCGACTTCAAGCTGGACCACACGCCGGTGATGGACCAGCACACCGACCTCATCCGGCTGGCGCAGGTGGGCGCCGAGGGATGTCTGCTGTTGCTGGCGGATTCGACCTACGCCGAGGTCGACGGCTACACCCCGAGCGAGCAGCTGGTGGGCGAGGCCTTGCGCAACATCATGGTGAACGCGCAGGGCCGGGTCATCGTGGCAACCTTTGCCTCGCTCATTTCGCGGGTGCAGCAGGTGATCGACGCGGCGGTTTTCACGAACCGCAAGGTGTTCGTCACCGGGCGCTCGATGATCGACAACGTGGCGATGGCGCGGCAGCTGGGGTACCTGCAGGCGCCCGAGGGCGTGATCATCGGCGTCGAAGAGATGCGGTCGACGCCGCCCTCGCGGCTGGTGGTCGTCACCACCGGGAGCCAGGGCGAGCCGACGAGCGCGCTCACGCGGATGGCGAACGGCGACCACCGCCACATCCAGATCATGAAGGGCGACACGGTGGTGCTTTCGGCCTCGCCCATCCCGGGGAACGAACAGGCCGTCTACCGGAACGTGGACAACCTGTTCCGGCTGGGCGCGGACGTGCTCTACAACCGCGTTTCGAACATCCACGTGCGCGGGCACGCCAGCCGGGAGGAGCTGAAGGTCATCCAGGGCCTGCTGCAGCCGGAGTACTTCGTGCCGATCCACGGCGAGTACCGCCACCTGGTGGTGCATGCGCGGCTGGCAGAGTCGGTCGGGGTGCCGCCGGGCAACGCCTTCGTGCTGACGGACGGCGACGTGCTCGAGATCGACGAGGAGGCGGCATGGCTCGGGGAACGGGTGCCGGCGAGCTACGTTTACGTCGACGGCCTGGGCATCGGCGATGTGGACCAGCACATCCTGCGCGACCGGGCGCACCTCTCGACGGATGGCGTGGTGGTGGTCATCGTGACGGTGGACAAGCAGACGGGCGCGCTCGAGCGGCCGGCGGAGATCCTGGCGCGCGGGTTCGTGGACCTCGACGAGCGGGAGGACCTGGTGGAGCGGACGAAGGACGTGGTGGCGAATGCGCTGCGCGGCGCCGAGCACTACGCCGAGTTCGGCGACATCAACACCCGGATCAGGGACGCGGTGAGCAAGTTCCTCTATGATGAGACGCGCAGGCGCCCGATGGTGCTGACCGTGACAGTCGAGGTCTAGGTCGGCAAGACGAGGCGGGCGCAGCGGCCGCGGCCAGCGGGGGGCAGGCGGCCGGGATGGGAGAGGTGCGCGTCGATGACGGCACGGGTGACGAAAAGCCGGACCCGGCCGGGGCGCCGTCCGGCAGCACGGCGGAGTGCCCGGAGGACGACCCGGTCGCTGCGGCCGGTGTTGCGCTGGTGGAAGGAGGGGCTGGCGGCACTCGCCGCGGCGGGCGTCATCGCCTGGGTTGCGCTGTTCGATGGTGCGGCCGCGCTGGAACGGGTGCGGGACGCGGTGCTGCGGACGCTCGGGTTCGGGCTGGCGGTGCTGGCCGGGTGGGCAGTCTACGCGGCGGTGGCGACGTGGCGCGGCTGGTTCCTCGACCGGCGCCTGTTGGCGCGGCGGACCGCGGGGGTGGTCGCGCTGGGGCTCTTTGCGTGGGGACTGCTCGGCCTGAACGAGGCCCGCTGGGCGGTGGGTTCGGTCGATTTCTCGGAGGTGAGCCTGGGCGGGCGCGTGGGGCAGGCGCTGGTGGCCGGCTTCCTTGGCAAGGTGGCGTGGCTGAGCCTGTTCGTGATCGCGGCGGTGCTGCTGGCACCCGGCCCGACGCGCTGGGTGGCGGTCAATGTGCCCACCTGGGTCGAGACGGCATGGGAGCGGAGGCTGCCGCACCGCGCGGCTGCGGCGGTGGGGCGCTGGATTCAGTTCATCTTCCGGCGGCCGGAACGCGAAGCGGAGCTGGTGATCGGGGCCGAGCTGTACCGTGAGCTGCCGCCGGCAGGGCCGGCACTCGAGAGTCCGCCGGTGGTCTTCCGGCCGCGGATCGAGCCGGGCGCCCCGGTGTCGACCGTTGGTGCGGGGGCGGCTGCGGCGCTGGGCAGCGCCGGCCTTGTCTCGGAGACGTCACCGGCGGCGGTTGCGCCCGAAGAACCGGCAGCACCGGCCGGTGAAGACGAGGACACCCTCCCGTCGGCCTTCGCCGAGGGCGAGGAGGAGGCGCCGACCGAACCGGCGCAGCTCGGGCTGCCGCTGGAATCGCGCAGCGGCTGGCACCTGCCCGCGCTCGAGCTGCTGAACGCGCCCCAGCCCAGCACCAGCCGGCGGCACGACAACGCCGCGCGGGCGCAGCTGATCGTCGATACGCTGGCGAGCTTCGGCGTCGACGCCACGGTGGTGGAGATCAACGAGGGCCCAACGGTCACGCAGTTCGGGGTCGAGCCAGGCTGGGAGATTCGCTACAAGGAGGTCCCGCTGCGGGACGAATCGGGGAAGCCGCTGCTCGGGCCGGACGGGCGGCCGACGACCGAGCGGGTGGAGGTTTCGCGGACGCGGGTACGGGTGAACAAGATTACGGCGCTGCAGAACGACCTCGCGCTGGCGCTGGCGGCGCCGAGCCTGCGCATCGAGGCGCCAGTGCCGGGCCGGGCGATCGTGGGCATCGAGGTGCCGAATGACAGCGCGACCGTGGTGACGCTCCGGGCCGTGATGGAGACCAGGGAGTTCGCGGACGTGGCCCGCAAGTCGAAGCTGGCGATCGCGCTGGGCAAGGGCGTCGCCGGTGCGCCGGTGGTGGCCGACCTTGCTTCGATGCCGCACCTGCTCATCGCGGGGGCCACCGGGTCCGGCAAGAGCGTCTGCATGAACGCCATTATCGCCTGCCTGATGATGAACGCGACCCCGGATGAAGTGCGCTTTGTGATGATCGACCCGAAGCGGGTGGAGCTGGTCGGGTATTCAGGCATCCCGCACATGGCCTTCAGCGAAGTCATCGTCGACATGGACAAGGTGGTGGGCGTGCTGCAGGCCGTGGTCGGCGAGATGGAGGCCCGCTACAAGAAGTTCGCCGAACTGGGCGTGCGGAACATCGACGGCTACAACAGGCACCCGCGCACCCTGAAGCGGCTGCCGTACTGGGTGGTGATCATCGACGAGCTGGCCGACCTGATGATGGCCGCGCCGTTCGAGGTCGAGAAGCTGATCTGCCGGCTGGCGCAGCTGGCCCGCGCCACGGGGATCCACCTCATCGTGGCCACCCAGCGCCCGTCGGTGGATGTCGTGACCGGGCTCATCAAGGCGAACTTCCCCACGCGCATCGCCTTCGCGGTCACGTCGCAGACGGATTCGCGCACGATCCTCGACATGGGCGGGGCCGAGAAGCTGCTCGGGCGGGGCGACATGCTCTACCTGCCGCGCGATGCAGGGAAGCCGATCCGCATCCAGGGCGTGTACCTCTCGGATGCGGAGGTCGAGCGGCTGGTCGAGTTCTGGAAGGATGAGCGCTTCCGCGACCTGGCCCCGGAGACCGCCGACGCGCTGCTGGAAGAGGCGCTCGCAGCGCAGAACGGCGGCGACGCGGAGATTGAAGTCGACGAGGATGACCCGGTGATGATCCAGGCGCGGGTGCTGGCCGGCCAGCATCGGCGGGTATCGCCGGCGCTCTTCCAGCGGCGGCTGCGGGTCGGCTATCTGAAGGCGGTGA
Organism: Tepidiforma sp.; assembly: GCF_034433535.1. Taxonomy (GTDB): domain Bacteria; phylum Chloroflexota; class Dehalococcoidia; order Tepidiformales; family Tepidiformaceae; genus Tepidiforma. Next base: position 6,621 of record NZ_DAOUAO010000057.1, read on the forward strand.
AGATCATCGAGCGGCTGGAGGAGGAGGGCATCGTTGGACCGCGGGAAGAGGGCGAGTCGCGCCGGGTCCTGGAGCGGGCAGGCGCGGACGATGACGCCTGATAGACTGGCAGCATGGTGAAAGGACTGCGCGGCATCTTTGGCAGGGAGGCGAGCGAACCAGCGCCCGCGCCGGCCCGGCAGCCGGAGCGATGCCTTTCGTGCGGGGCGAACCTCGAAGGCTCGCGTCTGTACGAACGGTTCCGGGTCTGCCACTCGTGCGGGTTCCACTTCCACCTGACGGCGCAGGAGCGGCTGGCGACGCTGCTCGACGCGGGGAGCTTCCATGAGGATGACCGCGGCGTCTCGGCGATCGACCCGCTTTCGTTCCAGGGCCGGCAGTCATACCGGTCGCGGGTGGTGCAGGAGCAGCGCCGCACGCGGCTGACCGAGGCGGCGCTGACCGGGACCGGCTGGATTGGCGGGCGCGAGGTGGTGATCGGGGTCATCGATTTTGCGTTCCTGGGCGGGTCGATCGGCGTGGCCGCGGGCGAGCGGCTGGCGCGTGCGTTCGAGAAGGCCGCCGCGCGGCGGGTGCCGGTGGTGCTGGTCTGTTCGACCTCCGGGACGCGTATGCAGGAGGGCCTGCTGGCGCTGATGCAGGGCCCGCGGATCGCCGTGGCCGCGGGGCGGCACGCGAGAGCCGGCCTGCCGTACATCGCCGTGCTGACCGACCCGACGACGGGCTCGGCGTACTCGGGGTTCATCAACCTCGCGGACGTGCTGATCGCCGAGCCGAATGCGCTGGTGGGGTATGCCGCCCTTCGGGCACTGCAGGAGACAACCAAGAACGGGCTGCCGGAAGGGGCGCACACGTCGGAGGCGCACCTGCAGCGCGGGCTGGTCGATGCGGTGGTTTCGCGGCCGAATCTGCGGGAAACGCTGGCGGGGCTGCTCGACCTGCTGACGGGCGGCGGTGCCGTGGAGCGGGGACGGCCGGGCAAGGAAGGGCGCGTCGTGCATACGCCGCGGCCGGCGTGGCAGCAGGTGCAGCTTTCACGGCATGCCCAGCGGCCGACGGCGCGCGATTTCATCGAACGGATGACCTCCGGGTTCTTTGAGCTGCGCGGGGACCGGACCGGGAGCGACGACCCGGCGGTGGTGGCCGGGATCGGTTCGCTGAGCGGCGAGGCCGTGGTGCTGGTCGGGCAGGTGCGGCCGCACACCAATGACCAGGCCGGCGTCATCGGGCCGGCCGGGTTCCGCAAGGCGGAGCGGGCGTTCCGGCTGGCCTCGAAGCTGGGGCTGCCGGTCGTCACGCTGGTGGACACGGCGGGCGCCGACCCCTCTCTGGGGGCAGAGGAAGCGGGCCAGGGCGCGGCCATCGCGCGCTGCATGCAGGCGATGCTGGCGACCGCATCGCCAACGGTCGCGGTGATCACCGGGGAAGGGAACTCGGAGGCAGCGATGGCCATGGCGGTCGCCGACCGGGTGCTGATGCTCGATAACGCGGTGTACGAAGTAATCCGGCCGGAGGACGCGGCTGCGATCCTCGAGGGCGGCGAGGCCGGAGCGCCCGATGTGGCCGAACGGCTGCGGCTGACCTCCCACGACTGCCTGCGGCTGGGCATTGTGGACCACACGGTTCCGGAGCCCGGGGAGGGCGCCCACACCGACCACGCTGCGGCGGCCGCGCTGCTGCGCCGGGCGGTGCTGCGGGAGCTGGCGCGGCTTCGGCGGAAGCGCGGCTCCCGGCGGCTGGAGGAGCGCTACTCGCGTTACCGAGAGCTGGGCTCGACCCGAAGCTGGCTGCGGGGGCGGATCGAGCGGCGGCTGGCGCACCTGCAGGACCGCATGGGGAGCTGGTTCGACCGGCTGCGCGGCCGGGCCTTCCGGCGCAGGGCGGATTACCCGGACGACGCGGGCATCCCGGTCTAGGAGTGGCCGGGCGGGTGGATCCACAGGTCAGGCGGGGGGAAACTCTGCGCATCCGCGCGCCGGGGGCTCACGCTGGAAGTTTCTGACCTGTTGCTGGTCCTGCTGGGGTTCGCCGTCGGGGCGTTCGGGACGCTCGTCGGGGCCGGCGGCGGGTTCATCCTGGTGCCGATCCTGCTGCTGCTCTACCCCGACAAGGACCCCGAGACGATCACGGCGATTTCGCTGTTCGTGGTCGCGGCAAATGCGGCTTCCGGCAGCATTGCCTACGGGCTGCAAAAGCGGATCGACTACCGCTCCGGGTGGTGGTTCGTTGCCGGCACGTTCCCCGGGGCGATCGCCGGGGCGATCGTGGTGGGGTTCATGCCGCGGCGGCTGTTCGACGCGATTTTCGCGCTGCTGCTCGGGGCGGTGGGGCTCTACCTGCTGCTTCGGCCCCAGGTGCAGGGCATCGTGGAGCCGGTCCGCGGGCGGGGAGTCGTTCGCCGGCAGGTGCGGGATATCCACGGCAACACCTTCGTGTACAGCTACCACCTGTGGAAGGGCCTGCTGATCAGCACGGCGGTGGGGTTCGTGAGCAGCCTGCTGGGTATCGGCGGCGGGATAATCCACGTGCCGATCATGGCCACGGTGCTGCACTTCCCGGTGCACATCGCGGCGGCGACCTCGCATTTCGTGCTCGCGTTCATGGCGGCCGAGGGCACGGCGGTGCACTTCGCGCAGGGGGTCATCGGCTGGGACCGCTCGCTGCTGCAGGCGGTGCTCCTTTCGGCCGGGGCGATCCCCGGGGCGCAGGTGGGTGCTCGGCTGGCTCACCGCCTGCAGGGCGGCGTTATCCTGCGGGCGCTGGCGGGAGCGCTGGTCCTCGTCGCCATTCGCCTCGCCATCAAGGCGGCGGCCGAATAGACACGGCGTGATGGCCAGTACCTGATCCGGGAATTCGCGGATTACCCCGTGGGGGACGGGCGGCCTATACTCGGGAGGCGTGGCACTACACGGAGAGGACGCGTGACGGCAGTAGCGACCGGGTACGAAACAGTCATCGGGCTGGAGGTGCACTGCCAGCTCACGACGGCGAGCAAGATGTTCTGCGGCTGCAGCGCCGACTACTCGGGCGCGGAGCCAAACACCCATGTCTGCCCGGTCTGCCTGGGGATGCCCGGCGTGCTGCCGGTGATCAACGAGAAGGCGATTGAGGGGATCGTACTGACCGGGCTCGCGCTGAACTGCACCATCGCCGAGTTCAGCAAGTTCGACCGCAAGAACTACCCGTACCCGGACCTGATGAAGGGCTACCAGATCTCGCAGTACGACCTGCCGATCTGCCGGGACGGGTGGCTGGAGGTGGAGGTCGACGGCGGGGTTCGACGGATCGGCATCACGCGCGTTCACATGGAGGAGGACACGGCCCGGCTGCTGCATCGCGTCGACCCTGTAACGGGCGAGGCCTACACGCTGATCGATGTCAACCGCTCGGGGACGCCGCTGATGGAGATCGTCAGCGAACCCGACATCCGGAGCGCCGCGGAGGCGCGGGAGTACCTGGTTCGGCTGCGGCAGGTCCTGCGGTACATCGGCGTCAGCGAAGCGAATATGGAGGAGGGGAACTTCCGCTGCGACGCCAACATTTCGGTGCGGAGGAAGGGTGAGCGGGAGTTCGGCACGAAGGTCGAAATCAAGAACATGAACAGCTTCCGCGCGGTGCACGATGCGTTGCTGTTCGAAGAGCGGCGGCAGGTGGCGGTCCTCGAGGCGGGCGGCCGTGTGGTTCAGGAGACGCGCGGGTGGTCGGATGAGCGCGGCGAGACGGTCAGCCAGCGGAGCAAGGAACACGCGCATGACTACCGCTATTTCCCCGAGCCCGACCTGCCTCCGCTGAAGCTGAACCGGGCATTCGTCGAGCGGGTGCGGGCGCGGCTGCCTGAGCTGCCCGCGCAGCGGGTTGCGCGCTACCGTGCAATGGGGCTGAGCGACTACGAGGCGCACACGCTCGCGGAGGACCGGGCGCGGGCGGAGTATTTCGATGCACTGGCAGCGGCGCTCACGGGCGATGAGGGACGCCGGGCGAAACTGGCGGCGAACTGGATGCTCGGGGAGGTCGCGCGCTGGCTCAACGCTAACGAGGCGGAGATCGACCGCTTTCCGCTGGCGCCGGCGGCGCTGGCCGAGCTGATTGAGGCGGTCGCCAACGGGACGGTGACGCAGCTCGTGGGCAAAGAAGTTTTCGACCAGATGGCCGCCTCGGGGAGGGGCGCCGGCGAGATCATCGCTGAGCAGGGGCTCGCGCAGATCAGTGGCGCGGACGAGCTCGCGGGCGCGGTGCAGCGGGCAATCGCCGCGAACCCGAAGGCGGTGGCCGATTATCACGCCGGCAAGGAGGCGGCGCTCAAGTTCCTCATCGGGCAGGTGATGCGCGAAACGCGAGGGCGGGCGAACGCCCAGGTGGTGGGGGAGCTTCTGGAACGGGAGCTGAAGAAGTGATCAGGCGGATCAACCAAAACCAGCCCGGGTGGTATCCTTGCGTTCCATGACGCTCCGGCGCATCCGGGACCACTCCGCGCTGAAGTGGCTCTACCCGGGGATGCACATCAAGCGGTGGCTCCTGCTGCTGCTCTTCGGTGTGGCGTTGATGGGGCTCGGCCTGGCCTACCTGCTGCGGGAGGCGTATCTTCAGGCGCCCCTGCCGGGCATTTTCTACTACCTCACGCTGCAGTTCATCCCGCGCTGGATGCGAGGGCTGCTGTTCATTGCGGCGTCGCTGACGACGGTGGGCGTGGCGGTCTGGCAGCTGAACCGGTCGCTGCTATACGCGTTCGTGCGGCCCGACTGGCGCGACCAGAACCTGGCAGAAGCGATCTACGCGAAGCGGTTCCTCAGCCGCGGCCCGAAAATCGTGGCCATCGGCGGCGGCACGGGACTTTCGACCCTGCTGCGCGGGCTCAAGAATCACACGTCCAACCTCACGGCCATCGTGACTGTGGCCGACGACGGCGGCAGCACGGGACGGCTGCGGCAGGAATTCGGCGTTGTGGCCCCAGGGGATCTCCGCCAGTGCATTGCCGCACTGGCGGAGGCGGAGCCGCTGATGTCGAAGCTGTTCCAGTACCGCTTCACAAACGGGACCGGCCTCGAGGGGCACTCTTTCGGCAACCTGTTCATCGTGGCGATGTCGGAAGTGACCGGGAACTTCGAGGCGGCCATCCACGAGGCGAGCCGGGTCCTGAACGTGCGCGGCACGATTCTGCCGTCGACGCTGGAGGATGTGACGCTCAGCGCGCGGACGCACGAGGACGAGGTGGTGCACGGCGAGCACAACATCACCGAGCGGGGCGCGGCGATTCGCGAGGTGTTCCTCAACCCGCCGGATGCGGAGGCGCACCCGGATGCCGTCCGAGCGATCCTCGATGCTGACATGGTGGTGATCGGGCCGGGGAGCCTTTACACGAGCGTGCTGCCGAACCTGCTGGTTGAAGGCATCCGCAAGGCGATTCAGCAGACGTCGGCGCTACGGGTGTTCGTCTGCAACGTGGCGACCCAGCACGGCGAAACCGACGGCTTCGGGGTGGCCGAGCATATCGCCGCCCTGGAGCGGCATGCGGGGCAGGGGATTGTCCAGGTGGTGCTCGCCAACAACAACATCGCGCCCGCCCTGCCGGAGGCGTGGCACGCGGAGGCCGTGCGCATCTCCCTCGGTGAGCTGCAGCGGGCGCACCCGTGGGTGCGGCTGGTGGAGGCCGACGTGGTTGCGGAAGAGAACCGTTACCGTCATGACCCGGAGAAGCTCGCAGCTACCATCATGCGGTTGTACGATCAACGCGATTCCCTTGCTGTCGAAACGAAGCGGTCGGCGTCGGCGCCTGAGCCGCTCGTGATTTCCCGGTGACCCCAATGTTGATGAACCTTTTTCAAATCCTGGTTTCGACGCTGCTCATCCTGGTAGTGCTGCTGCAGGTGAAAGGGAGCGGCTTTGGCGCCGCGCTCGGCGGGATGTCGGGCGGCTCCGTGTACCGCACCAAGCGGGGCCTGGAGCGGACGCTCTTCCAGGCGACCATCATGCTGGTGATTGTCTTCATCTTCGTCTCGTTCCTGAGCGTGGAGTGGCAGTAAGGGGCCAATGAACCGTGACGGCGGAGCCCGCTCGCGCCGCTCGTTCGTCTTCGTCGCGAGCCTCGTCCTGGCTGCTGTGGCGGCCGCGGTGGCCCTGGGCCTGCGGCTGACGGGCAACGAACGGGCGGTACTGCCGGGCGGCACGAGCTACAGCGAAGCGGTTGTCGGCACGTGGCAGCGCATCAACCCGCTCTACGTGAATGCGAATGAGGTCGACCGCGACCTCTCGGCGCTGGTGTTCTCGGGGCTGATGCGCATTGGCCCGGATGGCCAGGCGGTTCCCGACCTCGCGGCGGAGGCGCCGGAGGTCTCTGACGGTGGAACGGTGTATACGTTTCGACTTCGTTCGAACGCGCGCTGGCACGATGGGGAGGCGGTGACCAGCCGCGACGTGGCGTTCACCGTCGGCATCCTGAAAGACCCGGGCTTTGGCGACCCCGCGCTGGCGGAAGGGTGGCTCGGGGTGGAGGTGGAGACGCCCGATGACCGGACCGTGGTGCTCCGGCTGCGGCAGCCCTCGGCGCCCTTTCTCGCCAGGACTGCGACGGTCGGCATCCTGCCGGAACACCTGCTCGGCGGAAAGTCGGCCGATGCGCTGGAGAACGACCCGTTCAATGCCCGGCCCGTGGGGAGCGGGCCGTACCGGCTCGAATCGCTGGATTCCCAGGCTGCGACGCTGACGGCGAACCCGGCGTATCACCTCGGCAGGCCGGGGATCGACCGGATGGTCCTCCGGTTCTACCCGGACGCCGAACGGGCCCGACAGGCACTTGCCGAAGGCGCGGTAGACGGCCTGTTCCTCCGGCCGGAGTCAGCCGGGGGCTCAGTCGCGGGGCTGACAGGGCTCGAGGGCAAGACGCTCTCGACGCCGATGACCTCCCAATCGGCCATTCTTTACCTGAACAACAGCAATGCGCTGTTCCGGGATGAACGGGTACGTCGGGCGATTTCGCTCGCCCTCGACCGCGAGGGCCTCGCCCGGGAGGTGTACCAGGGGACCGCGACGCCTTCGGGCTCGCCGGTGCCGCCGGAGACGTGGGCCTATGCGGGCGAGTTCGACACGCGGACTCCAGACCTGACCGAGGCAAAGCGGCTGCTGGAGGAGGCCGGCTGGACGCCGCACCCCACCACCGGGATCCTGGTGCAGGAGGGACGCGAATTTCGCTTCACCATCAGGGTGGATACCGCGCCGGAGCGGGTGGCGCTGGCTTCGGCGGCGGCGAAGCAGCTCGAACAGCTGGGCATGCGGGCGGCGGTCGCCAGCACGACGTTCTCGGTGCTGCGGCGCGATTTCCTGCAGGAGCGGAAGTACGAGGCAGCGATCGTGGCCTGGGACCAGGGACCGGACCCGGACCTCTACTTCGGCTGGCACAGTTCGCAGCTGGGTGCTGCCGGGCTGAACCTGGCGAACTTCGAGGACGCGGTGATGGACGACCTGATCGCGCGCGGGCGGACGTCGCCGGACATCGAAGTGCGCAAGGATGCCTACCGGCAAGTGCAGGAGGTGTGGCAGGGGGTGCAGCCGAGCGTGGTCCTCCTGTACGTGAGCGCTGTCTGGGCGCGCCCGGCCGGGCTGCGGGATATCACGGACGGTGTCCTGTTTGCGGGCGCCGGCCGATTTTATGACGTGCAGCGGTGGCGGCGATGAGCGAGCGGCTGGCGTTCTTCGGCTCGCCGGAGTTCGCGGTGCCGACGCTCCGGGCGCTGCACGCCGCAGGCCACGATATTGCGCTCGTGGTGACGCAGCCGGACAGGCCGGCGGGGCGCGGCGGACGACTGCAGCCGCCGCCAGTGAAGACGGCCGCGCTGGAGCTGGGACTCGCCGTGATGCAGCCGGCGACGATGCGCGATGAGGGGTTCCGAACGACCCTGCGCGAGGCCGGGGTCGACGCGGGCGTGGTGGCGGCCTACGGGAAGCTGCTGCCCCAGGCCGTGCTCGACCTGCCGCGGCGGGGGTTCGTGAATGTACACGCTTCGCTGCTGCCGCGGTGGCGCGGGGCATCGCCGATCGCGGCGGCGATTCTTGCTGGCGACCCGGTCACCGGTGTGAGCATTATGGAAATGGTATTGGAGATGGACGCTGGACCGGTGATTTCGCAGGTGGAAGAGCCGATTCGTCCCGATGACACAACCGGGACGCTGGAGGCGAGGATTGCCGGGCTTGGGGCGCAGGAACTGGTGCGCGTGCTGCCGGACTGGCTGGCCGGCCAGTTGCAGGCCACGCCCCAGGATGAGCGCCTGGTCACCACCTGCGGGCTGCTCCGCAAAGAAGACGGTCACCTGCGGGCTTCCATGACGGCCCAGGAGGCGGAGCGGGCGGTGCGCGCGTATGACCCGTGGCCGGGGGCCTTCGTGCTGTTCGAGGGGCAGCCCCTCCGTATCTGGCGGGGGGAGGTGCTGGCGGGGGAAGCCCGTGCGGCGGAGGCGGGCGCCCTGCGGGTCATCGGCGGGGAGCCGGCGGTCCGTTTTGCCGAGGGCTGGCTGGCATTGCGCGAGGTTCAGCGGCCGGGCGGCCGGCGTATCGCGGGGCGAGCGTTTGTGGCCGGCCTGCGGGGTCAACTCCCGGCGGGGGTTGGGCTGGCATGAGCGACGCGGACCGGCCCTCGGTGTACGGGATGCTGCCGGCTGAGGTGGACACGCTGGTTCTCGAGGCCGGGGGCGAGCGGTATCGGGCCGACCAGCTGCTGCGGGCCGTGTATCGCGACGGCATCCGGGGGTTCGAGGAAGCGCGGCAGCTGCCGGCCGGCCTGCGGGAACGGCTGGCGGAGCTGGCGACGGTGACGCCCGCGCGAGAGGTTCGGCGGGTGGTGAGCGAGGACGGGCTCACCACCAAGCTGCTGCTGGCAATGACCGATGGGACGCTCATCGAAACCGTCCTGATGCAGTACCCCGCGGAAGGCGGCAGGCACCCGCGTTCGACGGTTTGCGTTTCGACGCAGGCGGGGTGCGCGATGGGCTGCGTGTTCTGCGCGACGGGTCAGATGGGCTTCGAGCGGAACCTCCGGGCGGCCGAGATCGTGGCGCAGGTGGTGACTGTGGCGGGGCTGCTGCGCGACCGGGGAGAGCACGTCACGAATGTGGTCTTCATGGGCATGGGCGAGCCGCTCGCGAACTACGCCGAGACCATCCGGGCGGTGCGCATCCTGACGGACCCGCGAGCGTTCGGGCTCGGGCAGCGGCACATCACGATCTCGACGGTCGGCGTGGTGCGCGGCATCGACCGGCTGGCAGGCGAGGGCCTGCAGGTTGGGCTGGCGATTTCGCTGCACGCGCCCAACGATGCGCTGCGACGGCGGCTGGTGCCCACGGCCGGCCCGCATTCGGTGTCGGAGCTGATGGCGGCGGCCCGGCGCTATTTCGTGCGCACGGGTCGGCGGGTGACGTTCGAGTACGCGCTGATTGCCGGCGTGAACGACAGCGAGACCACGGCGCGGGAGCTGGCAAGGCTCGTGCGGGGCACGGGCGCACACGTCAACCTCATCCCGGTGAACCCGACGGCGGGGGGGTTCGCCCGGCCGGCCCGGCGGCAGGTGCTCGCCTTCGAGCGGGTGCTGCGGGAGGCGGGGGTCAACTGCACGGTGCGGGTCGAGAAGGGGACGGAGATCTCGGCGGCGTGCGGCCAGCTGCGGACGGACGCCGCGGCGCCGGTTGTCATTGGCGAGGCGGAGGCCAGGGGGCCAGCTTCCGGGCGAGGGCCCGGAGCGCGGCCAGCAGGGCCTTCCCGAGCACCATCCCGAAGCCGATAGCGACAGCGGAGCGCATATCGAGCAGGGTGTGGACTTCGCCGCGGACGACGGGAGCGACGAGGATGCCGACGCGGACCTCATCGACCGCGACGGAGCGGCCGGCGATCACCGCTGCATCGGACTGGCGGATGGTGCCGCGGTCGAAGGCGGCGACGGCAATGGCGGAGCGTTCGATTTCGACCTGTTCACCTGAGACGCGGCGAATGGCGCTGCGGTCGATGGAGAGCGGGGCGTGGGCATCGGCGGGCTCGCCGGGTTGGTTCGAAAGCCGGCTGGCGGGGTCGGAAGCCATGGGGGCACCGTAGATCGCTGGCGATGAAGGCGCAATGCTGGAGGTATGCGGACGGAGGATTTCGCGTTCGAGCTTCCCGACGAGCTGGTTGCGCAGGAGCCGGTGGAGCCGCGCGATGCGGCGCGGCTCATGGTGCTCGACCGCGCCACCCGGACGGTGCGCCATCATGTGGTCAGCGACCTCCCGGAGTTGCTCCGGCCGGGGGACCTGCTGGTGGTGAACGACACGCGCGTGATGGCGGCGCGGCTGTTCGGTCGGCGGCGCGATACCGGGGGGACGGTCGAGGTGCTGCTGGTGCGGCCGTTCACGGATAGGCGCTGGGAGGTGCTGATGAAGCCGTCGCGGCAGGGGTCGCCGGGCCGGCGGTTCGTTTTTGGAACCCGCGAAGGTGAGCTGGGGGCCACCGCAGTCGGCCGCACGGGGGATACGGTCACACTGGAGTTCGAGCGGGCGTTCGACCCGGCAACCGTGGGGGAGGTGCCGCTGCCGCCCTACATCCGGGGCTACCGCGGCGACCCCGAGCGGTATCAGACGGTATACGCGCGGGAGGCGAAGAGCGCTGCTGCGCCGACCGCCGGCCTGCACTTCACCCCCCAGCTGCTCGAGCGGCTGGAGCGGGCGGGCATCGGGCGGGTCGCTGTCACGCTCGAGGTCGGGCCGGGCACCTTCAAGCCAGTGAATGTCGACGACCCCCGCGAGTTCGACCTGCATGCAGAGCACATCACGGTTCCCGCTGAAGCAGCGGCGGCCATCCGTGCTGCGAAGGCGGAGGGACGGCGGGTGGTGGCCATCGGCACGACGGTGGTGCGCACGCTGGAGCACGTGGCGCGGGAACGCGGCGAGATCGTCCCGTACGAGGGCTGGACTTCGCTCAAGATCCTGCCGGGCGACCGGTTCCTGGCGGTGGATGTGCTGATGACGAACTTTCACCTGCCGCGTTCGACGCTCGTCATGCTGGTGTGCGCCTTCGCCGGGACCGACTTCGTGCTCGGCGCGTACCGCGAGGCGGTGCGCGAGCGCTACCGGTTCTACAGTTTCGGCGATGCGATGCTCATCCTGTAGGCCAGGGGTCAGCGGAGGCCGATGAGGCCTTCGGCGCCGAAGGCGGCAACTTCCTCGTCGGTGAAGCCGACTTCGGCGAGGACCTCGGCGGTGTGCTCGCCGAGGGCGGGGGAGGCCCGCTGGATGCGGGTGGGCGTGGCGCTCATCTGGACGATGGGCGCCGGGCCGCGCAGGGGACCGAGGAGGGAGTGGTCGTACTCCTGGATGTAGCCGTTGGCGATCACCTGGGGGTCGTCGAAGAGCTCCTCGACGAAGCGGACCGGGCCGCAGGCGATGTCGAACGCCTCGAGGTGGGCGAGCCACTCGGCGTTGGTCTTCTCGAGGAACTTCTCCTCGCAGGTGCGGACCAGTTCGGCGCCGACCTCGGCGAGGCGGGCGGGGTCGAAGCCGGGCTCGTAGCGGGGGTCGGTGATGCCGACGGCCTCGCGGAAGCGGGCGCGGGGCCCGGGGCCAAGGCAGCCGACGACCAGGTAGGAGTCTTTGGTTTTGTAGGGGCGGTAGTAGATGTTGCCGGTGAGCTCGGGAGCGAAGCGACGGCGCTCGCGGACGATCTCCTCCATGGTGGCGCCGCGGGCACGGGCCTCGGCCAGGTGCTGCAGCTTCTGCTGGCGCAGGTCCTCATCGAGAGCGACGACCTCGCGTGCGCCTGCCTGGAGCGCGAGGGCGGAGAGCAGGAGGCTGGAGTTGATGGCCTGCCCTTCGCCGGTGCGCTGGCGGTGGAAGAGGGCGGCGGTAATCGCCCAGGCGAGGGCGACGCCGGTGACCACATCGGCGGGGGCAAAGGCGATCGGCATGGGCAGCCCGTTCTGGAGGTTGGGGTTTGAGGTGCTGAGCCCGCTCATCGCCTGGGCGACGATGTCGTAGCCGCGCCGCATCGCGTCGGGCCCCTGCTTTCCGAAGGCGGTGTTTTCGGCGTAGATAATCGCCGGGTTGATGCGGCGGGCCGATTCGTAGTCGATCCCGAGCGCCTCGGGGACGCCGGGGCGGTAGTTGGTAATGAGCACATCGGCCCAGGCGATGAGGCGGTCGCGGATAGGGGCGGTGCGGGGGTCCTTGAAGTTGAGGGCGATGCCGCGCTTGCCGCGGTTCTGGACGAGGAAGTTCTTGCTTTCTCCGGGGATGATTTCGGCCTGGAGGCGCCAGGGTTCGCCTTCGAGCGGTTCGACCTTGACCACATCGGCGCCCATTTCGGAAAGGAGGGACGCCGCGAGCGGGCCGGCGATGATCTGGGTGCAGTCGAGCACGCGGATGCCTTCGAGAGCTCCTGCCATGAATAGATGCGCTCCATGTTCGCGATAGATTGTGGGCGCATCATACGCCCCGGCGGGCGGGGAGGGCGGGGCGAGGGTAGGATGGCGGCATGGCTGGCAATGACCCGGGGCTGTGCGCGACGTGCGCGTTTGGGCGGCAGGTGGTCAGCGGGAAGGGTTCGGTGTTCTGGCTGTGCGAGCGCTCGCGCGAGGACCCGCGCTTCCGCAAGTACCCGGCGCTGCCGGTGGTGCGCTGCCCTGGGTACGCCGTCGGCGGGGGTTCTGGCCGCACGGGAGCCCGATCCGGCGGCACATAATGTATTGCGATATGAGGAATCCCGGGATGGCAGTGGAGTTCGGCCGGCGGAGTGTGATACGTTACCGGTCCGGCTGAAAGCGGGGTAGCTACCGGCGGGGTAGCCGACGCGACAAAGCACGGGGCTCGATGCCATCTCCCATTGCATCGAGCCCCCGCTTCCCCTGATGGGGGAGTGTCCTTCCGGACTTTGCGCGTTCGGTTAGGTGGCTACCTCCTTTCAGCCATTTTTGCTGCGTAGACCGACTGCTCCTGGCGGACGGAATTCAGCGAGCGGATGTTGCGGCGGAGGAAGGCCGGGAGCTCGGCGTCCTCGAGGTTGGCCACACCGGGCAGGTTGTAATCGCGGATGCGGCTGGCGGCGGCATCGACGGGGTCGCCGATGGTGGCGGCGCGCGGCGCGAACCCGGTGGCGATCACGGTCATGTGGATTTCATCGCCGACGCGCGGGTCGACGACGGTGCCGAAGATGATGTTGGCGGCCGGGTCGACCACTTCGGCGATGACGCGGGCGGCCATGTCGAGTTCACGGAGACCGAGGTTGCCGCTGTGGGTGATGTTGAAGAGGACGTTGTGGGCGCCTTCGATGGACTGGTCGAGGATGGGGCTGGTGGTGGCGGCGCGGGCTGCTTCGATGGCGCGGTTTTCGCCGGAGGCCTTGCCGACGGCGAGGAGGGCGGGGCCAGCCTCGCTCATGGTGGTGCGGACGTCGTTGAAATCGAGGTTGATGCTGCCGTTCTGGCTGATGATGTTGGAGATCGACTGGATGGCCTGGCGGAGCACATCGTCGGCGGTCTCGAAGGCCTCTTCGACGGTGGCGTTGGGGGGGCAAATTTCGATGAGGCGACCGTTGGGGATGGCGATGAGGGTATCGACCTTATCGCGCAGGCGGGCGAGGCCTTCTTCGGCCTGCTTCATACGGCGGGCGCCCTCCCAGGGGAAGGGCTTGGTGACGACGCCGATGGTGAGCGCGCCGATATCCTTGGCGATCTCGGCGACGACGGGGGCTGCGCCGGTGCCGGTGCCGCCGCCCATCCCGGCGGTCACGAAGACCATTTCGGTGCCGCGGAGGAGGTCGTAGAGCTCATCGCGGCTTTCATCGGCGGCGCGCTCGCCGCGGGTGGGGTCTCCGCCGACGCCGAGCCCCTTGGTGAGCTTTTCGCCGATGCGGATGCGGGTTGGCGCTTCGGAGGAGGCGAGGGCCTGGGCGTCGGTGTTGACGGCGATGAACTGCACGCCGGGGATCTTGGCCCGGACCATCCGGTTGACGGCGTTGCAGCCGCCGCCGCCAACGCCGATGACCTTGATATCGGGCAGCAGTTCGGTGTCGTAGCGCATGCTCATTTCGGTGTCCTTCCCTTTCGCGAATGAGGCTGTGATTGGCGTTGGCCGGGTGGATGGGCGGCGGGTTCGGCGGGCTACTGCGGGATAAGCGACCTCCCAAGACGCAGGATTCGCTGGAAGAAGCTGCCGACGGGGACATCGAAGGCGGGGCCGATGGCTTCCCCGAGGCGTTCGCGGTTGCGGAGGGCGTAGGAGACGAGGCCGATGGAGGTGGCGTAGGCCGGCATGCCGATGAGGTCGGAGAGGCCGGAGTAGCCGTGCGGGCGACCGATGCGGGCCGGGATGCCGAGGCGGCTTTCGGCGACCTCGGCGAGGCCGCGGAGCTGGCTGGTGCCCCCGGTGAAGACGAGCCCCGCCGCGATACGGTCGAGGTAGCCGACGCGTTTCAGTTCGACGGCGACCATCTCGAGGATCTCCTCGGTGCGGGCCTGGAGGATGGCGCAGACGTGCTCGAGCGGGACGAGCTTCTGCGTCTGCGTGCCGAAGGCGTGGATTTCGACCGTCTCGCCGGCCATGGAGGGCTCGGCGTAGGCGGCCCCGACGGTGCACTTGACCTGCTCGGCGCTCTCCCAGGGGCAGCGAAGGACACGAGCGAGGTCGTGGGTGAGGTGGGAGCCGGCGATGGGCAGGCAGGCGGTATGGGCGACAGTGCCCTCATCGAAAACCGCGATGGAGGTGGTGCTGCCGCCGATATCGACGAGGGCGACCCCCTGCTGCTTCTCCTGCTCTTCCAGGACGCTTTCGGCGGAGGCGAGGCTTTCGAGGATGATGTCATCGACCTGGACGCCGGCGCCCTCGACGCACTTGGTGAGGTTCTGGATGGCCGACACCGCCCCGCTGACGATGTGGACCTCGGCATCGAGGCGGGAGCCGTACATGCCGACGGGGTCGCTCACCTGTTCGGTTCCCTCGACCCAGTAGGCGCGCGGGACGACGTGGATGACCTGGCGGTTGGTCGGGATGGCCACCTGGCCGGCCGCCTCGAGCACCCGCTGGCGGTCGTCGGCGGAGATGGGACGGGTGCGGTCGGGGATGGCAACGATGCCGCGGTTGTTCTGGCTGGCGATGTGGCCGCCGGAAATGCCGACGACCGCCGAGAGGATGCGCATGCCGCAGGCCTGTTCGGCCTTTTCGACGGCCACGGCGATGGCATCGCGAGCGCTCTGGATGTTGTCGATCACGCCCCGGGAAAGCCCGGCGGCGGGGGCGACGCCGACACCGAGGATGCGCGTCTCGCCGGTTTCGCCGAGGTCGCCGACGACGACCGCGACCTTGGTAGAGCCGACATCGATGGCTGCGACGGTGGTTCTGCGGCGCACTGGCTGCTCCTTTCCTCCAACCCCTACTGCAGCACCGGGCGGTTGCCGTAGCGGAGGTCGATGGTGGTGTAGGGGATCTGGCGCTGGCGGGCCTCGGCGGCGAGCGCCGCCCAGACCGCGAGCTTGTAGGCGATTGAGCTGGAATCGCCGAAGAGGGCGACCTGGCCATCGGCCGTGGTGACCTGGACGCCCTTGCCCTTGATGAAGGCGACTTCGGCGACGGTGGTGCCGAGCTCGCGCGGCAGGCGCTCGGCGATCTCGGCGGCGGCATCGACGGCCTGATAGTCGACGCGGTCGCCGACGATGCGGGAGCCAGGCTCGGAGCTGCGGATGACCGGTGCCCCCTCGGGCGCGCGGCCGACCCCGAGGACGACGCCCTCGCGGTCGATGATGTAGGCGACGCCGGCCTGCTCCCAGGTGCCCCAGGGGCGGCGCTCTTCGAGGACGATGCGGATGGCGGCCGGCCAATCGCGTTCGACGCGCACGGAGGAGACGAGCGGGAGGGCGTAAACGGAGCGCTGGATGGCCGCGAGGTCGGCGGTGAACATGCTTTCGCCAAGGGCGTTGGTGGCAGTCACGACGGTGGCGGGGCTCATCCGCTCGGCGCCGACGACCTCGACGGTGGAGACCCGGAAGTACGGCGCCCGGTAGAGCCAGGCTGCGCCGGCAACGAGACCGAGGGCGAGGCCGCCTGCTGCAGCCAGCAGGAAGAAGCGGCGGGAAGGCCACGGGAGTCGGCGTCGGTGCTCGCGTGGCGAGGGGAGGACGCCGACGCCGATGATCGGTGCGGAGCGCCGGACGATGGTCCGGGGCCGCGACTGGCCAACCGCCGGGCGGCTGCGGCGGATGATAGTGCGGACCACGCCGGGCTGCTGCTGGCGGTTGCGTCGAATGATCACCGGGCGTTCCTCCGCTGGTGACGTTCGAGCGCGAGCTCGAGGATGCGGGTGAGGAGGTCGCGGTAGGGCAACCCGGAGGCTTCCCAGAGCTTCGGATACATGCTGATGCTGGTGAAGCCCGGGATGGTGTTGACCTCGTTAGCGATGAGGCGGTCGTCGGTCGTCAGGAAGAAGTCGACCCGGGCGTAGCCTTCGCAGCCCATGACCTGGTACATGCGGAGGGCGAGCTGGCGGGCGTCATCGGCCACGGCCCGGGTGATGGGGGCGGGGATGTAGAGCTCGGTGCGGGAGGCCGGGTCGTACTTGGAGGCGTAATCGTAGAACTCGCGGTCGGGGACGATTTCGCCGACGACGCTGGCCTCGGGCTGCTCATTGCCGAGCACGGAGCATTCGAGCTCCCGGCCGACGATGGCCTGTTCGACGACTGCCTTGTCGTCCCAGGCGAAGGCGGCCGCGAACGCCCCGGGAAGGTCTTCGCGCGAGCGGACTTTGGTGATGCCGACGCTGGAGCCGCCGTTGGCGGGCTTGACGAAGCAGGGGTAGCCGATCGCTTCTTCGATGAGCTCGATAGACATATTTTGGTGAAGTGTATACTCCCATGATCGGATCACGGAATAGCGGGCCACGGGAATCCCCGCTTCACGGAAGAGCGCCTTCATGAGGGCCTTATCCATACCGATGGCCGAGGCGGCGACACCGGCGCCGGCGTAGGGCAGTCCTGCCATTTCGAGCAGCCCCTGGAGGGTTCCGTCCTCGCCGAAGGTGCCGTGGACGAGCGGGAAGGCGACGTCGCAGGCGGCGAGCGCGGCGAGGGCCTCGCCGGCGTGGAGGAGCGGGCGGCCGATCTCGCGGAAGGCGACGGCGCCGGCTTCGAGGGCGGCGCGCGTCTCCACCGGGGTGAGCCAGGCGCCGGAGCGGCTGATGCCGATGGGCACCACCTCCCAGCGGACGGGGTCGAGGGCGGCCATCACGCTGCGCGCCGAGACGATGCTGACTTCGTGCTCGGCGGAACGCCCGCCGAAGATGACCGCGACGCGCTGGCGGCTCATGCCCATTCCCCCACGAGCTGGACTTCCGGCTCGAGCGTGATGCCGAACTGTTCGAAGATGCGGCGGCGGGCCTCATCGATGAGCCAGCGGACATCGGCCGCACTGGCGTTGCCTTCGTTCACGAAGAAATTGGCGTGCTTTTCGGAGACGGCGGCGTCGCCGCGGCGCATCCCGCGCATGCCGACTGCCTCGATGAGTTTCCAGGCGGGCGCCTCGGGCGGGTTCTTGAAGGTGGAGCCGGCGGAGCGGCCGCGCGGCTGGGCGGCGAGGCGTTTCTGGTCGTAGCTGGCGGCCCGGGCGAGGAGGACGGCGGGGTCGCCAGGGGCGAGTTCGAGCTCGCAGGCGAGCACGGCCTGGTCGCGCAGCTGGCCGCGGGTGAAGGCGCTGCCGCGGTAGACGAGATGGAGGTCGCCGGCGTCGACCCATTCGGCGCGGCCGGAGGGGAGCAGGATGCGGGCCCGCCGGAGGACATCGGCCAGGCAGCCGCCGTAGGCGCCGGCGTTGTAGACCACCGCGCCGCCGAGGGTGCCGGGGATGCCGACCGCCCAGGCGAGCCCGGCGAGGCCGCGGCGGCACATGCGCCGGGCGAAGGCGGCGAAGCTGGCGCCGCTCTCGATGCGCACCACGGCATCGTCGACCTCCTCAGTGCGGGCGCGGTTGCTAATGACCAGCCCCCGGATGCCGGCATCGGCGACGAGGATGTTGCTGCCGGAGCCGAGGATGAACGCCGGGACCCCGGCATCGCGGGCGGCGAGCAGCGCGCGGCCGAGGCCCTCGGCGTCGCGGGCGATGAAGAAGAGGTCGGCCGGGCCGCCGATGCCGAAGGTCGTATGGCGGGCGAGCGGCTCACCCGGGCGGAGTTCGCCGATGGGGGCGAGGGCCGCGGCGAGGCGGTCGAGGGCGGTCACCGGAGCGCCTCCAGGAGCATCGGCCCGAGCTCGGTTACGTCGCCAGCGCCGATGGTCAGGATGATGTCGCCGGGGCGGCCGAGGCGGAGGGCGGCGGCGACCGCCTCAGCCGGGGTGGCGGCGTAGGCGGCAGCCGGTGCGGTGATGGCGGCTGCGAGGTCGGCGGCGCCACGCCCGGGGAGCGGGTCCTCCCGGGCGGCGTAGGTCTCGAGGATGACGAGCGCATCGAGCCCTTCCCAGCAGGTGAGCCAGTCATCCCAGAGGTAGGCGATGCGGCTGTAGGTGTGCGGCTGATGGATGGCGATGAGCCGGCGGCCGGGGAAGGCGTTGCGGGCGGTTGCGATGGCCGCTTCGACCTCGGTCGGGTGGTGGGCGTAGTCATCGATGACGAGGATGCCGCCGGCTTCGCCGACCCGTTCGAACCGCCGGCGGGCCCCGCGGAAGTCGGCGATCGCGGCGGCAACTTCGGGGAATTCGACGCCGAGGTGGAGTGCGACGACGGCGGCGGCCGTGGCGTTACGGACGAAATGGATGCCGGGGGTCCGGGCAGTAAGGGTCCCGAGGGGCGTTCCTCCCCGGTGGAGGGTAAAGGTGACCCCCTCGGGCGAGAAGGCGATATCGGACGCCTGCCAGTAGCGGACCCCCTGGGTGCCGTAGGTCTCGAGGTGGATGGGGTCGTCGCCGACGATGTCGGAGACGGCGCGGGCGCCGGGGTCGTCGGCGCAGGCGAGCAGGAGGCCGCCGGGCTGGAGCCTGCGGGCGAAATCGATGAAGGCCTGGCGATAGGCGGCTTCGCTGCCGTAGTCGTCGAGGTGGTCGGGCTCGACGTTCGTGATGACGGCGATCGAGGGTGTGTACTCGAGGAAGGCGCGCCGGTATTCATCAGCTTCGACGACGGCGACCTCGCCTTCGCCCCAGGCAGCGTGCCCGCCGAGGTCGGGGCTTTCGCCGCCGAGCAGGTACATCGGGCGCAGGCCGGCGCGGGCGAGGATAAAGGCGACCAGGCTGGAGGTGGTGGTTTTCCCGTGTGAACCCCCAACGGCCACGAGGCGCTTGCCGGCGAGCAGGCGGGCCACCATTTCGGCGCGCAGGATGACAGGGATCCCACGGCGGCGCGCCTCCTCGAGCTCGGGGTTATCCGGCCGGGCAGCGGCGGTGTGCACGACGAGGACCGTGCCGGGCAGCAGGTGCTCGGCGGCATGACCCTCGAAGATGGTCGCGCCGCGACGGCGGAGCTCCTCGGTCAGGTGCGAAGGACGGAGGTCGCTGCCGCTGACGGCGATGCCCCGTTCGAGCAGGAGCATGGCGATGCCCGACATGTGGATGCCGCCGATGCCGACGAGATGGACCGGGCCGGGGATGGCGTCGGCGGTCACTTCGCCACCTCCAGCAGGATGCGTGCGATGGCGGCAGCCGCATCGGGCCGGGCGAGCGCCGCCGAGGCCTCGCGCATGGCGGCGAGGGCTGCGGGGTCGTCGAGCAGCCCCGCCACGAGGCCGGGGAGCGCGGCAAGGTCGGCTTCTTCGACCAGGCGGGCGGCGCCGTGGTCGGTGAGCCATCGGGCGTTGTCGCGCTGGTGGCCGCCCGCGAACGTTCCCGGGACGAGGATGGCCGGGAGGGCGGCAGCCGGGAGCTCGCCGAGGATGGACGCGCCGGCGCGGAAGACCCCGAGGTCGGCGGCGAGCATGACGGCGGGGAGGTCATCGCGGAAGGCGGCGGGCAGGTAGCGCTCGCGGAGGGCGGGCGGCAGCGCATCGCGGCGGCGGGCAGCCTCGGCGTAGCCGGCATCACCGGTGACGTGGACGAGATACGCCCGGTGGAGCAGCGATTCGAGGCCGGCGAAGACCGCCTCGTTGATGGCGCGGGCTCCCTGCGAGGCCCCGGCAACGACCACGAGGGAGTCGGCCGGGGGGATGCCGAGCGCGGCGCGGGCTGCGACACGGTCGAGCGCGAAGAACTCGGGGCGAACGGGGTAGCCGGTGACAGCCGTCTTGCCGGCCGGCAGGTGGTCGAGCGCGCGGGGTGTGGAGGTAGCAATGCGCGTGGCGAGGCGCTGCTCGACCCGCACCGCGAGCCCGGGCACGACATCGGGGAGGAAGACGACGAGCGGGCGGCGCAGCAGCCATGCCGCGAGGCTGACCGGGAAGCTGCCGTAGCCGCCGGTGCTGAACACCGCGGCCGGGCGGAGCCGCCGGAGGTGCCGCAGGGCGATGACGGTGCCGCGGAGGAGGGTCAGCAGGCTGCGGAGGAGCCCGACCGGGCTGCGCCCGCGGATCGCAGCGGCCGGCACCTCCTCGAAGGGGAGACCGGCGGCTTCGACGGCGCGTCGTTCGCCGCGGTTGGCCGGGCCGAGGAAGGTGACGGCGACGCCGGGGCGCTCGGCCTCGAGCGCGCGGGCCACGGCGATGGCAGGGAGCAGGTGGCCGCCGGTGCCGCCGCCGGTGAAGACGAAGCCGCTCATTCCCGCTCCCTCCGCACGATGCGGCCGCCGGGGCGCCCGGTCACGGGGTGCTTCTCGAGGTAGCCGCCGCGGTCGCTGCCGAAGCGGGAGATGCTGACGAGCACCCCCATCGCGAACAGGAGCGCAACCAGGGCGTTGCTGCCGTAGCTGAGGAACGGCAGGGGGACGCCGGTGAGGGGAATCACGCGGAGGATGCCGCCGATGTTGAGGAAGGCCTGGACGGCGATCCAGGTGGTGATGCCGGCGGCCACGAGCTGGCCGAATTCATCGCGGGCGCGGCGGGCGACCTGGTAGCCGCGCACCATGAGGATGAGGTAGAGCAGCAGGATGGAGAGCGTCGCGATGAGCCCGAGCTCTTCGCCCACGATGGCGAAGATGCCGTCGGTGTGGCTTTCGGGCAGGTAGAAGAACTTCGCCCGGGAGGCGCCGAGGCCGAGGCCGCTGAGCCCGCCGTTGCCGACGGCGATGAGCGCCTGGAGCGTCTGGAACCCGAGGCCCTGGGGGTCGCGCTCGGCGTTGAGGAACGCCTCGATGCGGTCGGCGCGGTAGCCGGCGGTCAGCGCGAGCAGGGTGATGGCGAAGAGGCCGCTGGCGCCGAGAGCCATCATCTGCAGGAACGAGGCGCCGGCGACCCAGAACATGGTCACCGTGACCGCCAGGATGATGAGCGTGGTGCCGAGGTTCGGCTGGAGCATGATGAGGAAGCTGACCACGCCGATGATGACCACGAACGGCACCAGGCCGTGTTCGAAGCTGCGCAGGCTGCCGCTGCGGGAGGTGAGCCAGGCCGCCAGGTAGATGGTGACCGAGAGCTTGGCGAACTCGGCGGGCTGCAGGGTGAGTTCGCCGACACCTATCCAGCGGCGGGCGCCGCCGCCTTCGACGCCGGAGATGAGCACAGCGACGAGGAGCACGATAGTGACGCCCATGATGGGCACCGCAAGCGGCTGGAGCCGGCGGTAATCGAGGCGGGAGAGCAGCACGAACCCCACCACCCCGCCCACGGCCCAGACGGCCTGGCGGAGGACGTAGTAGTAGGGGTCGCCAAATTCGACGAGGCCGCGGACGAAGCTGGCGCTGTAGACGAAGACGAGCCCCAGGCCAGTGAGGACGGCCGTCAGGATGATGAGGGCGTAATCGGGGCGCCCCGGGGTCCACTCACCAGTGCGCGCGGCTATGGCGACACCTCCGGGGTGAAGCCCGGGAGCTGGCGGACGAGCTGGCGGAAGTGCTCGCCGCGGGCTTCGAAGTTTGGGTAGCGGTCGAAGCTGGTGCCGGCCGGCGAGAGCAGGACGACATCGCCGGGACGGGCGAGCCGCGCGGCGGCGGCCACGGCATCTTCGAGCGCCGGCACCCGGACCGCGGACGGGACGAGCCGGGCGACGGCGTCGTAGAAGAGCGCCCCGGCTTCGCCGAAGCAGACCACTCCGCGGCAGCGCTGCCCGACTTCGGCCTGGAGGACATCGAGCGGCAGGTGCTTGTCGCGGCCGCCCAGGAGGAGGATGACGGGCTCCTCGAAGGAGCGGAGGCCCGCCACGGTCCGCTCCGGGCTGGTGGCGATGGAATCGTTCACCCAGGTGGCGCCGTTGGCCCGGCCGACCACCTCGAGGCGGTGAGGAACGCCGGCGAAGCGGCGCACCGCCCGGGCCATGGCCGAGACGGGCCAGCCGGCCTCGGCGGCGATAGCGCAGGCCATGACGACGTTGGCGAGGTTGTGGCGGCCGCGGAGTCGGATACCGCTCACGGGGAGCACCGGGGTGGCGCGGCCGTTGCGGCGGATGACCACCTCGCCGTCGTCGACGCCAGCGCCGTCGGCATCGGGCAGGCGCTCGATGGAGGTGCGGACGACGCGCCCCTTCGCCCCGGCGATGAAGGTCCGGGTCACGGGGTTGTCTTCGTTGAGGACGGCGATGTCGTCCCGGCCCTGGTGGGCGATGTGGTTGCGCTTCAGGCCGACGTATTCGTCCCAGCTGAACTGGTCGAGGTGGTTGGGGGTGACATTCGTGACGGCGGCAATGTGCGGGGAGCGGTCGGTGTACTGCAGCTGGGTGTGGCTGATTTCGAGGATGACGTCGGTATCGGGCCGGATCTCATCGAGGCGGCCGAGGAGGGGCTCGCCGATGTTGCCGCCGAGGACGTACTCGACCCCGGCCTCAGCCGCGATGGCGCCCACCAGGGCGGTGGTCGTCGATTTGCCGCTCGACCCGGTGATGCCGATGGTCCGGCCCGGGCAGAGCTGGAGGAAGAGCCGCATCTGCGAGGTGATCGGGATGCCGAGCTCGCGGGCGCGGGCAAGGGCCGGGTTGTAGCGGAGGATGGACTGGGAGACGGCGACAAGCCCGAAACCCTCCGGGTCGAGGAGGGGCTGGCCGGTGACTACCCGTTCGACGCCGGGCGGGGGCACGGCACCGGCAGAGGCGAGCTCCTCATTGGTGCGGGTGTCGGAAATGGTGACCCGGGCGCCATGGCGGAGCAGCCAGCGGGCGAGGTCGCGGCCTTCGATCCCGAGCGAGTAGACGAGGACCGGGAGGCCTTCAAGCGGCGGGAGGTGCAGCGGGAGCGGCGTCGCGCTCATTTGTCCGGCACCTCCAGGGCGAGGGCGACGCCGACCATGGCGGCGGCGATGGCGATGATCCAGAAGCGGGTGACGATCTGCGTTTCGGCCCAGCCGATGAGCTCGAGGTGGTGGTGGAACGGGGCGCGGCGGAAGATGCGCCGCCCGGTGAGTTTGTACGAACCGATCTGGAGGATGTTGGAGCCGGCTTCGACCACGAAAATGATGCCGATGAGGGGCAGGAGCAGCCACTGGCCGGTCATGAGCGCGACGACGGCGAGGGAAGAGCCGAGGGCGAGGGCGCCGGTATCGCCCATGATGACGCGGGCCGGGTGGGCGTTGTACCAGAGGTAGCCGAGGTTCGCGCCCGCGATGATGAAGGCGAAGGTGGCGACAAACTCCTGGCCCTGGATGAAGCCGATGATGCCGTAGGCGATGAAGGCGACCAGGGTGGTGCCGCCGACGAGCCCGTCCAGGCCATCGGAGACGGCGACCGCGCTGGTGGTGGCGACGATGATCGCCGCGGCGAGCGGGATGTAGAACAGGCCGAGGGCGTAGCTGCCGACGTAGGGGATGTTGATCGACTCGACCTCGATGTAGCGGTAGAGGACGACGGCTGCGCCGAGGGCGAAGAGCGCGGTGAAGCCGAGTTTGAAACGCCAGGAGAGCCCGCCCTGGCGGCGGTCCTGCAGGGTCCCGAGGTCATCGACGAACCCGGCCGCCGCGGTGACGCCGATCATGCCGAGGGGCAGGAGGATGGACTGGTGGTTCCACCAGTCCACCGCCACCGCGGTGACGATGAGCGTGGGCAGCCAGATGATGAACCCGCCGAATGTAGGCGTCCCGGCCTTCTGCTGGTGCTCGGGCAGGTATTCGGAGATCTGCTTGCCGATTTTGCGCCGGCGGAGGTAGCGCACGATTGGTTCGCCGAGGACGAGCGCGAGGAGGAAGGTGGCGAAGCCGGAGTAGAGGGCGTGGATCACGGCTCGCCCTCCAGAAGCGGTATGACGTCCTCGAAGGCCTGGGAGCGCGAGGCCTTCAGGAGCACGGTATCGCCGGGGCCAAGCAGCTCGCGCAGGGCGCGGGCGGCTTCGTACTTGTCGTCGAACCAGCGCACGTCCGGGTGGCCGAGCGCGCGGGCCTCTTCGGCCATGCTGCGGCAGGTTTCGCCGATAGCGAAGAGGATGTCGCAGCATTCCGCGGCGATGCGGCCGGCAGCGCGGTGCTCGGCCTCTTCGTGTTCGCCGAGTTCGGCCATCTTGCCGAGGAAGGCGATGCGCCGCCCGCCGGTCGCCATGGCGAGGAGGCGCAGGGCCCCCGCAAGCGAGGCCGGGCTGGAGTTGTAGCGGTCATCGAGGAGGGTGGCGCCGGTGTCGCTGCGGCGGATGGTGATGCGGCGCTCGGGCAGCTCGGCAGCAGAGACCGCGGCGGCCGCCTCGGGGAAGGTGAGGCCGAGGGCGATGCCCGCGGCTATGGCGAAGAGGGCCGCCGGGATGGTGTGCAGCCCGGGGAGCGGGGACTGGACGGTCACCGTCTCGCCGCGGAAGGAAGCGATGAAGGTGGAGCCCTCGAGGCTGCGGGCGGCCTCACCCGAGAAGGCGAGGTCGACCCCCGGCCCGGGGCGGCCGAAGCCGATCACGCGGCAGGCGAGCCGCGCCGCCTCCGGCGCAATGCGCGGGTCGTCCATGTTGAGGATGGCGGTGCCGTCGGCCGGCAGGGCCCGGGCGAGCGAGAGCTTCTCCTCGGCGATGGCCTCGATGGAACCGACCTTCTCAACGTGGGTGAGGCCGACGTTCATCACCCCGCCGATCTCGGGCAGGGCGATGCCGGCGAGGTAGGCGATTTCGCCGCGGGTGTCCATGGCGATCTCGAGCACGGCCACCTCGTGGTCGCGGCGGAGGCCGAGGAGGGCGAGCGGCAGACCTTCGCGTGAGTTGTAGTTGCCCCGGCGGGAGAAAACGCGAAAGTGCCGCGAAAGGGCGGCTGCCGCGAGGTCCTTGGCGGTGGTCTTTCCGACCGTGCCCGTGACGCCGACCACGCGCGGACCGCAGGCGAGCCGCCAGGCGCGGGCCAGTTCGCCCACCGCCCGGGTGGTATCGGGGGCGACGACGATGGTCTTGCCGGGCGGCACCGGGTCGGGCGGCGTGGAGCAGATGGCAGCGACGGCGCCGGCGGCGAGGGCATCGGCGACGAACCGGTCGCCGTGGGTGCGCTCGCCGGGGAAGGCGCAGAAGAGATCGCCGGGGGCCACCTGGCGGGAATCGGCGGTGCCGCCGGTGATGTCAACGACCGGGCCGGCGATGACGCGATAGCCGCGGGCTTCCATTTCGCGGGCGACGAAGTCGGTGGTGAGGTGGGCACTCACGGGCGCGGACCCCCGGGGTTCTTCTCAGGCGGGACGTTCAGGTAGCGCAGGGCATCGTCGACGAACTTGGCGAAGATAGGCCCGGCGGCCTGCGTGCCGGTCAGCAGGTTGCGGTTCTGGTCGAGCCGCACAAGCACGAGGATGCGGGGCTTTTCGAGCGGGGCGAACCCCATGAAGGAGACGATCTGCTGGTCATCGGTGTAGGTGCCCCAGACGGGGATGTTGGCGGTGCCAGACTTGCCGCCGGCGGTGTAGTAGGCCGGGTTGCGGCCCCAGCCGTCGGGGTCCTGGGCAACGACTTCGCCGAGCATGCGGCGGACGGCATCGCTGGCGGCCGGGGAGATGGCCTGCCGGACAACCGTCGGCTGGACGTCGACACGGGTGCCGTCGGGCTTGATGAAGGCTTTCACCACGTGCGGGGTCATGACGTTGCCGCCGTTAATCGCGGCAGCGATGGCCACCATCATCTGAATGGGGGTGACACTGATGGACTGGCCGAAGGACTGGGTGGCGACATCGACCGGGGAGTAGCCGGGGTCGCCGGGCCGGCGGAAGATGCCGGTGGCCTCCCCGGGAAGGTCGATGCCCGTCGGCCGGCCGAACCCGAAGCGGTCGAGGTACGCCTGGAACAGCTGGGTGCCGAGCTTCTGCTGCATGAAGACGGCGCCGGAGTTGATGGAGTGCTGGAGGACGCCGGTCATGGTTTGCGTCCCGTAGACGCCGTCGTCCCAGTTCTTCAGGAGCACCCCCTCCACGTCCACCACTCCATTATCCACGTACGTCGTATCCGGGGTGACGACACCGGCATCGATCGCTGCAGCGGCGGTGACGACCTTCATGACCGAACCAGGTTCGTAGGTATCGGTCACGGCGATGTTCTTGAGGATGCCGCGCTGCTCATCGCCGGCAGCCAGGTCCTGCTGAAGCGTGCTGTAGCGGGCGCCGGGGATGGTGGCGAGCGCGAGGATCTCGGCGGTGTAGGGGTCCATCACGATGATGGAGCCGCCCGAGGCGCGATGCTCCTTGACAGCGGCAGCGAGGCGTTCTTCGGCGAGGCGCTGGAGGTAGCGGTCGATGGTGAGGACGAGGTCATCGCCGGGGGTGGGCTCGGTTGCGACGTACTGGCCGTAGGGGATCGGGTCGCCGAGGGTGTCGCGTTCATAGACGGCCTGGCCGGGGCGGCCCTGGAGGATGTCGTTATAGTAGGCCTCGATCCCGGCCAACCCGGTGTTTTCCATGCCGATAAAGCCAAGCACCGAGGCAGCGAGGTCGCCCTCGGGATGGACCCGGGCGGCATCGGGCAGGAGGACAACCCCGGGGAGATCGGCATCGATGAGGGCGAGGCCGGTCTCGTAGGGCACGTCGGTGGCAATACGCACTTCGATGCCGGCGGATGCGGCGAGGGCGGCTTCGATCTGCGCGTCGGGGATGCGGGTTATCTCGGCGACGCGGGCGATTACCTCGGCCCGGCGGGCGCTGGACGGCCAGGCGCGGGTGTTGAGGTACAGGTCCCAGGTATCGACGGAGGTGGCGAGCACGCCGCCGTTGCGGTCGAGGATGGTGCCGCGGCGGGCGTAGATGGTGGTGCTGCCGAGCAGCTCCTGCTCGGCGTGTTCGGCGTAGGCGCGGTGCTGGATGACCTGGAGCTGCACCAGGCGCGCGGCAAGGATGAGCCCGAAGAGGCCCAGGAAGAACGCCGGGAGCCAGACACGGCGTGTGGGCCGCGCCCTGTAGGTGGTCATCCGAACGCGCCTCCAGCCGTCACCGGGGGACGGCGGTTATGGTGCTGGCCAGGGCAGCCAGCCGATGATGCGCTCCCACCAGGAGCTGGCCGGGGCGGGTTCTTCCGCGGGCCGGGGGAGATACTCCGAGGGGAGCTTCGCCGGCGCCGGGCCGGGTTCATCGATGGTGACGTAGATGGGCTGCTGCGCCGGGACCAGGCCGATCTCCGCGGCCCGGCGCTCGATGCGGGCCTGCGAGGTGAGGCGTGCGACATCGGCCTCGAGCAGCGAGATCTCGGCGCGCAGGGCGGCCTGCTGGCGGCGGGAGGCCTGGATATCGAACCCCTGGCTGGTCGCGAAGCTGTTCTGGAAGACGGGCAGCATGGCGGCGAAGAGGAGGAAGAGGACGGCCGCGAGCAGCCCCCAGTTGAGCCGCGGACGGGGAAGGGGAAGCCCCAGCGGCCGGCGCGCACCGCCGAGAGGGTGGTTAATCGCGGCCATGGCTACGCCAGCCGTTCTGCGGCGCGCAGCACGGCGCTGCGCGCGCGGGGATTGCGGGCGACCTCGGCCGGGCCGGGGCGCACCGCCCTGCGCGTGAGGATGCGCAGGGTGGGCCGGTGCCCGCAGCGGCATTCGGGCAGGCCGGGCGGGCAGAGGCAGGCGGCCGCCTCGCGGCGGAAGTA
>NZ_DAOUAO010000058.1:0-3327 GCF_034433535.1 Tepidiforma sp.
GCTACCGCACCATGCGCGGCGACCGCGTCCCCCGCAAAGGCGGCTGGGATACCCACGGCCTCCCCGTCGAGCTCGAAATCGAAAAGGAGCTTGGCCTCAAGTCCAAGCCCGAAATCGAGCAGTACGGCATCGCCGCCTTCAACCAGAAGTGCCGCGAATCCGTCTACCGCTACGTCGAACAGTGGACCCGCCTCTCCGAGCGCATCGCCTTCTGGGCCGATTACGACAACCCCTACGTCACCTGCGATAACACCTACATCGAAACCTGCTGGTGGATCTTCAAGCAGCTCTGGGACGCCGGCTTCGTCTACCAGGATTACCGCTCCACCCCCCACTGCCCCCGCTGCGGCACCTCCCTCTCCGACCATGAGGTCGCCCTCGGCTACCAGGACAACGTCCCCGACCCTTCCGTCTACATCAAGTTCCGGCTCCACCCCGGCCAGCACGAGCGCCTCGGCCTCCCCGGCGACCGCCCCATCGCCCTCGTCGCCTGGACCACGACCCCCTGGACCCTCCCCGGCAACGTCGCCCTCGCCGTCAAAGACGACGCCCCCTACGGCGTCTACGAGAACGGCGATGAACTCCTTATCCTCGCCCAATCCCTCGCCCCGGCCGTGCTCGGCGGCCAGCCCGAGCCCCTCGCGACCCTCCCCGGGAGCCGGCTCGTCGGCCTCACCTACGAACCGCTCTACCGCCCCGAGCAGCTCGGCCACCAGGTCCTCCGTTTCGGCGATGACGGCCGCCTCCGCCCCCTCCAGCCCGGCGAATCGACCGACGGCCTCCGCCGCGTGATCGCCGCCGACTACGTCTCCCTCGAAGACGGCACCGGCATCGTCCACACCGCCCCCGCCTTCGGCGGCGAAGACTTCGAACAGGGCAAACACCACCGGCTCCTCTTCGCCCAGCCGATCGACCTCCGCGGCATCATGGCCGAGGGCCTCCCCGGCGCCGGCAAGTTCGCCAAGCAGGCCGACCGCGACGTCGAAGCCGACCTCGAAGCCCGCGGCCACCTCCTCAAGAAGGGCACCATCCGCCACACCTACCCCTTCTGCTGGCGCTGCGGCACCCCCCTCCTCTACTACGCCAAGCCCTCCTGGTACTTCCGCACCACCGCCCTCCGCCAGCAGCTGCTCGAAGGCAACGAGCGCATCAACTGGTACCCCGAGCACATCAAGCACGGCCGCTTCGGCAACTGGCTCGCCAACAACATCGACTGGGCCTTCTCCCGCGAGCGCTACTGGGGCACCCCCCTGCCCTTCTGGCGCTGCGAAGCCTGCCAGCAGGTCACCTGCATCGGCTCCCACGCCGAACTCATCGAACGCGCCGAAGACCCGGCGGCCGCCCGCGCCCTCGACGACTTCCACCGCCCCTACATCGACGAAATCACCATCCGCTGCCCCGCCTGCGGCGGCACCGCCCGCCGCGTCCCGGAAGTGGCCGACGCCTGGTTCGATAGCGGCGCCATGCCCTACGCCCAGTGGCACTACCCCTTCGAGCACCGCGACGACTTCGCCCGCCGCTTCCCCGCCGACTTCATCTGCGAAGCCATCGACCAGACCCGCGGCTGGTTCTACACCCTCCACGCCGAGGCCACCCTCCTCCGCGCCGCCGGCGCCATCCCCGATGGCATCGCCTACAAAAACGTCATCTGCCTCGGCCACATCAACGACGAAAAAGGCAACAAAATGTCCAAGAGCCGCGGCAACACCGTCGACCCCTGGACCGTCATCAACCAGCACGGCGCCGATGCCACCCGCTGGTACATGTACGCCGCCAGCCCCGCCGGCTCCCCCCGCCGCTTCAGCGCCGGCCTCGTCGAAGAAGGCCTCCGCCGCTTCCTCCTCACCCTCTGGAACACCTACAGCTTCTTCGTCTCCTACGCCAACATCGATGGCTACCGCCCCTCCGGGCCGCCCAACCCCGCCAGCGAGCTCGACCGCTGGCTCCTCTCCGAACTCAACGCCCTCGTCCTCCGCGTCACCGCCGAGCTCGACCAGTACGACCCCACCGACGCCGCCCGCGCCATCGAAGCCTTCGTCGATGACCTCTCCAACTGGTACGTCCGCCGCTCCCGCCGCCGCTTCTGGCGCGGCGCCAGCGCCGACGACCCCGACAAGCAGAGCGCCTACGACACCCTCTACACCGCCCTCACCACCCTCGCCCTCCTCCTCGCGCCGTTCACCCCCTTCCTCGCCGAGGAGCTCTGGCAGAACCTCGTGCGCTCGCACGACCCGGAGGCCCCCGAGAGCGTCCACCTCGCGCCCTGGCCCGCCGCCGATACCGCCCGCATCGATGAGCGCCTCAACGCCGAGGTCCAGCTCGTCAAGCGGGTCTGCTCACTCGGCCGCGCCGCCCGCGCACGCGCCCAGATCCGCGTCCGCCAGCCCGTCGCCGAACTCCTCGTCCACCCCCGCACCCCCGCCGAGGCCGAGGTCATCCGCCGCAACAGCGCCCTCATCCTCGAAGAGCTCAACGCCCGCGCCCTCGTCATCCTCGAGGACGAATCCGCCGTCGTTTCCTACGACATCAAGCCGAACCTGCCCGTGCTCGGCCCGAAGTACGGCGCAGGCGTCGCCGCCATCCGCGCCGCCCTCGCCGAACTGCCCCCCGCCGGGGTCGCGGCCGCCGTTCGCCGCGGCCAGCCGGTCCGTGCCGGCAGCTTCGAACTCGAACCCGGCGAAATCCTCCTCCACGCCAGCGACCGCGAAGGCTACGCCGCCGCCCAGGAAGCCGGCCACACCGTCGCCATCACCACCGCCATCTCGCCCGAGCTCGCCGACGAAGGCCTCGCCCGCGAAATCGTCCGCCGCCTCCAGGACCTTCGCCGCGAAGCCGGCCTCAACCTCACCGACCGCATCACCGCCTGGGTCCACGGGGATGCCGACGTCTCCCGCGTCCTCGCCTCCCACGGCGAATACATCCGCGCCGAGA
Source organism: Tepidiforma sp. (assembly GCF_034433535.1). Lineage (GTDB taxonomy): Bacteria > Chloroflexota > Dehalococcoidia > Tepidiformales > Tepidiformaceae > Tepidiforma. The sequence goes on from NZ_DAOUAO010000058.1 coordinate 2,932, forward strand.
CCCTCGCCCTCGAGCTCATCGACGCCCAGCCGCCGCCCGGCGTCCCCCAGGGCCGCGACGACCTCGACGGCACCCCGCTCGCCTTCGGCCTCCAGAAGCAGTCCCCCTGACCGACGCGCAAACCCCGCAGGGCGGGGCAGCACCCGCCGTTCTGCCCTGCGGGCATCACCTCCAACCTCCAACCTCCCACCTCCCGTAGAATCCAGCCGTGCACGAACACCCCGCCCCGTCCGACCTCCACCGCCTCTTCCACCCCCGCGCCGTCGCCGTCGCCGGCGCCTCCACCCAGGTCGATAGCCCCGGCCACGATTACCTCGAAGCCATCAAGCGCCAGGGCTTCGCCGGCCCCCTCTACCCCATCAACCCCCGCGCCGAAACCGTCGCCGGGCTCCCCGC
>NZ_DAOUAO010000059.1:0-7169 GCF_034433535.1 Tepidiforma sp.
GCAGCGGCGGTTCGTCCAGGATGCTTCGCACGAACTCCGGACCCCGCTCGCGGCCATCCGCACGAACATCGAGGTCACGGAGATGGACCCGGAGGCCAGCATCGAGGAGTACCGCGAGCTGGTCTCGACCATCAAGGCGCAGACGGAGCGGCTGACGCGTCTGAGCGAGGACTTGCTGCTGCTCACCAACGGGGATAGCAGCCGCATCGAGCGGGAACCGACCGACCTTAGCGAGGTGGCCGCAGAGGTTGTGCAGCAGCTGCAACCGCTCGCAAGCCAGCGCGGCGTCGCGCTGGCCCGAGAGCTTCAGCCGGTGCCCGAGGTGCTCGCCAACCCGGACCTGCTGTACCGGTGCGTGCTCAACCTCGTCGACAACGCGATCAAGTACTCCGGTGAAGGTTCGACGGTTCAGGTTCGTACCGGCACACGGGACGGGAAGGTCTACGCGGAGGTCGAGGACAACGGCCCGGGCATTCCCCCTGAGGCGCTACCGCACGTGTTCGACCGCTTCTACCGCGTGGACAAGGGCAGGAGCCGCCGCGAAGGCGGCACGGGCCTTGGCCTGGCCATCGTCCGCGAGCTGGTCGAGGGCATGGGCGGGCAGGTGTGGGTCACCTCAGAACCCGGCAGAGGCAGCACCTTCGGCGTCACCTTCCCGCAGGCTCCGTCGAATGCCCAGGCGGCCGCCACCGCGCAACGGGCCGCGGAGCTGGCCTGGGAGGGCCGCGCCCCGTAGGCGCGAACTCCGCGTTCGGGACGGGTAAGCCGCCGTACGGCACAATCGGATGCAGCATGGCGTACTGGAAGCTGGCAGGAGGGGACCCGGAGTGACCAAGCTACTTGATCGCATCGAAAGCCCGCGCGACCTGCGGGGCCTCACCTACGACCAGCTCGAGGCGCTGGCACAGGAGATCCGCGAGTTCCTGGTGCAAACGGTCGATGGCATTGGCGGCGGCGGGCACCTCGCCTCGAACCTCGGGGTGGTCGAGCTGACCCTGGCGCTCCACCGCCTGTTCGACTCCCCGCGCGACAAGATCGTGTGGGATGTCAGCCACCAGGTTTACGTCCACAAGATTGTCACCGGCCGCAAAGACCGGATGCACACCATTCGGCAGTTCGGCGGCCTGAGCGGCTTCGCCGACCGCAAGGAGAGCGAGCACGACGTCTTCGGCGCCGGCCACGCCGGGACCTCCATTTCGGCCGCGGTCGGCATGGCCGTGGCCCGCGACCTGAAGGGCGAGGACTTCTACAGCATCGCCGTCATCGGCGACGGGGCGATGACCTGCGGCATGGCGCTCGAAGCGATGAACCACGCAGGGCACCTCGGCCTCCACCGCCTCATCGTCATCCTGAACGACAACGCGATGTCGATCTCGCCAAACGTGGGCGCCCTGAGCCGCAACGTCAACAAGCTGCGCGTCGACCCCCTCTACCGCAACGCGAAGCGGGAGATTGGCGAACTCGTCGAACACCTGCCGCTCGGGAAACACGTCTGGGCTGGAGCGAAGCGGGTCAAAGCGAGCCTGCGCGACCTGCTCGTGCCCGCACGGTTCTGGGAGCAGTTTGGATTTGAGTATTACGGGCCCATCGATGGGCACGACATCCGTGAGCTGGAACAGACGCTCAGCGCCATCAAGCGGGTCGAAGGCAAGCCGGTCCTGCTGCACGTGCTCACCGAGAAGGGGCACGGCGTGCCGGAAGCCGCCGCGGACCCGATCAAGAGCCACTCCGGGACCTACTGGCTCAAGAAGCAGGACCCGGCGGCGCCGAAGCCTCGCCCGACCTACAGCCAGGTGTTCGCGCAGACCACGCAGGAGCTCATCGAATCGGACCCGCGGGTGGTGGCCATCACGGCGGCCATGCTCGAGGGGACCGGCCTCGCGCCGGTGCACGCGAAGCACCCGGGGCGCGTGTTCGACGTGGCAATCGCCGAGCAGCACGCCGTGACCTTCGCCGCCGGGCTTGCGACGCAGGGCATGCGCCCCATCGCCGCGATCTACTCGACGTTCCTGCAGCGCGGCTACGATTCGGTGGTGCACGACGTGGTGGTGCAGAACCTGCCGGTGGTCTTCGCTATGGACCGCGCGGGCTTCGTCGGCGACGACGGCAAGACGCACCAGGGGTTCATCGACATCAGCTACCTGCGCTGCCTGCCGAACATGGTGGTGAGCGCGCCGAAGGACGAGGCCGAGCTGCGCGACCTGCTCTACACCGGCGTCCATCACGATGGACCGTTCGCGGTGCGGTACCCCCGCGGGACCGGCCCTGGCGCCCCGACCGACCAGCCCATGCGGGCCATCCCCATCGGCCAGGGCGAAGTGCTCCGCGAAGGGTCGGATATCACGCTCGTCGGCTTCGGCGCCCCGGTCACGGAGTGCCTGAAGGCTGCCGAGCTGCTCGCCGCCGAGGGCATCGACGCAGCGGTGGTCAATGCGCGCTTCGCCAAGCCGCTCGACCGTGAGCTGCTGCTCCGGTTCGCCCGCGAAACAGCCGGCATCATCACCGCCGAGGAGAATGTGCGCGCGGGCGGGTTCGGCGATGCGGTGCTCGAACTGCTGGCGGACGAAGGGCTCGCCGACCGCTTCCTCGGCGCCCTGGCGATGCCCGACGCCATCGTCGACCACGGGCCACAGTCGACGATGCGCCAGCTCCACCGGCTTGACGCTGAGGGTATCGCCGAGGCCGCGCGCTCCGCGCTGGCTTCGCGGCCCGGTACGGCCGCAACTCCCGTCCCCGCACGATGACCCCGCTCGAGCGGCTCGAGCGGCACCGCCCGCAGCTTGAGGCGTCGCTGCGCCTCGCGCTCGCCGAGGGCCCGGCCGATCTGCTGCGCCTGAGCCGTTATGTCATGGGGTGGGAAGACGAGTCCGGGCGCCCGAGCGAAGGCGGCGGGAAGCGGCTGCGCCCGCTGCTCTGCCTGGAGGTTGCGCTCCTCAGCGGGGGAGACCTCGAGGGCGCCATGCCCGGGGCGATTGCGCTCGAGCTGGTCCACAACTTCTCGCTGGTGCACGACGACATCCAGGACCGCGACGTCACCCGGCACGGGCGACCCACCGCCTGGACCGTCATCGGCGAGGCGCAGGCCATCAACCTGGGCAACTTCCTGTATACGCGGGGGCTCCAGCAGCTCCAGCCGGCGACGACCGCCGGCCGCCAGCTCGCGACCGCAATGCTGTTCGACGCCGTCGAGCGCATGGTCGCCGGGCAGTGGGCGGATATCGCCTTCGAGCGCGCCGATACGGTGTCCGAGGATGACTACCTCCAGATGGTGGAGGGCAAGACCGGGGCGTTACTGGGCGCCGCCGCCGGCATTGGGGCTGCCCTGGGCGGGGCACCGCCGGAGGTTGTCGAGGGCCTCCGCCGCTGGGGCGTAGCCATCGGCCTGGCGTTCCAGGTGCGCGACGACTACCTGGGCACCTGGGGCAACCCGGGCGCGACCGGCAAATCGGCCTCGAGCGACCTGGCGCGGCGGAAGAAGACCCTGCCCGTGGTGTATGCGCTCGGCACAAGCGCCGGGCTGCCGCTGCTGCGCATCCTGAGGCGCCCCGAGACCACCGACGCTGACATTACCGAGGCCCTGCGCCTGCTCGAAGGGTGCGGGGCCCGGGAGCACACCGAAGCGGTGGCACAGCGGCTTGCGGCGGAGGCCGGAGCTCTGCTCGCAGCACTCGCGATCCCTGCAGAGGCCAGGGCCGTGCTGGGCGAAATCGGCAGCTTCCTCGCGCAGCGTGACCGTTAGCCGGCGATTGGGGGACCATGTCGCGGGGCGGACTGTGGATTAACCTCCGCCGGGGTGCAGCCGATGTTTGAAAACGTCCGCGAGGACATCCGCCAGGCCGTCACGTGGCACGCCGTGCCGGTCGTGCGCCGCTGGCTGGGTCCCCGGGCCGAGACGGTGGCCTCAATTCTGCTCTCGGCTGAGGCACAGGTGGTGCTGGTCTATCGCCTGCAGGCCTGGCTGCGCGCACACCGGGTTCCCCTGCTGCCCCTGCTCTGCCGGCGGCTGACGATGCTCCTGGCGGGCGTCTCGATCGGCGACCGCGTCCGGATCGGGCCGGGCCTGCTGATCAACCACGGCCACGTGGTGATCGACGGGACCACCACGATTGGCCCGTACTGTTCGATCGCCCCGTTTGTCACCATTGGGCTGAATACCGGCGGGCCCGATGCCTCGCTCGATGGGCCGACCATCGGGCGGTTCGTGTTCATCGGCACGGGAGCGAAAATCCTCGGGCCGGTGCGGGTCGGCGACAACGCGCGAATCGGGGCGAACGCGGTCGTCCTGGGCGATGTCCCGGACAATGCGACAGCTGTCGGGGTGCCGGCGCGGGTGCTCCCGCACGCCAGCCCCCTCGGGCCCGTCGCAAGGGACGGTGAGCGGGCGGACGACTAGCGGTCGAACCGGGGCCGAGACCCCGCGGGCTCAGTTGACGGGCAGGAGCGTTTCGCCCATCAGGTACTGGTCGATGCCGCGGGCGGCAGCCCGGCCCTCGGCGATCGCCCAGACGATGAGCGACTGGCCACGGGTCATGTCGCCGGCGGTGAAGACCCCGGGCACCGAGGTCATCTTGTTCTCATCGGCCCAGACGTTCCCGCGCTCGGTGAGCTGGACGCCGAGCTGTTCGAGCAGCCCGCCCTTCTCGGGACCGAGGAAGCCCATCGCCAGCAGGAGGAGGTCGACCGGCTCGGAGAATTCGCTGCCGGGGATTTCGCGCATGACCTGCCGGCCGTTCTCCTCGACGAATTCCACGCGCACGCCGTGGAGCGTCGTCAGGCGGCCATCCTCGCCGGAGAGGCGGGTGGTCATGATGCAGTAGTCCCGCACCCCGCCCTCTTCGTGCGCGGAAGAGACGCGGTAGATGTTGGGATAGAGCGGCCACGGCTGGTGCGGCGGGCGGGAGGCCGGCGGACGCGGGAGGATCTCGTACTGGAGGACTTCGCGGGCGCCCTGGCGGATGGCGGTGCCGAGGCAGTCGGCGCCGGTGTCCCCGCCGCCGAGGATGATGACGCGCTTGTCTTTCGCAGTGATGAATTCCTCATCCGGGATTTCATCGCCGGCGTTGCGGCGGTTCTGCATCGGCAGGTATTCCATCGCGAAGTAGACGCCCTTCAGCTCGCGGCCGGGCACCTGAAGGTCGCGGGCCTGCGTGGCGCCACCGGCGAGGCAGAGCGCATCGAACTCTTCCAGCAGCTCGCGTGCGTCGACGTCCTTACCGACGTTGACGCCGGGGCGGAAGACGACGCCTTCGGCCTCCATCTGCGCGAGACGCCGGTCGAGGAAGCGCTTCTCCATCTTGAAATCGGGGATGCCGTAGCGGAGCAGGCCGCCGATGCGGTCGTCGCGTTCGAACACGGTGACCGAGTGGCCGGCGCGAGCCAGCTGCTGGGCGCAGGCGAGCCCGGCGGGTCCTGAGCCGATGACCGCCACGGACTTGCCGGTTCGATGGCGGGCAGGCTGGGGCTTCACCCAGCCTGCGTTCCAGGCGTATTCGATGATCTCGAGCTCGACCTGCTTGATCGTGACCGGGTCGGCGTTGATGCCGAGCACGCAGGCGGCCTCGCAGGGGGCAGGGCAGAGGCGGCCGGTGAACTCCGGGAAGTTGTTGGTCGCGTGCAGGCGGTCGATGGCGTCCCGCCAGCGGTCCCGGTACACGAGGTCGTTCCAGTCGGGGATGATGTTGCCGAGCGGGCAGCCCTGGTGGCAGAAGGGGATGCCGCAATCCATGCAGCGCGCGGCCTGCGTCTTCAGGCGCTCGAGGGGGAACTCTTCGTAGACCTCGAGCCAGTCGTGGATGCGCTGCTCGACCGGACGGCGGCGCGGGGTTTCGCGGGGGTATTCGAGGAATCCGGTTGGCTTAGCCACGGGCTGCTCCGACGGGAGGGGTCTGGGCGGCGGAGGAGGCGTCGTTCTGGGACTGTGCCCGGAGTTCCTGCAGCGCACGGCGGTAATCGACGGGCATGACCTTCACGAACTTCTTGACCGACTCGTCCCAGTGTTCGAGCAGGCGGGCAGCGACGGTGCTGCCGGTGTACTCCACGTGCCGTTCGAGGAGCCCGCGGACGAGGTCGATATCCTCCGGCTCCTGCAGCGGTTCGAGTTCGACCATCTCCATATTGCAGCGGGTGTGGAAGGTGCCGTCTTCGTCGAGCACATAGGCGATACCGCCGCTCATGCCCGCGGCGAAGTTCCGGCCCGTCCGACCGATGATGACGGCGCGCCCGCCGGTCATGTATTCGCAGCCATGGTCGCCCGTTCCTTCGACCACGCCGACGGCGCCGCTGTTGCGCACCATGAAGCGTTCGCCGGCGACGCCGCGGAAGAACGCGGCCCCGCTGGTGGCGCCGTAGAGCGCGACGTTGCCGATGACGATGTTTTCCTCGGGCACGAAGGTGGCATCCTTCGGCGGGTACACGATGATCTTGCCGCCGGAGAGCCCCTTGCCGATGTAGTCGTTGGCGTCGCCTTCGAGGCGGAGGGTGATGCCCGCCGGGAGGAAAGCGCCGAAGCTCTGACCGGCCGAGCCGTGGAAGGTAATGTCGATCGTGTCATCCGGCAGGCCGTTATGGCCGTAGCGCCGGGTGAGTTCGCTGCCGAGCATCGTCCCCACGGTGCGGTTGGTGTTGCGGATCGGCAGGTCGAGGGTGACCTTCTCGCCGCGCTCCAGCGCCGGCTCCGCTAGGCGAATCAGCTCGTTGTCGAGCGCCTTGTCGAGGCCGTGGTCCTGGGTGGTGATGCAGCGCGTGGCGACCGAGGCATCGACCGGCGGGCGGTAGAGGATGGCGGAGAGGTCGAGGCCCTGCGCCTTCCAGTGGTCGACCGCGCGGCGGACATCGAGGAGGTCGGTGCGGCCGATGATCTCGTCGAGCGAGCGGTAGCCCAGCTGGGCGAGGTAGCCGCGGACTTCCTCGGCGATGAAGCGGAAGAAGTTGACCACGTGCTCGGCCTTGCCGGTGAAGCGTTCGCGGAGGGCCGGGTTTTGGGTGGCGATGCCGACCGGGCAGGTATCCAGGTGGCAGACGCGCATCATCACGCAGCCCATCACCACCAGCGGCGCCGTGGCGAAGCCGTACTCCTCAGCGCCGAGGAGCGCGCCGATGATGACGTCGCGGCCGGTCTTCATCTGGCCGTCGACCTGCACAACGATGCGGTCGCGCAGGCGGTTCATCAC
>NZ_DAOUAO010000060.1:0-17681 GCF_034433535.1 Tepidiforma sp.
TCCCACCTTCCACCTCCCACCTCCAACCTCCCACCTCCCACCTTCCCGCTCCTGGGCGGTGAGGTGGTGCTCCCGGTTCCCGGCTCCCCGTTCCCACCTCCAACCTCCCACCTCTGCTACCGTGAAGCTGGTACGCCATGCTCTACCTCGAGAACGTCTCGAAGGCCTTCGGCGGGAACGACATCCTGCGCGACGTCACCTTCACCGTCAGCGACGGCGAGAAGGTCGGGCTCGTCGGGCCCAACGGCGCCGGCAAGTCCACCATCCTCCGCCTCATCGCCGCCCTCGAAACCCCCGATTCCGGCCGCGCCGGCTACCGCGGCGGCGACCTCGGCTACCTCCGCCAGGAAGCCGGCCTCGATGATGCCAACACCCTCCTCCAGGAGCTCTGGCTCGCCTTCCCCGAGGCCCGCGCCATCGAACGCCGCCTCGCCGAGGTCGCCGCCGCCATCGAAGCCGGCGAGGGCGACCTCGATGCCCTCGTCGAGGAGCAGGCCCGCCTCTTCGACCAGTTCGAAGCGCTCGATGGCTACCGCATCGAGGCCCGCATCGGCCGCGTCCTCGATGGCCTCGGCTTCGCCCCCGGCGATGCCGAGAAGCGCTGCGGCGAGTTCTCGGGCGGCTGGCAGATGCGCATCGCCCTCGCGAAGGTCCTCGTCCGCCGCCCGCCCAACGTCCTCCTCGATGAGCCCACCAACCACCTCGATGCCCGCGCACGCGACTGGCTCGCCGAGGAGCTGCGCGAGTGGGACGCCGCCATCCTCGTCGTCACCCACGACGGCGACTTCCTCGATCGCTTCGCCACCCGCATCCTCGACCTCCGCGAACGGACGGTCGAAAACTACACCGGCAACTACACCGACTACCAGCGCCAGAAGGCCGCCCGCCTGCAGGCGCTCGACCAGGCGGCTGCCCGCCAAGAGCGCGAACTCGCCCGCCAGGAGCGCTTCATCGAGCGGTTCCGCGCCAAGGCGACGAAGGCCAGCCAGGTGCAGTCGCGCGAGAAGCAGCTCGCCCGCATCGAGCGCATCGAGCGCCCCCGCCGCGAGGCCGAGGTCTCGTTCGAAATCAACGCCCACGGCCGCACCGAGCGCGATGTCCTGCTCCTGCGGCACATCGGCCACGCCTACGGCGACCACATCGTGCTCGTCGATGTCACCCTCCACATCGAGCGCGGCCAGAAAGTCGTGCTCATCGGCCCCAACGGCGGCGGCAAGAGCACCCTACTGAAGATCGCAGCCGGGCTGATCGCCCCGACCGAGGGCAGCGTCGAATGGGCCGAGCGAGCACGGGTCGGGTATTACGACCAGCACCAGGACGAGGCGCTGGCCATGGACCGCACGGTGCTCGAAGAGGTCCGCTCGGTGGCCCCGCACGAATCAGAGACTCGCCTGCGGACGGTGCTCGGCCAGTTCCTCTTCTCCGGCGATGCCGTCTTCAAGCCGATTCGCGTGCTCTCCGGCGGCGAACGGAGCCGCGTCGCCCTCGCCAAGTTCCTCCTCCAGCCCACGAACGTGCTCCTCCTCGACGAGCCAACCAACCACCTCGATCGCACCACTCGCCGCAAGCTGCTCGAGGCCCTCAAGGCGTACGAAGGCACCATCCTCTGCGCCAGCCACGACCCGGGCATCGTCGAAGGTGTCGCCACCCACGTCTACGAGGTGAAGGACGGGGGCGTGCGCGAGCTCCTCCACCTGCGCAAGGGCTAAGTCCCCGGCAGCCTCGCTCGCAGCGACCGCACACGCCCGCGCCCGGCCGCCTCGCGCAGCAGCTGCCGGAAGGCCGTCTCGCGCGCCCGGCCCAGGGCCGCATACCGCTCCGCCGTCGCCGGGTTGAGGGTCACCCGCTCGAGCGTGCCGCTCGCCGCCTCGAAGGCCGCGAAGGCTGCTGCCCCGAGTACCGCCAGCTCCTCCAGCCGCGGCCCGAGCGTCGACCCGCCGGCGTCGACCACGTGGGCCAGCCGACACCAGAACGCGGCATCGCGCCCATCCGGCACCGGCCCCGAAACGAGCAGCACCGCGCCATCGAGCTGCTCGAATTCGACCCACCCCGGGGGCTCGAGGCCCGCCGGGTACTCCGCCCGGTCGATGCCCAGCAGCCCGCCAATCCCGCGCACATCCACCTCCCGGCTCCCGGGCGCGGTCGGCACGGTCACCCGGGCCCGGCGGGGCGCGGCGAGCGAGATGTCGCTCACCGCGTGCTGCAGGTGGCGGTCGAGGGCAGCATCATCCCAGCGTTCGCCGGCAGTGTCGTCGAGATCGATGCGGAGTCGGGCGCGGAGGTCGGCAAGTGTCGTCATGGCGGCAGCGTGGGGCGGGCGGGCCGCCAGCTCCAAGCGGCGGCTGTCACCCCGCGCGAACCGGGGCCACGCCGGGCACTCGCGGCTCGCGCACGGCGGTGGGACACTGCTGGCATCTCACCCGCGGGAGCAGCTGCCCCGATGCACCCCTGGCACGATATCGCCGTCGACCCCGACCTGATCGAATCCGAACTCCCCGTCGTCATCGAAATCCCGGCCGGGAGCAAGAACAAGTACGAACTCGAAAAGAAAAGCGGCATTCTCAAGCTCGACCGCGTCCTCTCGAGCTCCGTCCGCTACCCCGCCAACTACGGCTTCATCCCCCGCAGCTACTGCGATGATGGCGACCCGCTCGATGTGCTCGTCCTCGGGCAGGAGCCGGTCGTGCCGATGACGCTCGTCTACGTCCGCCCGGTCGGCGTGATGCACATGCGCGATGGCGGCAAGGCCGATGAGAAGATCCTCGCCGTCCACTCGCACGACCCGGCCTTCAACCACATCCGGAAGCTCGAGGACGTCCCGCCCCACCTCGTGGCCGAGATCCAGCGCTTCTTCATCGATTACAAGGTGCTCGAAGAAAAGGAAGTGGTGGTCGACCCCTTCGAGGGCCGTGAGCGCGCGCTCGAGGTGATTCGCACTGCCCTGGGCGACTACTGGAAGATGCGCGCCAACGAACGGTAGGTCGCCTCAGCCGCCGGCCGCGGTCCACGCGAGCCCCAGCGCGATCCCGCCGAGCACCAGCCAGAGCGCGCCCAGGCGGGTCGTCGCCGCCAGCAGCAGCGCCCCTGCGAAGAGGGCGATCGCGAACGGCCGGTCGAGCACGTCGGCCGCCAGCGTCACCCCTGCCAGCAGGATGAGCGCGAATGCCCCGGCGTTGACCCCATCGAGGAACGAGCCCGCTAGCTGCGAGGCCCGCAGCCGCGGCAGCAGCGGCGCCGCGGCCATCACGAAGAGGAACGACGGCAGGAAGATGCCGGCGGCACTGGCCAGCGCCCCCGGCAGGCCGCCCATCACATACCCGGCGAAGGCGGCCGAGCTGAAGAGCGGGCCGGGCGTCACCTGCCCCGCGGCGATCGCATCGAGCAGTTGCGCCTCGGTCAGCCAGCCGCGCCCCTCCACGAACTCCGCCCGCATGAACGACACGAGCACGTAGCCGCTTCCGTAGAGCACCGCCCCGATCTTCAGGAAGGCGAAGAAGAGCCCCGCGGTGCTCGCCCCCGCGGCCGCACCTGCCGCCGCCGGTGCGAGGGATACCGGCACGAACGGCACCCAGCCGCGGCCGCTCCGCGGGCCCTTTCGGTTGCGCGGCAGCGGCCCGAGGCTACGCCGGCTCGAACGCGTGAGCAGGCGGATGATCGCCCAAAGCCCGGCCGCGAAGAGCCCCGCGCCGAGCACCAGCAGCAGTTCGTTGACGCCGAGCAACGCCAGCAGCAGCACCGCCAGCACCAGGGCGGCCGATTCGATGCCGCGGAACGCCGCGCCGGCCAGGCCCCAGCCCGCCTGCAGGATGAGCGCGAGCACCACCGGCTGCGCCCCGAGCAGCACCCCCTCGCCCGCCGGCGTGCTGCCGTAGCGAACATACGCCCAGGCCAGCGCCGTCACGATCGCCGCCGCCGGCGCGATGAACAGCAGCCCGCCGAGCCACAGCCCGGGCAGGCCGGCCCGCCGATAGCCGAGGTGCATCGTCATCTCGGTCGAATTCGGCCCGGGGATGAGGTTCGTCACCCCCAGCATGTCGAGGAACTCCTCGTCGCTGAGCCAGCCGCGCTCCCGCACCAGTTCGCGCCGCATCAGGGCGATGTGCGCGGCCGGCCCGCCGAAGGCCACGCAGCCCAGGCGGAGGAAGTAGCGCGCGACCTCGCCGCTGGGGGAGGGTGCCACCCGTGCCATGGCCGCACAGCGTACCCGCCGGTGATGAAATGCGCGCCTGTCAGCCTCGAATCAAGAAAATTCACTGAATGCTTGACAAACTTCATGGAGAGATGAACGATATCCCATCCGAACGAGGAGGAGTCAATGGCACCCCGCTCTCACCTCACCCCGGTGCGCCTCGCTGCCCGCCCCTCCGCCGTCGCAGCCGCGCTCGCCGCGGCCCGGAGGGCCATCGCTGAGCCCCTGCGAGGGCCCGGCAGCCGTCCCCGCCGTGCCGTCCGCCGCCGGGAACTCGCCGCCCTCGCTGTCGAGCCGCGCCAGGCCGTGGCCGCCCTGCGCGCCCACCTCGTCGCGCTCGCCGGCCAGCGCGGCCGCCTGCGGGAGCTCCTCCCATGAGCAGCCCGTACGTCCTCGAAATCCGCGGCCTCACCAAGCGCTACCGCAACGGCACCCTCGCCAACGCCCGCATCGACCTCGCCCTGCGCCCCGGCGAGGTCTTCGCCCTCCTGGGCCCCAACGGCGCCGGCAAGACAACCCTCGTGCGCCAGGTCCTGGGCCTCGCCCGGCCCACCAGCGGCACCATCCTGCTCGATGGCATCGACGTGGTCGCCGACCCTGCGGCCGCCCGCCGGCGCATCGGCTTCCTCCCCCAGGGGCCGTTCGACCTCCAGTCGCTCACGGTCGCCGAGACCGTTGAGTTCGCGGCCCGCCTGCGCGGCGTTCCCCCTCCTGCCGCGCGGCGGGCCGCAGCCCGGCTGCTCGAGGCGCTCGAGCTCGACGCGTTCCGGTCGACCTCGATGCATGCTGCCTCCGGGGGCGTCCGGCGGCTGGCCGGCTTCGCCGCCGCGATCGCCGCGCCCGCACGCCTGCTCGTCCTCGATGAGCCGACCAACGATGTCGACCCCATCCGCCGCGCGCGCCTCTGGGACCTCCTCGCCGGGCTCCGCCGCGACGGCGCCACCGTCCTCCTCGTCACCCACAACCTTGCCGAGGCCGAACGCGTCATCGACCGCCTCGCGATCATGAACGCCGGGCGGGTCATCCGCGAAGGCACCCCGGCCGCCCTCCGCTCGCTCGTCACCGACAGGCTCCGGCTGGAGCTCGATGCCGCTGCGCCGCTCTCCCCGCACCCTGCGCTGTTGCCCGATGGCGACGGCAGCGCCTGGCTCTTCGAACGCGGGCGGCTGCCCGAGATTGCGGCCTGGCTCGATGCGCACCACCGGAGCGGCGCCATCAGCGACTTCCGCATCGGCCCGCCTGGCCTCGATGACATCTACGCTGCGGCCATGGCCGCCCCCACCGCCCCACCGCTCGTTGCCCCGGGAGCCGCCCAATGACCTTCCTCCGCCAGTACCGCGACCTCCTCTCCATGGAACTGCGCAGCATGCGCGGCGAAGTGCCCATGATCGCCGTCATCCAGCTCGCGTTCACCCTCGGCTTTGTCCTCGGGTTTGGCTACCTCGTCCCCGGCATGACCGGCGAGACCGCGCGCTACATCGTCACCGGTACCGCCACCCAGGGGCTGGTGACCATCGGCCTGGTGCTGCTGCCCCAGCTGCTCGCCCAGGCCCGGCGCGAGGGCCGGCTCGACTACCTGCTGGCGATGCCGATCTCCCGCGAGGCCTACCTGCTCGCCCTCGTCAGCGTCGTCGGCATCATGGCCCTGCCGGGCGTCCTCTTCTGCCTCCTCTTCGGCGCCTGGCATTACGGCGTTGCGCTCGCATGGTCGCCGCTGGTCATCCCGGTCGTGCTGCTGGGCATCGCCTCGCTGGCCGGGGTGGGCATCGCCCTCGCGATGTACTCCCCGCACCAGCAGGTCACCAACGCACTCACCCAGCTCATCATCTTCTATGTGCTCTTCTTCGCCCCGGTGCTGATGCCGCGCGAGCAGCTGCCCGAACTGCTCCAGTGGACGGCCCGGCTCGCGCCGCCGACCTATGCTGCCGAGGCCCTGCGCGCCGCTGTCACCGACCTGCCCGGTGCCGAGGCCGGCCCTGCCCTCGCCGCGATGGCGCTCTTCGCGCTGGGTTCCGCCGCCCTCGGCGCCATCGCCATGCGCCGCCGCACCTAGCGCCATGCCGCCCATAGCGCCGCAGCCCCGAACGCCACGAAGAGCAGCGCCGCCACCACCGCCAGGACGCGCTGCGGCAGCCGTTTCCCCGCGATGACGCCCGCCGCAATCGCCACCGCATCGGCCAGCACCATCCCCAGCGTCGAACCCAGCCACACGCCCACCGTGTTCGCTTCCCGGCCCGCCAGCGAAACGGTCGCCAGCATCGTCTTATCGCCCAGTTCGGAAAGGAAGAACGCCGCGCTCACCACCCCCAACGCCCCGAACCGCGCACCCAGCCGCGGCTCGCCCGGCTCCTCCTCGAGCGTGTCGCCGCGCAGGCTCCACGCTGCAAAGGCAAAGAACGAAAGCCCCACCAGCGTCAGCAGCACCCGCTCAGGCAGCAGCTCATCGAACGCCACGCCGATCGCCACCGACCCGAGGTGCACCACCAGGGTCGCCGCGCTCACTCCCGCGAGCACGATCCACCACCGGTACCGCGTCGCAAACCAGAGCGCGACAAGCTGGGACTTATCCCCCAGCTCAGCAAAGAAAATCAGGACCGTCGAAACGAAAAATGCCGACATCACGAATCCTTTCGTGTGCCGGCCGCTTCGGGGAGCGCCCTCGGCCGGCACACACGCGTGTGCTGGCCGAACGTCTCGCCCGCCCGGTCCCGGGACCGGACCGCGCCACCGCCCGCAACCACGGGAGCATGTCGATGGACGCGCGCAGGGCTACTCCCCTTCGGTCAGCCGCAGTATCCCCCGGCGTGCGCTTTCGGGAAAGCGCACGCCGCCCCGCCAGGGCCGGAATGCGACCTTCGACGCAGCGAAACCGGGCCGGTCGGGCCGGGCGGCGCCCCGCTCCCGGTGTATGTTCCATTACGAAATCGCAGAGGAGGTGCGCCGATGTCCGTCGCGCGCGTCACCGAAATCACCGCCGCATCGCCCGTTTCGTTCGAAGACGCCATTCGGCTCGGCATCGAACGGGCGAACAAGACCCTGCGCAACGTGAAGGGCGCCTGGGTGCAGGAGCAGACCGTCGCCGTGGAGGACGGCCGCATCAGCGAGTACCGCGTCAACATGAAAGTGACATTCATCCTCGAAGACTGACCGCCAACCGGCGCGCCGCCAGCGCCGCTGCGACCGCCCCGAGCAGCCAAAACTCCGCTGCCGGGTCGGTCGCGAAGTCACTCGGTCCCCGTACCAGCGCCAGCGCGAAGGCGCCCGCGGCCAGCAGCAGTGCCTCGCCGCCCATCAGCCACCCGCGCCCCTCGAGCGCGGCGGCGCCCTCAGCCGCGAGCCAGGCCATCGCCGGCGACGCGAAGGCCATCAGCCGCTCCGTATCACGCGCGATGAGCAGCTGGGCGAAAACGAGCAGCACGAACGGCGCCAGCCGCGCCGCCCGGCCGGGACGGGCCAGCGCCCCTGCCGTCGCCAGCACCAGCAGCACGGAGCCGAAGCTGCGCACCGTCAGCGCCTGGGCGAGGTCGCCATCGAACCCGCGGATGCGCTCCTCCCACCCGATCTCGCGCAGGAGCACCGCGTAGTCATAGTTCGCGACGACCTCGGGGAAACGGGAGATGACCGGCGGGAGCGAGGCGAGGTAGGCCGCATCGTCGTTCCAGGCCGGGATGGCCAGCCGAACGGCGACCGTGGCGGCCGCCGCGGGGGCGACTGCCGCCCCAGCGCGCAGCAGCCTCTCGCAGAGGGGTGCCTGCCCGGGCCAGAGCGTCAACGCAAGCGGCGCCGCTGCCAGTGTCACCTCCTTCAACAGCGCCCCCGCCAGCAGCGTGAGCGCGAACAGCACCGCCCGACCCCGATGCGCGAAGCGCATCGCCAGCACGATGCACGCCCCGGCTGCCGCATCGGGCAGCCAGAAATCCGCCAGCTGGTAGCGCAGGCCCCAGCCGAGGCCAAACGCCAGGAGGACACCTGCAGCGGTCTGCGCAGCGGAGAGGCCGGCTTCGCGGAGGAGCAGCCAGAGCGTCGCGCCAAAAATCACCGCCCCCGCGGCGGCGATGGCGAAGAACGTCACCTGTTCCGGCGGCGGCGCAAGCCAGGCGGCGGTCGGCACCAGCACCCGCCAGCAGTACGGGGCAATGTGGAAATCCCACGGCCCGACGCGCGCCGCCTCGAGGTAGTAGTGGCGGTCCCAGCCGGGGTCGGCGAATTCAGCCGTGCCCTCGAGCCGCAGCCGGACCGAGAAGACGCAGGCAGCGATCAGCGCCCCCGCCAGCAGCCAGGGGCCGGCATGGCGCATGACGTCCGCGAACCACTGACCGCGGCGTCCTCCCCGAAGCGGTTGGTCTTCACGCACCGCTGCGCAGCATCGCCCGGATGTGCTTCTGCCGCCAGCCCCGCGCCTACCCCTCCGCCGGCCCGGGCTTCAGCGCACGCAGCCAGATCTCCGCTTCTTCCATCCCCACGAAATGCCCCCAGAACCGCTCGCAGACGTACTGCCAGCGCTCGTTTCGGTTCGCCAGCCAATCGAACACAAACCCCAGCAGCGCCCTCGTCCGCCCCGGCCGCACCGTATCGAAGTTCAAATTGAAGTGGAGCCGCCGCCGCTCGATTTTGAACTTCGCCGGGTGGTAATACCCCCAGATCTGCCCGTCCAGCGTTGTCGGGTCGAAGTATTCGAACGTCGCCAGGTACACCCCGCGACGGTGGGTCGGGTCCTTCCACGTCAGGAACGGTGTCGAGCCGTGCGGAAAGCGGAAGTAGACGAGCGCCCCCGGCCGGCACACGCGCCACACCTCGCCCATGAACGCCAGCAGGTCATCGACATGCTCCACCAGGTGCGAGGCGTACACCTCATCGACCGAGTTGTCGCGCAGCGGCAGCGGCCTGGTCACATCCGCCAGGATATCGACCCCCGGCACCCGGGCGAGGTCGAGCCCGATGGCGCCCGGCTTCTTCCGCCGGCCGCACCCGAGGTCGATGACCACCCGCCGGCGCGGGGGCGAACCCGCCGGGGCCGGCGCTTGTGATGGCGCGTGCGAAGCGGCCTGGTCCACCGCGCGATTATCGCCCGAAGCGCCCCCGCGCGCGCGGCCGGGGGGCCGTCGCTATCGGGGGCACCTCGCTTCACTCAACCTTACGTTCACGTCAGCGTACGATGGAGGCATGCCCAACGCCCTCCCGCGCATCCGCGCCATCGCCGCCCGCCAGTTCTCCTCTCTCGCCGTCTACAACTACCGCGTCTACTTCGCCGGCCAGCTCATCTCGCTCGTCGGCACCTGGATGCAGACCACCGCCCAGGCATGGCTCGTCCTGCGCCTTACCGGTTCACCCCTCGCGCTGGGCACCGTCACCACCCTCCAGTTTCTGCCCATTACCGTCTTCACCCTCTTCGGCGGCGCCTTCGCCGATCGCCTTCCCAAGCGGCGGGTGCTGGTCATCACCCAGTCGCTCGCCATGTTCCAGGCGGCCATCCTCGCGCTGCTCGTGGCCACCGACCGTGTCCAGCTGTGGCACGTCTACGCCCTCGCCCTCTGGCTTGGGACCGTCAACGCCTTCGATGGCCCAGTGCGCCAGTCGTTCGTGGTCGAACTGGTGGGTCGCGAGCGGCTGGTCAACGCCGTCGCCCTCAATTCGAGCATCTTCAACCTTGCGCGCATCACGGGTCCGGCAGTCGCCGGCGTCACCATCGCCGCCATCGGCATCGCGCCCGCGTTCGCGGCCAACGCCGCGAGCTTCCTCGCCGTCCTGGTCGCGTACGCGCTCATGCGCCCGGCCGAATTCCGTGCCGTCCCTCGCCAGCCCGCGCGCGGCAACCTCCTCATGCAGGTGCACGAAGGTCTCCGCTATGCCCGCCGAACGCCCACCGTCCTCTTCTTCTTCATCCTGCTCGGCTTCATCGGCACCTTCGGCTACAACTTCACGGTCGTCGTCCCGCTCGTTGCCGAGTTCGTGCTGAAGGTCGGGCCGCAGCAGTTCGGGCTCCTCACCTCGGCGATGGGAGCCGGCAGCCTCGCCGCCGCGCTCGTCATGGCCGCGACCGGGCGCCCGGGACCGGGGCTCCTGCTGGGGGTCGCCGCCGCCTTCACCGGCCTCTTCGCACTGGTCGCCCTCTCGCCGGTCTACGCGCTCACCGCGGGGCTCCTCGTGCTCCTCGGCATGGCCGGGGTCGTCTTTTCGACCACCATCAACACGTCGCTCCAGGTCATCGTCCCCGATGAGCTGCGCGGCCGGGTGATGAGCATCTTCTTCCTGCTGTTCGCCGGTTCGACCCCGATCGGCGGCTTCATCACCGGCTTCCTCGGCGAACACCTGGGCGTACGGCCCGGTCTCCTGCTCATGGCTTCTGCCTGCGCGGCCGGCGTCGCCCTGGCAGCCGTCTACTACGCCCGGGTAGCACGCGGCGCATTCCGCGCGCTCGAACCGGGCGAACCTCCCGGCAGTGCTGGCCGGCGCGAACTCCCCGCGGCGATGGCCGCCGGCAGCCGCTGAGCTACCGCTCCTGCAGGCTCCAGCCGCTTGTGCCGATCATCGTCCCCATCACCATGATCGCCAGCGAAAGCGCCAGCCCCGAGATGCTCAGCGCCAGCGAAAGCCGCCGCGCGGCCCGCAGCTCCTCGTCATCCCCCTCGCCGCGCGCCTTCGCCTCGTACGCCCGCAGCTGCCGCGGTCCGGCCCAGGCGATGTGCAGCCCGACAACCGCCAGCATCAGCAGGAAGAGCGTCATCTTCACCACGAACCAGAACCCGAAGCGCAGGCTCAAAAAGTCCGCGTCCTCCGGGATGGCGTAGTACTCGCGCCAGGTCGAAATCAGGTACGTCCCGGCAATCACGATGAGCGCCAGCCCCGCGCCGCCGAGGTAGCCGAACCGCCGCGTCATCACCCGCATCGCCGCAACCCGCTGGGGCAGGTCGGTCACCTGCCGCGAAGCCGCTGGCCAGGCCACCGCCAGCATCACCTGCGGCCCCACCCACAGGGCAATGCCGAGGATATGCAACCAGGTGAACGCGATGTGCAGCGTGGTTTCCACGGGGGCCTCCGGCGGTAAGCGTCGCCTTCGATTGAACGGCTTCGAACGCTACCGGTGAAGCGGCCCGGCGGGGCCCAACCCCCGTGCCTCCCCCGGTTCGCCTGCGCCCGGGCGCATTGAATCTTAGTTAGCGCTTACTAAGCTAGGAGCATGAGCATCGACCTCTCCTGGGAAGGCCCGGCCCGCGTCGCCCGCGAAGGCGCCTTCGAACAGCCCGCCCGCGCCCGGCTCGAACGCCCCGGCGGCAACGGCCACTGGCGCGGCGAGCTCGTCCTCGCCGGTGCCCTCGCCGTTCGCCCCGGCGAAACCCTCCAGCTCGTCGTGCGCCGCTCGCCCTGCCGCGCGGTCGTGCTCGGAGCTGCCATCCGCGGCGGCCCCGGTCACCGCACCACCACCGTTGTGATCGAAGGCGAGGGCCGGCCCCCGGCCTGCATCCGCCCGCCGCGGGAGGGCTAACCCCCGGCCCGGCGCGGGCCATCTCGGCCACTCGTCCCGGCACGGCAGCAGCCCTACCATGCCCGGGTGCGACCCCGCCGCCCGTTCCAGCGCATCCCACGCATCGCCTGGCTCCTCGGCTTCACCTCGCTCTTCGCCGACCTCTCCAGCGAGCTGGCCTACCCGCTCATTCCCATCTTCCTGACCTCCGTCCTGGGGGCGCCCGTGGCAGCCGTCGGCCTGGTCGAAGGCATCGCCGAGGCGACCGCCAACCTGGTGCGCCCCTTCGCCGGCCGCTGGTCCGACCGCACGGGCCGCCGCAAGCCGTTCGTGGTGGCCGGCTACGCCCTCGCCGCCGCCGGCAAGCTGGTCATCGTCGCCGCGCCCGCCTGGGGGTTCGCGCTCGCCGGCCGGGCGGTCGACCGCTTCGGCAAGGGGCTGCGCAATCCCCCGCGCGATGCCATGCTGGCGGACGCCGCCCCGGCCGCCGAACGCGGCCGGGTCTTCGGGTTCCACCGCGCGATGGATACCCTCGGGGCCGTGCTCGGGCCGCTCGCCGGGCTCGGGCTGCTGCTCGCCCTGGGCGAAGATCGGCTGCGCTGGGCCCTCGCGCTGGCCCTCGTGCCGGCGGCGGTGTCGGTCCTCGTCGTCGCGCGCGTCCCGGAGCTGCGCCCCGCCCACCCGCCCTCCCAGGACGGCCTGCGCGGGCAGTACCGCCGCCTGCCACGGTCCTTCTGGCTCCTCCTGGGCGCCACCACGCTCTTCATGCTCGGCAACTCCAGCGATGCCTTCCTCATCCTGCGCGCGAAGGACCTGGGCCTCGCCACCACCGCAGTCATCCTCGCCTACGTGCTCTACAACCTCGTGTACGCGGCGGCGGCCTACCCGGCCGGCAGCCTCAGCGACCGCATCCCGCGGCGCGCCGTGGTCATCGGCGGCTACCTCGTCTTCGCGGTTGTCTACCTCGGCTTCGCCCTCGCCGAAGACGGCGCGTTCACCTGGCCGCTCTTCGCCCTCTACGGGGCGTACATCGCCGCGGCTGAAGGCGTGCTCAAGGCGTTCGTCGCCGACCTCACGCCGGCCGAGCTGCGGACCACCGCGCTCGGCCTCTTCCAGGGCGTCACCGGCGGCGCGGTCCTCGTCGCCAGCCTCACCGCCGGGGTCCTCTGGGACGCCATCGGCCCGGCCGCACCGTTCTACTTCGGCGCCGCCTGCGCCCTGCTCGCCGCCCTCGCCACCCTCGCGGCCCGGCCGGGAGCCGCGAACCCCGCCCCCTGACTTCCCCGCCCGGGAGCCGGGAGCCGGGAGCCCCGCCCCCTGACTTCCCCGCCCGGGGGCCGGGAGCGGGGAGCCGGGAGCCGGCGTAAATCGCTCTCCCCTTCTCCCTCTCTCCCTTTCTCCCCCTCTCCCTTTCTCCCCTTCTCCCCCTCTCCCGTTCCGCCTACTATCCCCGCATGACTCGCACCTTTGAACACCTCGTCATTGACCGCGTGGGCACCGACGGCCGCGTCGCCCGCATCACCCTCACCCGGCCCGAGAAGATGAACGCGCTCTCCCAGGAGCTCCTCTTCGAATTCTGGGACGCCCTGCACGACCTCGAGGCCGACGATTCGGCCCGCGTCATCATCGTCCGCGGCGGCGGCCGCGCCTTCAGCGCCGGGTACGACCTCGCCCCGCCCCGCGGCGGCGCCGACGGCGTCGTCCGCCGCTACCGCACCAGCGATGAGAAGGGGCGCCGCCTGCTCATGGGCATCCGCACCGGCATGCAGCAAATCACCGACATCCACCTCTACTTCTGGAACATGGCGAAGGTCACCATCGCCCAGGTCCACGGCTACGCCCTCGCCGGAGGCTGCGAGCTCGCCATGATGGCCGACCTCGTTGTCGCCGCCGAAGATGCCCAGCTCGGGCACCCCGGCCTGCGCGGGCTCGGCACCAGCCGCACCGGCGTCATCTGGCCGCTCGTCATCGGCATGCGCAAGGCCAAGGAGCTCTACTACACCGGCGACAGCATCTCCGGCCGCGAAGCCGAGCGCATCGGCATGATCAACTACGCCTGGCCCGCTGAGGAGCTCGAACGGAACACCATCGCCCTCGCCGACCGCCTCGCCAACGCCACGGCCGACCACCTCGCCATCCTCAAACTGAACATGAACCGCTTCTACGAGAACATGGGCATCTACTCGTCGGTCCGCAGCTCCACCGATATGGACGCCATGGCCCAGATGACCGCCTTCTCCTACCAGTGGCAGGACCGCATGCGCGAGAGCATGGAGGCCGGCACCGGGCTCAAGGGCGCCATCGAATGGCGCGAGGGCATGTACCGCGACCTGCCCCCCGGCCTCCGCCGCTAGCGAAAGGGAGATAAACGATGGAGAATCGAATCGAGCGCTCGCTGCCCGGGGTGCCTGGGAAGCCCCCGCCGCAGCATGGCGACCCGGGCCTGCAGGAGTTCGACCTGCTCGATCGCCTCCGGCGCGAGCCGCGCTACACCATCGCCGAGGCCGCGCGGCTGGCCGGGACGAGCGCCCCGTTCGCGAGCCGGTGGCTCTCAGCGATTCTCGATGCAGCGCCTGCCGATACCGCCCGGCGTCGCTCCCCTCGCGCACCGGTCGCGTCGTTTCTCGACCTGATTGAGCTGGTCGTCGCCGACCGCCTCCGGCTCGGGGCCGAAGGGGCACCCCGGATTCCGTTTGCGCGTCTCCGCACCGCCTACCAGTTCGCGCGAAAGCAGCTCGCCATCGATCGCCCGTTCGCGAGCCAGCGGCTTTACCGGAACAGTCCCCACATCTTTCGCGACCTCGACGTCTCCGAGGGCGGACCGGGTCACCTGGCTGTTGACCTTGGCGGCCAGTTCGGGCTTCCGGGCCCCGTCCACGAACTCGCCGCAGCGCTCGACTTCGATAGCCTGCGCGGCCTCGCCCTCCGCTGGTTCCCCGCCGGCCGCGATGCGCGCATCGTCATCGACCCGACCATCGCTTCGGGGCGGCCGTCCATCGCGGGCCGAAACCTGCAGGTCGATCTCATCGTCGCCCGGTTCCGCCGCGCCGGCGAGAGCATCGACAGCCTGGCTAAGGACCTCGAGCTCGACCGCAAGGCCGTTGAGGCAGCGGTCCGTTTCGCCGCGTGAAGCTCTTTTTCGATGAAAACTTCGGCCCGAAAGTGCCCGATGCGTTGCGCCGGGTCGGCGCCCCCTGTGCTGATATCGAAAGGCCGCGGCGCGGCGGGTCGGTGGCGCCCGGCGCTTCGGACATCGACTGGATTCGGTGGGTAGGGCAGGAAGGCTACCTCGCACTCACCGAGGACCTCGCCATGCTCCGGAGTGCCGTGGAGCTCGACGCCGTTCGGACGTCCGGGGCTGGGGTGGTCTGCTTCTCGACCGGGAGCCAGGCACGCTGGCGCGCCCTCGCGCGGTTGCTGCGCCGATGGGAATGGCTCACGGAGGTTGATGCCCAGGTTGCCCGGCCGTTCGTGTACCGGGTGCCGCTCCGGGGCCGGGCCGAGCGCATACTCTAGCCTCCGCCGCTAGCGCCGAAGCTGCCAGAGCGCCAGGACGGCGAGCACGGCCGCAACCGCCACCAGCAGCCAGCGCTCCGCCCAGAGGCCCCCGGCCACCCCGGCCACCCCCACCGCCAGCTGCAGCCCGGACAGCCACGCCGGCAGACGCCGCTCCTCGCCGCGTCCCATCACTTCACCCGGAAGGCGATGGGGAGCTCCAGCACCCCGCGCATGATGAACGTCGGCACCCGCGGGAGCGGCCCTTCCGTCGTGCGCTCGAACCCCGTCGCCCGCGCGAGCAGCTCCTCATAGGCCACCTTCGCCTCCAGCCGCGCCAGCGGCGCCCCGAGGCAGAAGTGGATGCCCATCCCGAAGGCGAGGTGCCGGTTCGGGGTGCGCGTCACGTCGAAGCGCAGCGGGTCCGGGAACTGCGCCGGGTCCCGGTTCGCCGCCGCCAGCCAGACCACCGTCGGCATGTTCGCCGGGATCCTCCTCCCACCCACCTCCACGTCCCGCGTCGGGCGCCGCACCGTCGCCTGCACCGGCGAATTGAGGCGCAGCACCTCCTCGATCGCCGACGGGATCAGCCCCGGCTCCGCCTCGAACTTCGCCAGCTCATCGGGGTGGGCGATGAACTCCAGCATCGCATTGCTAATCAGGTTCGTGGTGGTCTCGTTCCCCGCGACCAGCAGGAGCACCAGCATCTGCAGCAGATCGGCGAAGGTCAGCCGTTCGCCCGCCTCTTCCGCCTGCACCAGCCCGCTGATCAGGTCGTTCCGGGGCCGCTCGCGGCGCTCCTCCACCATCGCCGTGAAGTATTCCCGCATCTCCTCGAAGATCTCCTGCCGCAGCTGCCGCCCTCCGCCCTGCAGCCCGCTCCCAAGGCTCGCCACCGCCTCATCCGACCACACCTTGAAGCGTTCCCGGTCCTCCGGCGGGATGCCCAGGATCTCCGCGATCACGATCACCGGCAGCGGGTAGGCCAACGTCGCCACCAGGTCGCAGCGCCCGGCCTCCAGCGCCGGCGCCAGAAGCTCGCGGGTAATCTCCCGGATGCGCGGCTCCAGCTGCTCCACCATCCGCGGGGTGAACGCCTGCGAAACCAGCCCGCGCAGGCGGGTGTGCCGCGGCGGGTCCGAATTCAGCATCATCGGCTCCGGCGGATTCTCCGCATCCGGCGGGGGCGGAAACCGCGACGACCACGTCTCCCAGTCCTTCAGGATGCGCACGCAGTCCTCGTACCCGAAGACCATCGCCAGGCCACGCTCGTGCAGCACCAGCGGGCTGAGCGCCCGCCCCATCTCGTAGAACGGGAACGGGTTCTCCAGGAAGGCCGGGTCGTTGATGTTCGGCGCGGCAATCATCAGGACGTCACCTCCGCCCACAGTCTAACGAATTCCGAATCGGATTCGAAACGGGGCGATTTGCCCCCTTCGCCGCCTTCACGCCGGCCGAATGGTCTTTACAGGGTGAACTATCAGGTGCAGAGTGGAAGCAGTATGACTGCTCAGAATGACGTCCGCCCCCGCGTCCTCGTGATCGACGACGAGGACGCCGTTCGCAGCATGCTCCTCCGCGCCCTCGCCCTCTGGGGCTACGAAGGGGTGCCCGCCAGCAGCGGCAACGCCGCCATCGACCTCCTGGATGGCGGCGAACGCGCCGAGGCCGTCCTCCTCGACCTCACCATGCCCGGCATGACCGGCGAAGCCACCCTCGCCGCCATCCAGGCCCGCCTCCCCGGCGTCCCGGTCGCCCTCATGAGCGGCTACCCCCGCGAAGACCTCGCCGCCGCCGGCTATCGCTTCCTCGTCAAACCCTTCGACCTCGACAGCCTCAAGCGCCTGCTCGAGGAGATGGTGCCCCGCTGACGGCCCGGCGGCGTCCGGTGGTATCCTGACCATGGTGGAAACCGATATGCACCCCGCTGCGGACCTCAGCCCCTACTGCCCGGCATTCCAGCACACGGTCGAACTGATTGGCCGCCGCTGGACCGGCGCCATTATCCGCACGATGCTGGCCGGCTCCGTGCGCTTTGGCGCCATCCTTCAGGCTGTGCCCGGCCTCTCCGACCGCCTCCTTGCCGAGCGCCTGCGCGAGCTCGAGGCCGAGGGCATCGTCACCCGCACCGTCTACCCCGAGATGCCTGTCCGCATCGAATACCACCTGACCGAGAAGGGCCGCGAACTCGAACGCATCGTCGCAGCCATCGACGCCTGGACCGCTCGCTGGTTCGAGGGCGAGCCGCACGCCGCCGGCTGACCCCGTTTACAGCCCATCGCGCAATCGCATAGGCTTCCCGCACGGGGGAGACCCGGGAGGGTCGATGCGTACACTGCTCGTGCTCACGCTCGCGGCCGCGCTGCTCGCCGCTGCCTGCGGCGGCGGGGGCGGCTCGGCCGGCAACCCGTTCGCCCCGACTGAGACCCCGGCGGGCGCCGGCGGGCTGCCCGCCGCGTCGCCCACCGCCCCCGCTTCGACCCCCGCCGCGTCGCCCACGCCCGAGGCCCGCCCCTCGACCTACGTCGTCCGCGA
>NZ_DAOUAO010000061.1:0-5041 GCF_034433535.1 Tepidiforma sp.
GGTGCCGGGCCGCAATGGGGCAAAACCCTCAGAACCGGCGGGGGCAACCTGCGGTTCGCCGGAATTCGGGGTTGGCCGGTAGAGGCCGTCGCCGAGGAATTCCAGCCCCTGGGGGTTGGCGAAACGTGCCACGACGATGCGGCCGATCTCCTGGCGCTCGCCGTTGTCATCGAGTGCCGAAAGGGTTCCGCTGGCGTCGAGGGCGGGGGAGGCGAAGCCGGCAGGGAGGCGGATCGGTTCGCCGTTCTCGCCGGGAACGATGCGGCCGGCGAAATCGACGAGGGTGCCCTCGGCATCGAGGAGGAAGCCGCCGTAGCGGGTGTAGCGGAGTTCGCCGTCCGGTTCGCGCACGACGAAGAAGGCGTCGTCTTCGATGGCGAGGCTCAGCGGGGACTCGGCGGGGAGGAGGGCGCCCGGTCGGAGCTGGAGGTCGCGGGTGACCCGGGCGACGCCGAGGCGGAGGTCTTCGGGGGTGGCGTCGGCGATGGGGAGGCCCTGGTGGAGGGCGCGGAAGGCCTTGAACGCGGAGGTGTTGACGTTGGCCAGGTTGTGGCCGACGACGTCGAGCACTTCCTGGTTGCGGGCGAGTCCGGAGGCTGCGGCGGCAAGGATGGTGGGCATGGGCAGGTGCTCCCGGGGTGATTAGAGGCGGCCGAGTTCGCCGGCGGCCTGGTCGAGGGTGGTATCGAGGCGGGCGAGCACCGCCTGGTTGGCCTGGTAGGTGCGCTGCACCGCCAGGAGGGAGGTGAGCTCTTCAATGAGGTTGGCGTTGGAGGATTCGAGGAAGCCCTGCCGAAGGCCGGGGCCGCCGATGGGGGGCACGCCCGGGGCGTCGTCGACGGGGCGGAAATAGGCTTCGCCGGCGCGCTCGAGCTGGCCCGGGGCGAAATCGCGGATGAGGAGGCCGGCGAGTTCGTTGCCGGCGGCATCGAGGATGGCGCCATCGGGCGTGACGGTGACGGGTTCGGGCGGAAGGATGATGGGCTGGCCATCCTCGCCGAGGACGTAGTAGCCGGCCGAGGTGACGAGGCTGCCTTCGACATCGCGGCTGAAGCGGCCGTCGCGGGTCAGGAAGCGGGTGCCGGCTTCGTCGGTGATGGCAAAGAAGCCGTTGGTGAGGGCGAGGTCGAGCTCGTTGCCGGTCTGGCGGAGCATGCCCTGCTGGAAATCGGTGGCGAATTCGGCGACGAACTTGCCGGTGCCGATCTGCCCGATGACGGCCTGGATGCGGGCGGTGAGCGGCGCCGGCACCGGGGCCTGCTGGGAGATGGGGACATCGGGCTGGGGCGCGAGGCTGGCGATTTCGCGCTTGAAGCCGATGGTGTTGGCGTTGGCGATGTTGTTGGCGAGCACATCCTGGTAGCGCCAGGCGGCTTCCATGGCGGTGAAGGCGGTGTAGAGGCCCTTGATCATGGCGCGATGCTCCGGTTGCGGTTGCGGATGAGGCGGAGGGCGGCGAACGCGATGCCGCCGACGGCGAGCACGGTGAAGGCCGTGCGGGCGATGCGCTGGCCCTGGCTGAGGCCGGGGCGCTCGCCGGTATCGGGCAGGGTGCCGGGCCGGACGTCCCCGCGGGGGCTGGAGCCGTCGTCGTTGATGACCTCGAAGCGGCCGGCGATGGAGATGGTCTCGGGCAGGACGTCTTCCGGGGCGCCATCAGGGCGCGCGGCGATCACGAAGAGGCGATAGTCGTAGGAGTCCAGGCCGGTGAGGCGGGTTTCGAGGAGGCCGATGCCGTCCTCGCGGGTGGTGATGGTGCCGACGCGGAAGGGGGCGGCCCCGCCGCCGGTGAGCCAGCCTTCGTAGGTATAGCCGGGCATCGGCGGGAGGTTTTTGACATCGACCCGGGCGTAGGCCTCGGCGAAGGAGAACTCGAGGACGCCCTCGGCATCGCGGGGGCCGAAGTTGGAGACGCCTTCGAGGTAGGTGAGCTTGACCAGCTGGGGGACGCCGTTGGCGCGGGCGGCGGGGACCGCGGCGACCAGCGCGAGGAGGGCGGCCAGGGCGAGGCCGATGGCGAACCGGGCGCGGGCGAGAGTCATGAGGCGATCCCCTGGCGGCGGAGCAGGAGGCGGACTTCTTCTTCGCTGCGCTGCATGCGGCGGGCGAGCTCGGCGATATCGACGGGCCCGCCTGCGCGGAGCTGCTCGAGGGCCGGGCGAGGAGTGGCGGCGTAGGCATTGCGGGCGGCCCTGCCCGCGGCTGCGCGGGCCGGGGCCTCGGCGGCGGGTGGCTCGTGGACGACGGAGGCCCGGCGGGGCAGGCGAACGGCGCGGCGGAGCTGCTGGACCTGGAGCGAGAGGTAGAAGAGGGCGCCGAGGCTCACGAGCTGGGAGATGGCGAGGAGGGCGATGACATCGGTCATGGTCGGGGACTCCTTCAGGGGTTGCGTTCGCGGGCGAGGCGGGCGCGGAGACGGCCGAGGGCGCGGCCGTGGAGCTGGCAGACACGGGATTCGGAGATGTCGAGGATCTGGGCGATCTCTTTCATGGTCATTTCGTCGCGGTAGTAGAGGCTGATGATGAGCCACTCCCGCTCGGGGAGGGTCTTGATGGCGGCGGTCAGGGCATCGAGGAGCTGGCGCTTTTCGAGGCGCTCGGTGAAGTCCTCGGCGTTGGGGTCGGCGGGGAGCTCGGTGGGGGCGCTGCCATCCTCGTTCTGGTCGCGGTCGAGGAGGCCATCAAGGGAGACCGTGACCCAGGAGGAGTCGATGAGGGCCTGGTTGTACTGCTCGAGGGTGAGGCCCATGAGCTGCGCAGCCTCTTCGTCGGTGGGTTCGCGGCCGTGCTCGCGTTCGAACTCGAGGTGGAGCTGTTCGAGGCGGCGTGCTTTCTGGCGGACTGAGCGGGGCAGCCGGTCGAGCGAGCGGAGGGCGTCGATGATGGCGCCGCGGATGCGTGAGATGGCGTAGGTTTCGAACTTGACGCCCTTGGAGCCATCGAAGCGGTCGAGGGCCTCGATGAGGCCGATGGTTCCGTAGGAGAGGATGTCTTCGTAATCGAGGATGGCCGGGAGTCCGATGGCGAGGCGGCCGACGACGTACTTGACGAGGGGGGCGTACTGCTGGATGGCGGCTTCGCGGTCCTGGTAGTTGGGGCTGCTGGCGGCGCGTGCGGTGGCCATGGGCGTGCTCCTCGCTGGTGCTAGTCGTCGGCGGTGCCACTAGCGTCGGTGGGGTGGTCTTCCGGGTCGGGGTCCTGCGTCGGCTGCGTGCGCGGCGGGCTGGTGAGGATGATGGCCTCGGCGCCGAATGCGACGGCGGTGACCAGGACGAAGGTGAAGATGGCCCGCATGAGCGCCTCATCGAAGGGGTGGCCGGCGCGGGTCGCGAGCCAGGTGGTGAGGACGGCCACGGCGAGGGCCAGGTAAACGCCGTAGCGGGCGATGGTGAACGGGGGCAGGGCAGTCATAGCTGGCCCCTCCGGCGGAGCTCGAGCTGGCGGCGCATGAGGTAGCGGGCGATGAGGTCGCGCTGGCCGCGAGGCATCTCGAGGAATTCGCAGTGGAGGCGGCGTGTGCGGTAGCCGGGCTCGGGTTCGCGGACGGCGACGATGCGAGCGCGGACGGCGATATCGCCGGCCTCGGGGAGGTGGGCTTCGATGCCGAGGCGTTCACCGGCGAGGGCGAAGGCTTTCGAGGCGATGCAGCAGCCGCTTTCGGAGAGGTCGATGATCGTGCCGTCGATGGGCTGCTGGGTGTGGGGCTCGTCGGCGTCGATGACGAGGCGGTAGATGGATTTCGGCTTGATGGCGACCTGGAGGCGGTAGTTGCGGCGGCGTTCGTGGCAATCGATGAAGGGCGGGAGGGCGAGGTATTCGAGCGAGCCATCGGGGCTGTGGCCGGCGACCTCGGTAACGAAGCGCCAGCGCTTCTGGCGGTAGATGTAGACGGAGCGGACGAGGGTGCCGACCGCGAGGGGCCGGGGGCGCAGGCCGCGCATGGGGACGAGGATGGCGATGCGCTCGCCATCGACGTCTTCGATGCGGGTGGCGTAGGTTTCGGCGCCGTCGCGGGTGGAGACTTCGATGCGGAGGGCGGTGCCGGGAAGAAGTCCCTGGGCCATATAGGGATTCTTGGGCCGGCGCTGCGGGGCGCCCATTGGCTATCTCCCGTGATGGGGTGGTGGAGAGCCCTGATGGCTGTGTGAACGGTGCCCGAGGGGGCGGTGTTGGGACTCTCCATCGGCGCGGCCGCGGCGGTTACCGCGAGCCGGCCTCGCATTGGATCGTGGGGTGCGCTGTGCGGCGGGCGAATCGAGGGGGTCCCCGCTCGGGGCCGGGGGACTCCCTGATTCGCCGGTGAAAAGCTGCTGAGACGGCGTCAGGCAGTGGCTGCGAGCTCGGGCCGGGGGGCGACTGCGTCGGCGACTGCGGCGGGCTCGGCAGGGACGATGCCGCGAGCGACATCGCGGCTGCTGGAGAGGAAGGCCAGGCCCAGGCCGGCTTCGACGAGGGCAGCGAGCGCGGCGGAGAGGTCGGAGGCAAGGTCAGTGCCGGTGAAGACGGCGCCTGCGAAGTGCCCCGGCCGGAAGGGAGCGAGGGCGCGTTCGAGGGCGGACGGCTGCCAGTGGGCGGGGATGGCGAGGTAGGCGTAGTGTGCGGAGCCGGGGATGGGCGGCGGGTTCCACGGGCCTGCTGGAGTATCGACGAAGAGGCAGGCGCCGCGCGGGAGGCGGGTGACGGCGCGGACCAGCTGACCCGGGGTGAAGGCGGCGAAATCGGGGAGGTTGAGAGCCTCGGCGCAGGCGTGGATGGCGGCCTGGGCGCCCGCGCGGGCGGTATCGGCGGCGACGAGGGCCGCCGGGCGGCCCGCCTCGGCACAGTCGAGCGCCATCTTCAGGAGGGCGGTGGTGCGGCCCGCACCCTCGGGCCCCTGGATGGTGATGATGGCGGTGGTGTCTTCCGGGGGGTAGGCGGGCTGGCGGGACTCGAGCCAGCTGATGATGGCGGTGTGGAGGTCGGAGCCCTGCGGCGCGGCGGCGAAGAGCGCAGCGGAGACGGGCGGTGGGAGATGGGAGGTGGGAGGCTGGAGATGGGAGGTG
>NZ_DAOUAO010000062.1:0-14228 GCF_034433535.1 Tepidiforma sp.
CGGAGGAGGAGGACGCGGGGGTCGGCGGGGTCGGTGCGACGCGGCGTGGAGAGGTCGAGGACGTGGCGGGCGGGGATTTGGGCCGCTTCGAGGACGGGGGCATCGCCGCCAAGCGCGATGACGGCGAGGTCGGCCGCGGGGAGAGCAGGGAGGTCGGCGAGGGGGCACCAGGCGAGCCCGGGGCGGAGCCAGCGCGGGGCGGTGCGGGCGACGATGGTGGTGGACCGAAGGTCGAGTGACGCCGCGGCGCGGGAGACGGCGGCGGCGGTCGGCCCGGAACCGACGATGAGGAGGTCGGCGGGGGGCGGGAGGCGCCGCAGGGCGAGGCGGAGGAGGGTGCCTGCATCGGCGTCGAACTGCTGACGGCGGCGGAAGGCGCGGGCGGCGGCGATTGCACGGCTGATGATGGCGGCGAGGTCCGCGGGTGCGGCATCAAGGGCGGAACGGACCTGCCCGAGGATTTCGCGTTCGCCGAGGGCGATGGAGTGGAGGCCGGCGGCAAGGGCGGCGAGGTAGCGGAAGGCGTCGAGGCCAGAGCGCGAGACGGGGCAGGCGGAGGGGCAGGGCGCGAGGGCGAGGGATTCGATGCGCTGGCAGGTGGTGACGAGGACGGCGCCCGGGTGGGCTGCCTCGCGAGCGGCTGCCTCCCATTCGGCGGCGGGGAGGGAGGCCGTCTGGCGGGAGCAGATCGTGAAACGTTCTAAATCTTCCAAAAACGACATCGTCACGGAGAACTACGAAGTTTCGGAGCTTTGTGATCTTCGGCGCTCGCGGGCTTCGGCGCAAGGAGCGGGAGCGTATACTTTCGCGGCGATGGACAACGAAGCCTTGACCGAAGGGGTGCCGGCCGGGATTCGCTACGAATCGGTGCGCCGGTTTTTCGCGGAGCATGTGCCGGGCGGCGATGTGCCGCTGCGGTTCAGTCTGATCAGCGGGGGCCGTTCGAACCTGACGTACCGGGTGGAGGGCGACGGCCGGGTGTGGGTGCTGCGGCGCCCGCCGCTGGGCCACGTGCTGCCCACGGCGCACGACATGGTGCGGGAGTTCCGGGTGCTGCAGGCGATGCAGCGGGCGGGGTTCCCGGCGCCGCCGCCGATCGCGCTGTGCGAGGACCCGTCGGTGAACGACTACCCGTTCTACGTGATGGAGTACCGGGAGGGCGTGATCATCGGGGAGGAGCTGCCGCCCGGCTATGCGGAGACGGCCGAGGAGCGGCAGAAGGTGGCGCGCGCGCTGGTAGAGACCCTGGTGCAGCTGCACGCCATCGACTACGAGGCGGTTGGGCTGGGGGATTTTGGGCGGCCGCAGGGGTACCTCGAGCGGCAGGTGCGCCGCTGGAGCGAGCAGTGGGAGCGTTCGAAGACGCGCGAGCTGCCGGCAATCGACGAGCTGATTCGGCGGTTGCGGGCGAGCATGCCGGAATCGCCGGCGCCGACCATCGTGCACGGGGATTACCGGCTGGGGAACATGATGCTCGACCCGAAGGACCCGGGGCGGGTGGTGGCCGTGCTGGACTGGGAGATGGCCACGCTGGGCGACCCGCTGACGGACGTGGGCTACACCCTTGGATACTGGGGCGAGGTGGGCGATTCGGAGCGGTTCCTGAACGCGCGGATTGCGGCGAAGGCGACGGCCCACCCTGGCTTCCCGACGCGGCGGGAGATCGTGGAGATGTACGGCCGGCTGAGCGGGCGGGATGTCTCGCGGGTGGAGTGGTATGAGGTGTTCGCGACGTACAAGCTGGCGGTGATTGTGGAGGGAATCCACGCGCGCTTCCTGAAAGGGGAGACGGTGGGGGAGGGGTTCGAGGCATTCGGGGAGCGGACGGTGGCGCTGGTGGAGGATGCGTTGGAGATGGCGAACCGCTCGTCGGACCCGCGGCTCCGGGGCGCTGGTTGAGGGGCGCGCCTGGCTCCTGGGCCCCCGGGCGGTGCGCTACCGCGGGAACGCCGGAAGGGCTAGAGTTCGCCCAGACAGCGAGGGGGCGCGGCGATGGAGTTTCGGTTTTCGCCGGAGGATGAGGCATTCCGCTCGGAGGTGCGGGCGTTTCTTGCTGCCGAGTGGGGGCCGGGCCGGGATGCGCGTTCGTTCACGAAGAAGCTGGCGGAGCGCGGCTGGCTGACGATGTCGTGGCCGCGGGAGTACGGCGGGCAGGGGGCGCCGCACATGCGCCAGCTGGTCTACAACGAAGAGATGGCGTACCACCGGGCACCCGGGCAAACGATGGGCGCAGACCGGGTGGGGCCGACGCTGATCCTGTTTGGGACGGAGGAGCAGAAGGCGCGCTTCCTGCCGGCGATTGCCCGCGATGAACTGACGTGGTGCCAGGGGTTCAGCGAACCCGGCTCGGGTTCTGACCTGGCGTCGCTGCAGACGCGGGCGATGCGGGATGGGGATTCGTGGGTGATCAACGGGCAGAAGATTTGGACTTCGAACGCGCAGCGGGCGGACTACATGATCCTGCTGGCGCGGACCGACCCGGATGCGCCGAAGCACCGCGGCATCACGTATTTCCTGGTCGATATGCGACTGCCGGGCATCACAATCCGACCCCTCATCCAAATGACGGGGCAGGCCGGCTTCAACGAGGTTTTCTTCGATGACGTGCGGGTGCCGGCGGAGATGGTGGTGGGTGAGGTCAACCGGGGCTGGTACGTTTCGACGGCGACGCTTGATTTCGAGCGTTCGGGCATCGGGCGGGTGATCGGGGGACTGCGGACGTTCGAGGAGGTGGTGGCGTACGCGAAGAGGACGCCAGCGCGGGGCCGACCCGGCGGGACGCTCTTCGACCACGGGCCGACGCGGCTGGCGCTGGCGGATATCGCGCTGGGGTTCCAGGTCGGCAGGCTGATGTCGTACCGGGTGGCGTGGATGCAGAGCCGGGGGCTGGTGCCAAACTACGAGGCATCGATGGCGAAGACGTTCGGGACGGAGCTGCACCAGCGAATGGCGCGGGCGGCGTTCACGACGCTGGGGCTGGCGGGGCAGCTGCTCGAGGGGCACCGGGCGCCGCTCGGGGGGCAGGTGCCGATGGCGCTGCTGCAGAGCGTCTCGCTGACCATTGCCGCGGGGACCTCGGAGATCAACCGGAACATCATCGCCACGCGGGGACTGGGCCTGCCGCGGGGGTAGGGCAGGTTGACCGGCGCAGGGAGGTTCGAACAGGACGATGTCGATGGAGATTGCGGGGGTCTTCTCGGGGATTCGGGTGCTGGACCTGAGCGAGTACATTGCGGGGCCGCTGGCTGGCGAGATGCTGGCCGACCTCGGGGCAGATGTCATCAAGGTGGAGCCGCCGCTGGGCGATTTCTGGCGACACACCGCGCCGGTGGCCCCGGGCGAGAGCCGCGGCTTCATGGGCGTAAACAAGGGGAAGCGGAGTATTTCCATCGACCTTAAGCGGCCGGAGGCGAAGCCCGTCCTGCGCCGGCTGGTCGAGACTGCGGATATCCTGCTGGCGAACTACCGCCCGGGCGTGGCGGAGCGGCTGGGCGTGGATTACGCCACGCTCTCGGCGATCAACCCGCGGCTGATCTACTGCCAGAACACGGCGTTCGGGAGCGAGGGGCCGTACCGCGACCGGCCGGGCTTCGACCTGGTGTCGCAGGCGATGACCGGCATCATGGCGTTCGAAGGGGCGGGCGGCCTGCCGCACCCGATCATCACGACCTCGCCGACCGACCTGGCGGCTGGCATGTTCCTGGCCTACGGCGCGGCGGCCGCGCTCTACCACCGGGAGCGGACGGGCAAGGGGCAGTTCATCGAGACGAGCCTTTTCGCTGCGGGGATCGCCGTCCAGTACCGGCCGATGTTCTCGATCGAGCGGCTCGACCGGGAGCCGCGGGAGCGGCTGCTGGCGGCGATGGCGGAGGCGCGGGCGAGCGGTCGGCGGGTGGAGGAGGTGCTGAGGGAGCTGCCCACCCGCCACGAGACCGGGCGCCGCAACAACCCCTACTACAAGGTCTACGAGACGAAGGACTCGTACATCGCGCTGGCGTGCCTGAACAACCGGCTGCGGCGGGCGGCGGTGCGGGTGCTGGGCGTGGAGGACCCGCGCGTCGAGGGCGACGAATTCGACACGGAGCTGCTTTCGCCCGATGAGAACCTGGTGTTGAACGAGCTGATCTCGGCGATCTTCAGCACGAAGACGACGGACGAGTGGGTCGCGGCGTTCGATGCGGCGGGGGTGCCGTGCGGGCCGGTGCGGTACACCGCGGAGCTCTTCGACGACCCGCAGGTGAAGGCCGGTGAGCTGTTGCGGGAGTTCGACCACCCGGTGATGGGCCCGGTGGTGATGGCGAACAGCCCGCTGAAGATGAGCGGGGGCGAGACCGGGACGCGGCGGCCCTCGCCGGCGCTGGGGCAGCACACGCGCGAGGTGCTGGCCGAGCTCGGCTTCGGGAGCGAGGAGATCGAACGGCTGGTGGCGGAGCGAGTGGTGCGCGCGTGGGAGCCGCGTGAGTGAGACCGGCGGCTAGCGGGAATCGCTAACCTGGAGGAGTTCGACCTCGAAGATGAGGTCGGTGTTGGGCGGGATGGGGCCGTTGCCGCGACTGCCGTAGGCAAGGGCGGACGGGATGTAGAGCAGGCGCTTGCCGCCGACCCGCATAGTGGCGAGCCCTTCGTCCCAGCCGCGGAGGACCTGGCCGAGGCCGAGGATGAAGGTGAACGGCTGACCGCGGTCGAGGGAGCTATCGAATTTGCGGCCATCGGTGAAGTAGCCGGTGTAGTGCACGGTGACGCGCTGGCCCGGCTGAGGCGCGGGGCCGGTGCCGACGACGAGGTCCTGGTAGCGGAGGCCGCTCCGGGTGACGGTGGGCGACTGGAGGGTGATGGGGCCGGGGGTGGGGGTCGGCTGATCCGCAGTGGGCGAGGCGGTCGCGGCGATAGACGTCGGTGAGGCTGCGTTGGCGGTCGGTTCGGGGCGCTTGTCGTCGCCGCCGCAGGCTGCTGCAGCCAGGGGAAGGGCGGCGGCGAGGAGGAACAAGAGGACGCGGCGGTTCATGCTGGCAGAGTAGGGCCGCGAGGCCTAAGAGATAAAGGAGAGGTCGGGTTTGGGCAGGCAGAACGGGTAAAGGCGCGGGATTGCGGCGGCCATCTCGGCGGCGACGGCCTCGGCGAGGGGGCGATCGAGCGCTTCGAACGGGAAGACGCGATGGAGGCGGCGCCATGAGGGGGTCCAGAGCTCGAGCTCCCAGGCGGTGCCGAGGGCGGGGATGAGGAGGTGGGCGGCGCGGGCGACGAGTTCGGCGCGGGCATCGTTCGCTTCGACGGGGCCTTCGAAGTGGAGGCCGAGTTCGACGATGCCGCGCGACGGCTGGGGCTGGAGCTCGATGTGGAAGTGGGGGACGCCCCAGGAGAGCTGGAGAATGGTCCACATGACGCGGCGCTCGTGCGGGGGCACGGACGGCGGCAGCGCGCGGAGGGTGAGCTCCTCGGTCAGGAAGAGGAATTCGCGGGCCTTGAGCGAGGCCATATGGGGAGTGTAGCCGTCACGAGGGGTTGACCGGGCGGCTGTACACTCGGGGCATGCGGATGCTGCGGCGGACGAAGATCGTGGCGACGATCGGGCCAGCCTCGGCCTCGATGGAGCGGCTGCGGGCGATGATTCGGGCGGGCATGGACGTGGCGCGCCTGAATACGAGCCACGGGACGCTGGACGAGCACCGGGGCATGGCGCGGCTCGTGCGGGAGGCGGCGGCGCTCGAAGGGCGTCCGGTGGCGGTGCTGCTTGACCTGGCCGGGCCGAAGATCCGTACGGGGGACCACGCGTTCGAAGGGGCACTCGAGCTGCGGACTGGCGCCACCATCCGGGTGACGCCGCGGCCCGTCCCTGCCACCGAGGAACGCCTGACCATCGGCTATGACCGGCTGCTGGAGGATGTGCAGCCCGGGGAGCGGATTCTCCTCGACGACGGCAAGCTGGAGCTGCTGGCGGCGCACCGGGACGGGGACGACCTGGTCTGCACGGTGGTTCATGGCGGGGTCCTGGCGCCCCGGCGCGGGGTGCATCTGCCGGAGACGGAGCTGACGGCGCCCGCGCTGACCGACCGGGACCGGGAGGCGATTGCGGCGGGGGTGGCGGAAGGGGTGGACTACTTCGCGGTGAGTTTTGTGCGGGACGCCAGCGACGTCCTCGCCGCACGGGAGGTCATGGAAGGGCTCGGGGCGGACATCCCGCTGGTGGCGAAGATCGAACGGCGCCAGGCGGTGGAGCACCTGGACGAGATCGCGGCCGAGGCGGACGGGCTGATGGTGGCGAGGGGCGACCTTGGGGTGGAGCTGGCGCCGGAGGAGGTGCCGGTGCAGCAGCGGCGGATCATCGCGGCGGCGGCTCGGGAGATGGTGCCGGTGATCACGGCGACGCAGATGCTGGAATCGATGATCGAGGCGCCGCGGCCGACCCGGGCGGAGGCCTCGGACGTGGCCAACGCGGTGTGGGAACTTTCCGACGCGGTGATGCTGAGCGGGGAGACGGCGGTCGGCCGCTACCCGGTTGAGGCGGTGGCGATGATGGACCGCATCATCCGCCGGGCCGAAGAGGCTTCGTCCGGGACGGACCGCGACGCGACGATGGCGCCGGAGCACGATGACCACTCCTATGTGGTGGCGCTGGCGGCGCGGCGCATCGTGGAATCGGACGCGAACATGCGCGGGATCGCCTGCTTCACGCGGAGCGGGTATTCGGCGCTGCTGATGAGCAAGGTGCACCCGCGGGCGCCGATCTTCGGGGTGACCCATTCGGAGACGGTCTACCGAAGGCTCGCGCTGGCGCGGGGGGTGGTGCCGATGCTCTCGGGAGCGGTGACGACGACGGAAGAGCTGCTGCGGGTGGTCGACGATTCGCTGCTGGCGGCCGGGTATGTCGAACGAGGCGACGAGGTGGTGGTGGTGGCAAGCCTGCCGGTCCGGGCACAGGGGACGACGAACTTCCTCAAGCTGCACCGGGTAGGGGACGCCGCGACCTACCAGTGGTAGGACTCAGGCGACGAGGGCGTCAGGGCGGGGCTCTTCGCGGCGCCGCAGGGGCCGGCTTTCTTCGAGGTCGCGGAGCACGTCGGTCGCGTAGAGGGCCTCGAGGTCGTACTGGTGGATGCGGGCGGTGACGGGCACATCGAGGACGTTGTGGCCGTCCGATACGGAGAGGGTGCCGGGGACGCGCTTCAGGTAGATGAAGGATTGCTCGAGGGAGCAATCGACGAGCATGACGCAGAAGCGGGCGCCGCCGAGGTGGGCGAGGAAATCGGAGCTGCGGGTGAGGCGCTTGAGCACTTCGGCGAGGGCATTGACGGAGCGCCGGGCGAAGTCTTCGCCGCGGCGCCGGCGGATGTCGTCGATGTTTTCGATGGAGAGCTGGATGAGGACGAACGGAGACTGGTGGAGGCGGGCGCGGGGCATTTCGCGCCGCAGCTCGGAGAGGACGTAGTTGCGGTTGGGGAGGTTGTGGACCTCGGAGAGGTAAGCAGCGCCCTGGAGCCGGGCGGCGACGCGGTGCCAGTGGCGCCGCTGGACGACGTGCATGAAGATGGCGTGGGCGAGGAAGAGGAAGAAGAGGGCAGCGAGGCCGACCGTCACGATGAAGTTGGCGGTGGTGGGCGAATGGAGGTACTGGCCGACCTGGACGGCGAGCACGAGACCCCAGCCGCCGAGGGCAATGACGCGGAGGAGCTGTCCCCGGGGGTTGCCGGGCTCAGACTCAGGTTCGGCCGGGACCGGCTGGTCGCGATTCATGGATGAACCTCATAAGAGGATTCGGCCGGCGGGCGGCCGATCATCAGGCTGCGGGCGATTCGGCGTCTTCGGCGGCGGGCTCCTCGTCGAGTTCGCCGTGGTGGGGGGCGTACCAGCGCGGGGGCCTGGAGGAGACGTGGGTGAGGAAGGCGCGGGCCTTTTCCTCGAGGGTGGCGATGCCGCCGTGGACCTTGCCGATGGCGATGTCGCAGGCTGGCGGGACGGCCTGCGCAGGGCGGCGTTCAGGGTCGCCGGTGTAGTCGAAGCCGGCGGCGAGCCCCTCGCGGTTAGCGACGAGGTTGGCTGCGGCGACGACGTGGCTCATGGATTCGATGGCGGGGGCGGGCTCGTGGTGGGCCTGGATGGCGGCCACGAGCGGCTCGGGGAATTTCCAGCGCTGGGCGAGGCGGGCGCCGACGAGCTCGTGCCCGAAGCCGAAGACGGCGAGTTCGGCCTCGCGGTACTTCATGTTTTCGTGCTCGACGAGGTCGAGGAGCTCGGCGAAGGCATCGGGCGCAGCGAGCATCATGGCGAGCTTGCCGATGTCGTGGAGCACGCCGGCGGTGAACGCATCTTCGGGGCGGACGACGCGGGTATCGCGGGCGATGGTCTCGGCGATGATGCCGACGGTGACGCTGTGGGCCCAGAAGAGGTCCTGGTCGAAGCGCGTCTGGCCGAGGTCGGGCAGGCGGAAGGCGTCGATGATGGCGGTGGAGATGGCGACGGAGCGGACGGTGCGCATGCCGAGGAGGATGACCGCTTCGCGCACGTTGGAGATGCGCCGCGCGTAGCCGTAGTAGGCCGAGTTCGAGAGTTTGAGGAGGCGGGCGGTGAGGGCCTGGTCGCTGGAGATGACGGCGGCGAGGTCCATGGCGGCGGAGCGTTCGTCTTCGGCCAGCTGGATCGCCTTCGTCGCGACGGCCTTCAGGGGGGCGAGGTCGGTGGTTGCCTGGACGATGGTGCGCAGGCGGTTGCGTGCGAGCGGGTCATCGGCAGGGGGTTCGAGGGTCATGCGGCGTGCTCCGTTGGGGAATCGTGGTCGACCACGCGGTTGCGTCCGGTTCGCTTGGCGAGGTAGAGGCGTTCATCGGCGACGCGGACGGCTTCGTCGATGGTTTCGGCGCAGGAGGGGATGTTTGCAACGCCGGCGCTCGCGGTGCAGCTGATGGCCAGGTCCTCGGCGACGCGTACAGGGACGGCGGAGAAGGCGAAGCGGATGCGTTCGGCGAAGGCGCGAGTATCGTCGAGGCCGGCTGAGGGCAGGAAGGCAATGAACTCTTCGCCGCCGAATCTGCCGAGGATATCGGTGGCGCGGGCGTGCGAGCGGAGCGCGGCGGCGAAGTTCGCGAGGACGCGGTCGCCGGCGAGGTGGCCGTAGGTATCGTTGACAGCCTTGAAGCGGTCCAGGTCGAACACGGCGACGCCGAGGGAGGGGCGGGCGTCAGCCGCGGAGAGGAGGAAGCGCTCGGCGGCATCGAAGGCGGCGACGCGGTTGAGAAGGCCGGTGAGGGGGTCGTGGCGGGCCAGGTGGTCGAGGCGCGAGACCATGGAGGAGAGGTCTTCGTTGTTGCGGCGGAGGGTCTCTTCGATGGCGCGGATGGAGGAGTGGTCGCGGATGTAGTAGACGGTGCCGAGCGTTTCGCCGAAGCGGCCGGTGACGCGGGCAGCGGAGACGGAGGCGGGAAAAATCGTGCCGTCGTGCCGCGCGGCGGGCAGTTCGAAGCCGGCGACGCGACCTGCGGCATCGAGCTGGCGCTGGAGGCGGGTGCGGGCGCGGCGATCGGGGAAGAGGCGGGTGAGCGAGCGGCCCAGGACCTCGACCGGGGAGAACCCGAAGAGTTCTTCGGCGGCGC
The DNA here is from genome assembly GCF_034433535.1 of Tepidiforma sp. GTDB lineage: Bacteria > Chloroflexota > Dehalococcoidia > Tepidiformales > Tepidiformaceae > Tepidiforma. The sequence goes on from NZ_DAOUAO010000062.1 coordinate 9,585, forward strand.
CGGTGTAGAGCGCGACGGCGTTCGCCGGGGTGGTGACGATGAGGGCATCGGGGCAGGCAACGAGGAGCAGCTGGAGGAGGTCGGGATCGGACAGGATCGCGAGGAAATCAGCACGGGGAGGAGCCGGGGGGCGGGCGAGCTTCATCAGGAAAGGTATCGGCGCGCGGGCGGCTGGCGTTGAGCCGGCTGAACAGACGGCGGCCGGGGGCTATGCTTTCGGCATGGATTTTCGGGATTCGCCAGAGGAAGCGGCGTTCCGGGCGGAAGTCCGGGCGTGGATTGCCGAGAACCTGCCGGAGGCGCTGCGCGGGGACGCGGGCGAGGGTGAATGGGGCCAGCTTTCGAGCGGGCACGAGCGGGACAAGGAGGCGCTGGCCGAGTGGCGGCGCCGGCTGCAATCGCGGGGGTGGGTGGCTCCGGCCTGGCCGAAGAAGTACGGGGGGGCCGAGTTGCCAGTGATGCAGCAGTTCATCCTGAAGGAGGAGATGGCCCGGGCGCGGGCGCCCCGGTTCGGCGGGGTAGGTATCGGCTGGGTGGCGCCGACGCTGATGCAGTACGGGCAGGAGTGGATGAAGGAGCGGTTCATCGAGCCCATCCTCTCGGGGAGGGAGCGGTGGTGCCAGGGCTTCAGCGAGCCGGGGGCCGGTTCGGACCTGGCGAACGTGCAGACGCGGGCGGTGCGCGACGGCGACGACTACGTGGTGAACGGGCAGAAGATCTGGACGAGCGGCGCGCACATCGCAGACTGGATGATCCTGCTGGCGCGGACCGACCCGAACGCGCCGAAGCACCGGGGACTTTCGTACTTCCTGGTCGATATGCGAACGCCGGGGATTTCGCTTTCGCCAATCATCAACATGGTTGGGAACAGCGGCTTCAACCAGGTGTTCTTTGAAGATGTGCGGGTGCCGGCGCGCAACATGGTGGGGGAGGAGAACCGGGGGTGGTACGTGGCCGCGACGACGCTGGACTTCGAGCGGAGCCTGGTGGACTTGTGCGTGGAATACCGGGCGATCCTGGAGGAGGCGATCGCCTGTGCGAAGGCTGAGGGGCTGGCAAATCTGCCGTGGGCGCGGCACCGGCTGGCGGACCTGCTGATCGAGGTCGAAGTGGCGCGGAATTTGAGCCTGCGGGTGGTCTCGATGCAGGCACGAGGCGTGCAGCCGAACTACGAGGCGAGCATCGTGAAACTGTACGCGAGCGAGGTGGAGCAGCGCATGGCGGCGGTGCTCTACCGGATGGCGGGCCTGCGCGGGCAGGTGACCTCGCGGGGGCAATCGCGCTGGGAGCTGCTGGCGGGGCGGATCGGTCGCTTCCAGCTGCACTCGGTGGCGGCAACGATCGGCGGCGGGACAAGCGAGGTGCAGCGGAACATCATCGCCACACGGGGGCTGGGACTGCCGAGAGGTTAGAGAGGTTAGAGAGGTTGGAGGTTGGAGGTTGGAGGTGGGAGGTGGGAGGTGGGAACAGGGAACCGGGAGCTGGGAGCGCCACCGCCGTGGCGCCCCGGCCGGGAGCCGGGAGCGGGGAACCGGGAGCCGCCGCTACGCGACTCAGCGCGCGGGGAGCGGGGAGACGGTGGCGGCCGGGGCGGGTAGGCTGGACGAACGAGATTCGGAAATGCCGCGACCGGGAGACCGGCGCGGACACGGGAGGTTCGGACATGAGCCAGGAGGCAGCGCAGCCGCAGCAGGGCGGCATCGAGGACTTTTTGCGGCAGATGGACCTGGAGCCGGGGGATTATGACCGGTTCCGGGGGCAGCCGGGCCAGGAGGAAGGGCGGCTCTTCGGCGGCCTGGTGCTGGCGCAGGCGATCGTGGCGGCGGGCCGCACCGCGACGTTCGGGTCGATTCATTCGCTGCACGCCTACTTCCTGCGGGCAGGCAAGCCGCAGGACCCGATCGACTACACGGTGGAGCGGCTGCGGGAGGGTCGGAACTTCCTCACGCGTCGGGTGACGGCGGTGCAGGCGGGGCATACGATCTTCGAAGCATCGGTGAGCTTCGTGGCGCCGGAGGAAGGGATCTCGCACCAGGCGCCGATGCCGGAAGCGCCGGACCCGGAAACCTGCCCGCCCTGGTGGACGACGATCGCGCTGCCGCGGATGCAGCACCTCCCCCCGGAGATGGCAGAGCGGATGCGCAGCCGGCTGGGCCGCCCCATCGACCTGCGCTCGGCGGCGGAGCCGACGCGGGCGGATGACGGCACCGGGCGGCTGCCGGCGCGCATGGTGTGGGGTCGGATGACGGCGCCGCTGCCGGAGGACCCGGTGCTGCACGCGGCGGCGCTGGCGTACTTCAGCGATAGCGGGCTGGTCGCGACGGTGGCGCACCACTACGGGCTGTGGCGGCCCGGCGGCGCCTCGGCGAGCCTCGACCACGCGATGTGGTTCCACCGGCCGCCGCGGTTCGACGACTGGGTGCTCTACGTGAGCGAAAGCCCGGCAGCCCACGCGGCCCGGGCGATTATGCTCGCGGGGATGTACCGGCGCGACGGCGTGCGGATCGTGACGGTAGCGCAGGAAGGGCTGTTCCGGGCGCCGCAAGCGTAGTCAGCCGGGCTTTGCCGCGGAACCCGCCGCGGCGAGCCGGTCGACGATCGCCCGGAGCAGGCGGAGCTGCTCTTCGTTCACCTCGTAGAGGTGGGACCAGGCGCGGTGATCGGTCTCGTCTTTGATGCGGTCGCGCTCGGCGGCGCGGTTGGAGGCGGTCAGCATCGTGGGCACGAAGAGGGACTGCATGATGCCGCCGAGGATGAAGAAGAGGAACGCGTAGGGAAACGGGTCGAAGCCGCGGTTGTGGAGCAGGCCGGTCTGCCATGCCGCCCACCCGGCGATGAGCAGCCAGAGAAAGTGGAAGAAGGCCATGGTGCCGGCGATGGCGACGATGTGGTCGGCGAGCCAGCCGTTGAGCCGGCGGGCGGCCGTCTCTTCCCGCCGCATGGCGGCGAGGATGTGTTGGGGGTGGGCGATGGCATGGGCGGGGTCTCGGTACGTTTCGATGAGGGCCGCCACTTCGGCGGGCTCGAGCGGGCGAAGGTGCGGGCGCACGGGCAGGCCTCCGGTCGTTTGCCGGCAGGGTAGCACCGGGGCCGGCCCGGGAGGCAGTTGACGGAGGTATTGCAGGGGCGTATTGGATCGGTGCCGGGGCGGGAGCCGCGGAACGCACGGAGGGGTCGCGATGAAATTTCACTGGTTCCACCTGATGCCCTACCCGTACCTGCCGGACGACTTCAAAGAGCGGTACCGCAGCGTATGGGTGGATGTGCCGTATTCGCTGTTCGACCCGGTCAAGGGCCACCGGGTGTACAACGAGTACCTGGACGAGCTGGAGTTCGCGGAGCGGTGCGGCTTCGATGGCATCTGCTGCAATGAGCACCATTCGAACGCCTACGGGCTGATGCCGAGCCCGAACCTGATCGCCGCGGCGCTGGCCCGGCGGACGTCGCGGGCGGGGCTGGTGGTGCTGGGCAATTCGATTGCGCTGTACAACCCGCCGCTGCGGGTGGCGGAAGAGTTCGCGATGCTCGACTGCATCTCGGGCGGGCGGCTGGTGGCCGGTTTCCCGGTCGGCACGAGCATGGACACGAACTTCGCCTACGGGATGACGCCGGCGACGCTGCGGGAGCGGTACTACGAGAACCACGATTTCATTCTGCAGGCGTGGACGAACCACGAGACGTTCCACTTCAACGGCAAGTACAACCAGGTGCGGTACGTGAACCCGTGGCCGCGGCCGCTGCAGCAGCCGCACCCCCCGATCTGGATTCCCGGCGGCGGCTCGCTTGAGACGTGGGACTGGACGACGGAGCGGGACTATGTCTACTGCTACCTTTCGTACTTCGGCTACCTGCGGGGGAAGGGGGTGATGGACCAGTACTGGAACCGGGTGGCGGAGCTTGGCGGCGAGTTCAACCCATACCGGGCCGGGTTCCTCCAACTGGTCTGCGTGGCCGAGAGCGATGCCGAGGCGGAGCGGCTGTACGCCGAGCACGTGGACTACTTCTACAACCGCTGCCTGCACGTGTACGCGGGGTTCGCGGATGCGCCGGGCTATCGCACGCTGCGGACGGTGAAGGCGGGGATCACGGCGCAGGTCGGGGCACAGGCGAGCGCCCAGCGGGCCGGGCTCACGTGGAGCGACTTCGTGAAGCAGGGCTACGTGGTGGCCGGGAGCCCGGAGAGCGTGGCGCAGCAGATGGAGGAGGTGATCCGCGGCCTGCGGGTCGGCCACCTGATGTGCCTGATGCAGATTGGGAACATGCCGCGCGAGAAGGTGATGTACAACACGCAGCTCTTCGCGGAGCGGGTGATGCCGAAGCTGCGCCACATCTGGTCGGAGTACGAGGACCGCTGGTGGATCCGCCCGCTGCCGGAGGAGGAGCGCGCGAAGCCGGCCGACTGGCGGGAACTGGCGGGGGCTGCGACCGTCACGGCCTGAGCCTGAACCAGACAAGGAGAGCGCCGGGATGTTCCCGGCGCTCTGCTGTTGCTGGCGAAATGCGCTGAATCGCGGCTAGTCGTCGCCGGCGCCGGCGCCAAGGTCGCGGCGCGGCGGGGGCGGTGCGCCCTCGGGTGCGGGAGTGCGGCGAACCCAGCCGCGGGAGGCGCCGCCGACAGGGCCGCTGCTGGCGGGTGCGGTGCTG
>NZ_DAOUAO010000063.1:0-23812 GCF_034433535.1 Tepidiforma sp.
GGCCCGGCCACAAACACCTGCGAGCTCCCCTTCACCATCACGCTCCAGTGGGCGGTGACCACCCGCGCGGCACCCAGCCCCGCCACGCTCCCCAGTGCCGCCGCCACCACCGGCACCTCCGAAAGCATCTCCACCACCGTGTCCCAGCCCGGGTTTGCCGGGATATAGGTATGGCCCTGCGTTCCCTGCGTCCGAACGCTCCCGCCGCCGCCCGTCCCGTCCACCAGCCGCACCATCGGCACCCTCAGCTCCCGCGCCATTCGCTCGGCGTACACTTGCTTGCCCGCAATCGCCGCGTCGGCCGCCCCGCCGCGCACCGTGAAGTCGTCACCGCCGACCACCACCCGCCTCCCGTTGAGCCGCGCCATCCCGCAGACGAAGTTCGCCGGCCGAAAGCTCACCAGCTTGCCCGCCTCGTCGTACTCCGCCTTGCCTGCGAGCACGCCCGTTTCCGCGAAACTCCCGGGGTCCACCAGCGCCGCAATCCGCTCCCGCACCGTGAGCTTGCCCCCCGCGTGCTGCCGCTCGATGTTCTCCGGCCCGCCCATCCCGTAGGCAAGCTGCGCCCTTCGATGGATCTCTTCTACCTCTGGCTGCCATGTCTCGTCCGCCATGGACCTCCCCCGTGCTCGAGTCCGAATTCGTGCCCCGCATTCTACGCCCCGCCCGCGCACGTCCGGCCGCATGCGCTATCATCCCGCCGCCATGGACCTCATTCCCGAACTCCGCGCCCGCGTTGTCTCCGCCAGCCCCGCCGCCGCGTACGCTGGCTGGCTCCTCCAGCAGCTCGGGGCCGCGGTGCGCCACGCCACCATCCTCGACCCCGAGGCCCTCGGTGCGTTCCTCACCTCCGGGGCCGAGCATCCTGCTTCGCTGTCCCTTGACCCGCTTCCCGGCGAACTGCTCATCACCGATCTCCCGCCGAGTCCCGCCACCGCAGCCCGCGTCGACGAGCTGGCCGCCCGCGGGCGGGTCATCTGGATCACCCCGTTCGGCCCCGGCAACGACTGGACCGGGGCCCCTTCCACCTCCCTCACCCGCTTCGCCGCCGGCGGATGGATGCACCAGGTCGGCGAACCCTCCCGCGAGCCGCTCGCTCCGCCGCTCTCCCTCGACCTCTTCGTCGCCGGCCTCTGGGCCGCTGTTGCCGCCCTCGCCGCCGACCCCTCCCGGCCCGCCGGCCACGACATCCCAATCGTGGCCGCCCTCGCTGCCACCACCATCTACGACACCGTCGCCTTCCAGTACTTCGGCCGCCTGCGCGGCCGCGCCGGCGCCCGCTACGCCCCCACCCAGCCCACCATCGTCACCCTCCCCTGCGCCGACGGCTTCATCGGCATCCACGCCGCGCTCCACGGGCAGTGGGTCACCCTCGCGGAGCTCAGCGGTCACCCCGGGCTCGTCGAAGACCCGCGATTCGCCTCTCCCACCGACCGCGCAGCCAACATCGCCGGCCTCGACCGCTACCTCCTGCCCTGGCTCGCCCGCCACACCCGCTGGGAGCTCTACCACCTGCTCCAGCGGCACCGCATCCCCTGCTCGCCGCTGCCCACCCTCCAGGAGGTGCTCGACGCGCCGCAGCTCGCTGCCCGCGGCGCATGGCGCACCGTTGCGACCCCCTCGGGCCGGGTGTACCGCGTCCCCGGCCCGCCGGTCCGCGTCCTCGCCGAGTCCGGGCCCGCGGCGGCTGACGCGGCATCACCCGGCCCCTGGCGCCCCGGCGCCCTCCGCGTGGTCGACCTCTCCATGGGCTGGGCCGGCCCCCTCGTCGGCCACCTGCTGTCTGCCCTGGGAGCCGACGTCATCAAAATCGAAAGTCATACCCATTTCGACTGGTGGCGCGGCTCTCGCCCGCCCGGCGACGACCCCGGCCTCGCCCTCCACGAACGCTCCCACGTGTTCAACGCCGTGAACCGCGGCAAGCGCGGCATCACCCTCGACCTCGCCCACCCTCGCGGCCGCGACCTCGCCCTCGCCCTTATCGACGGCGCCGATGTCGTCATCGAAAACTTCGCCGCGGGCGTCATTGAGAAGCTCGGCCTTGACTACCCGACGCTCGCAGCCCGGAATCCGCGCCTCGTTATGCTCCGCCAGCCGGCCTTCGGCTCGACCGGCCCCGAGGCGGGCTACGTCGCCTTTGGCAACACCATCGAGGGCATGTCCGGGCTCACGGCGCTTGTCGGCTACGAAGACGGGCCGCCCACCATGCTCGCCAACGCCCTCGGCGACCCGGTCAGCGGCCTCACCGGCACCGCCGCGGTCCTCGCCGCCCTGCGCGCCCGCCGGCGGGACGGCCGCGGCCGCCTGCTCGAATGCGCCCAGCTCGAAGGCTTCCTCCCGCTCGTCTCCGAAGCGCTCATCGAATACCAGCGAACCGGCCGGCAGCCCCCGCGCCGCGGCAATCGGCACCCGGGCCGCGCCCCCTCCGGCGTTTTCCCCGCCGCCGGCGACGACCGCTGGGTCGCGATCGACGTCGACAGCGATGCCGCCTGGGAGGCCCTTGCCGGCCTCGCCGGCGAATCCTGGGCTGCCGACCCCGTGCTCGGCGCAGCGCCCGCGCGCCTTGCCCGCCGCACTGAACTCGAAGCCGCCCTCGCCGGGTGGACCGCCGGCCGCGACGCCGATGCCCTCGCGCTCGAACTCTGCCGTCGCGGCGTTCCCGCAGCGCCGGTCAACACCGAAGCCGACCTCCTCAGCTTCGAGCCGCTCCTCGCCGCCGGCTTCTGGATTGGCGAAGAGCGCGACCCGGTCGGCTTCCACTTCTACCCGGCCACCGCCATCCTGCGTGACGGCGCTCCCCTCGCCGCCGCTTCCCCGGCGCCGCTCCTCGGCCAGCACACCGCGGAGGTGCTTGCCGGCCTCGGCCTCGATGCCGACGCCATCGCCATGCTGGAAGCGGACGGCGTCACCGGCAGCCGTCCCGTCGCCCGCCCCCGCCGCTGAAACGCCGCAGGGGCCGCCCCAGCGGCCCCTGCATCAGCATGCGGCACCATTCGGCGCCTGCCGCCGCCGCCGCTCAGTCTGCGACGAGAATCAGCGTCCCCGTCGTCGAAAGGCTGCCGCCCGTCCCATTCACAATGCATGAGCGCGCATTCGTCTGCTTCCCGGGCAGCCCCGTCACACCATCCTCCGCCGTCCGCGAAAGCTGGCGGTACGCCTCCACCAGCAGCTGCATCCCATACATCCCCGAGTGGTTGAACGAGAGCCCGCCGCCGTTCGTGTTGATTGGGAACTTTCCGCCCGGCGCGGCGTGCCCGTCCTTCCACAGGCGGAAACCCTCGCCCCGCGGCGCCAGCCCCAGCATCTCGGCTGTGATCCCGGCCGTGATGGTGAACGAGTCATAGATCATCGCCATCTCCATATCCTCCGGCCCCATCCCCGCCATGCGGTAGGCCGCCGCCGCCGAGGCCGCAGCCGACGTCGCCGTGAAGTCCTCCATCTCAAGCATGTTCGAATGCCCCATGCTCTCCCCGGCCCCGGCGATCCAGACCGGCTTCGTCTTCAAGCTGCGCGCGATCTCCGGGCTCGCCACCAGCACCGCCCCGCCGTAGTCGGTCACCAGGCAGCAGTGCAGCAGCGTCAGCGGCCACGCCACCACCCGCGAATTCTGCACGTCCTCAACCGTAATCGGTCCGCCGCCCGGGTTGGTCTCCTTCGAGAACATAATCGCGCGGGGGTTCAGCATCGCCCACTGGCGCGTCACCACAGCGATGTGCGCGAAATCCTCCGGCGTCGAGCCGAACCGGTAGTTGTGCCGCGTCATTGCGTGGGCGTAGTTCGATGGCGCCCCCGCCACGCCGTACACCGCCTGGAACTGCTGACCCGGGTCCCACGGGTCGGGTGCACCCCGCGGCCGGCCCGTGCCCCGGCCGCCCGTCGCCCGCGCCGACCATCCGTTTTCGCCGTGGCTGATCAGGGCCACATCGATGATCCCGGCGTGAATGGCTGCCAGCGCGTGGTGCACGTGCATCTCGAACGAACAGCCGCCTACCGAGGTCGTATCGATGTACTTCGGGTGGAGCCCGAGGTGCTCGGCCAGCTGCGACGACCACCCCGCGCTGAACACCCCGTCGATCCGCGAGATGGGGATGCCCGTCTGCTCACTGACGTTCTTGATGGCTTCGATATGCAGCTGGAGCGCCGTCTTCGGGGTTGCCGGGTACCCAATTTCGTTCGCCTCAGCAGCCCCGATAATCGCCGCCGCCCGGGAAAGTTCGCCTGGCATCGCCTACTCCTCCACCACGCGCCAGAACGGGATGCTCACCTCGTCGCTGGCCTGTTCGAATTCCACGCGCACCTTCGCGCCGATCTTGATGGTCTCCGGCTTCGTCGGGTCCACCCCCCGCAGCACGGTGAACATCCGGTCGCCCTCATGGAGGTCGATGTAGGCGGTCACGAACGGCACCTCATCGGCCCAGCCGCCAAACGCCCGGTGCTGGACCGCGAACGTGTGAACGCGGCCCTCGCCGCTCGCCTCGATCCACTCCAGCTCGCGCGAATGGCAGAACGGGCAAAGCAGCCGGGGGTACCAGTGCACCCGGTTGCAGGTGGTGCAGCGCGGCAGCATCAGCTTCCCGGCTTTGGCACCCTCCCAGAACGGCCGGTTGATGGGGTCCGGCTCGGGTATCGGCTTCGTGTAGGCCATAACCAGCTCCTCCTTCGTGCCCGGGCGAAGGGCCGCCCGGCGATCATGCACGCCGGACGCTACGGAGGCGCCGTGGACCGGTCAACTATCCGGCCGGCCAGCCAGCAGGAGGCGGCGCCCTACTGCCGCACCCGACCCCGGAGGGCCGCCAGCGTCAGCGAAATGGTGACCACGCCAATCCCGGCCGTCGCGGCTCCGCACTTCAGCAGAGCCGCCCAGTCCCAGCCGTCCGTCACCAGCGAGCGCATGCCCAGCAGGATGTAGGTCACCGGATTCACGCGCGCCACCGCCTCCAGCCACGACGCGAACACCTCGACCGGTGCGAAGGTGGGCGCAAGGAACAGCAGCGGGAAAAAGATGATGAAGCCTGCTTGCGCCGCCTGCGGGCTGCCCGTCTTCAGCGCAATCGCGACCCCGATGCCCGAGTACGCCAGCGCGAACCCGAAGGCTGCCGCCAGCAGCACGGCCACGCCCAGCGGTCCGGTCTCGAACCCCGCGCCGTAGAGCAGCGCCAGTATCAGGATCGCCGCCGACAGGATCAGCGCCTTCACAGCGTCGGCCAGCATCCGGCCCAGCACCAGCGCCAGCCGCGGCGCGGGCGTGAGCGCCAGCTTCTCAAAGTACCCCGACTGGATGTCGAGCGTCATCGCCAGCCCGGCGCCCGAGGCGACGCCCGCCGCGCCCTGCAGCACGGCTACCGGCAGCTGGAACCCCTTGTAGTCCGCTACTCCGAACGCGTCGCGCGCCACCGAGCCGACCGCCCCGACTGTTACGACATAAAAGAACAGCGGGATGAACGCGTTCGCCACCTCGTTGCCCGGTTGCCGCAGCGATTCCCGCAGCGCGCGGAGCGTCAGCAGCCACGTCGCAGTTGCCAGCTTCACGCCGCACCTCCCGCCGGCCGCGGCGTCCCGGGCTCCACCACGTCGAGGTGGTGCCCGGTGGCCCGCAGGAACACGTCGTCCAGGGTCGGCTGCTTCAGCGTGAGCGAAGCCGCGGGCAGCCCGGCAGCATCCAGCAGCCGCACCACGCCCGCCACCGCCGCCGCGCCGTTCGAAAGGTACACCGCGACCTCCTCGTCAGTGCGGAGCACCCGCTGCACGCCTTCGAAGCCTTCAAGCACCCCGGCCGCCCGCTCGGCCTGGCCCGCGTCGCCGAAGGCCACCGTCAGCACATCGGTCCCAATGCTCGCCTTCAGCTCTGCCGGCGAACCCTCCGCCACCACCTTCCCGCAGTCCATGATCGCCACCTGGTGCGCCAGCCGGTCGGCCTCCTCCAGATACTGCGTCGTCAGGAAGAAGGTTACACCCTGCTCCCGGTTCAGCTCCTCCACGTACCGCCAGACCGCCTCCCGCGTGATCGGGTCGAGCCCCGTCGTCGGCTCATCGAGGAACACCACCCGCGGGCCGTGGACCAGCGCACAGGCCAGGTCGAGCCGCCGCTTCATGCCGCCGGAGTACCCCCGGATGGGACGATCCGCTGCCTCCGTGAGCGTTACCACCTCGAGCAGGCGCGCCGCCCGCTCCCGCGCCTCCCTGGCAGGCTGCCCGAACAGCCGGGCCTGCAGCGTAAGCAGCTCCCGGCCGGTCTGCAGTTCGTCCAGCCCGACCTCCTGCAGCGCGACGCCGACCCGCCGCCGCACCTCCGCCGGGTTCGCGAGCACATCCACCCCCGCCACCCGCGCCGTGCCTGCCGTCGGCCGCAGCAGCGTGGTTAGCATCCGCACGGTGGTCGTCTTCCCCGAGCCGTTCTGCCCCAGGAAGCCGAAAATCTGCCCCTCCGGGACGGCCAGGTCAATGCCTTCGACCGCCCGGATTTCTGGTCCGAAGTGTTTTGTCAGCCCGTGCGCTTCGATCGCCAGCATCATTGCCGCCCCCGGTTCAGCCTTGGCAATCAACAATAAAAACCCGACACAGCTGCGGTCAAACCGCCGCCCCGGCCGGTATCCGCTATCATCGCGCCAGCCCGCAACCGGAGGTGTCCGCCGTGCCCCGACTCCGCCAGGTGCCCCGCGCCGAAGCCGCTCCTGAGGCCCTCGCAGCCTACGACCGCCTCTTCCCCGGGCGCGACCCCGTGGCCGAGCCCGGCACGGCTACCGGCACCCCCGGCAACTGGTGGACCGTCTTCGCGCTCGTCCCCGATGTGCTCGTTCACGCCCAGGACGGCTTCGCCCTGCTGAACAGCCGGCGCCGCGCCCTTACTCCCTACCAGCGCGAGCTCGCCCTCGTGCGGACCGGCTTCACCGCCGGGAGCCAGTTCGTCTTCTCGCAGCACTGCAAGGCCGCCCGCGCCGCACGCGTGCCCGAAGAGAAGCTCGCCGCCATCCCTGCCTGGGCGACCAGCCCCGTCTTCGATGACGCCGACCGTGCCATCCTCGCCTACGCCGACGAGCTGGTCCTGCAGGATGGCCGGGTCCAGGACGCCACCTTCGAGGCTCTCCGCCGCGTCCTCTCCGAAGAAGCCATCCTCGAGCTCACCTACGCCGTGGCGACCTACCGCATGCACGCCACCATCTGCCGGGCGCTCCGCCTCGAATACGACGACATCGACGAGCGCATCGTCGAGGTGCCCGCCCCGGGCGCTGGCGGCGCCGCCCACGATGTCATGGGCCAGATCGCCCGCCAGTCAGGCGACTGATTCGGCTCCCGACCCGCCCGCAGCGATGTGCGCCTGCCAGTAGTGGTTGCACTTCGCCACCACCGTGATCACGCTCTTCACCTCGTTCTTCAGCCGGAACGAAGGGTGCGCCGGCACCAGCAGCCGCTCCTCGTCGCAGCGGGCATCCACGTTCTCCAGGATGATAGATGCCGCCATCCACGCCGCCATCTTCTTCGAGTGGCACGTCACCGCCAGCCAGCCGGGTTCGGCGGGCTCCGAAAAGAGCCCCGTTGTCTCGTAAATCCCGCGGCGAATCTCCGCGATCGCGTCGAACTCCTCGTTGGCCGGCACCTCGAGCGGGTGTTCGACCGCGTGCAGGGCATCCGCTTCGCCGCGGTGCGGGGGGCCGCCGTACAGCGCCAGCTCGCAGAACCCCTGCCACATGGCGCCCCAGTCCGGCCGGCCGTCTTCCCGGTAAACGAACGGCGCCGAGCTCATGCTCGCCGCCTTCGAGGTCGGCGGCGCCACGAACTGCACCGACCAGTCGCCGCCGGGCCCGGTCAGCCTGTCCAGCGTCGACTCCAGCGGCGCCTCGTTCGAAACCGCCAGCGCCACCGGCGTCCCGAGGAACCCCGAGAACGAGCGGCACAGCTCCTCGACATCGACCAGCAGGTCCGCGGGGAAGCCCGCGTGCACCAGCACCGCCAGCGTTGGCCGGCCGCCGTCTCCCCGCTCAGCTGATATGGTGTTCTGCAGTTCTGCTTCCGTGCTCATGCGCATCATTCTGCAATCAGTTGCAGATGCAGTAAACTGCAGATATCGTCCCGGGAGGCCGCCATGCCCCTCTACGACTACCACTGCGACCGCTGCGGCCTCGACTTCGAGGTCTCCCGCAGCCTGAAAGACTCCGACGTTCCCGCCGATTGCCCCATGTGCAACGTCCAGGCGCGCCGCGTGTTCACCCCGCCGATGATGACCTTCACCCGCGGCGCCGCCCGCGAAAACGCCGGCTCCAGCCCGGCACCCTCCGGCGGCGCCCGCTGGTCCCACCACGGCCACAGCCACGGGCCGGGCATTCGCCCCCACACCCACTGACGCGGGAGCGGCTATCCTCCCCCTGTGGACCTTGCCGCCCTCCGCGCACGCCTCGAGGCGATCCTCGGGCCAGACCATGTGATCACCGACCCTGCCGTGCGCGCCTCCTACGAGGTCGACTGGACCCGCCGCTACCGCGGTGAGTCGACGTTCGTGCTGCGCCCGGCCGCGACGGACCAGGTGAGCGCGGTCCTCGCGGCCTGCGGCGAGGCCGGCCTCCCGGTGGTCCCGCAGGGCGGCAACACCGGCCTCGTCGGCGGCAGCATCCCCCGCGCTGGCGAAGCGGTCCTCAGCCTTCGCCGCCTCGACGCCATCGAAGACCTCGACCCCATCGCCGGCGAAGTTACGGCTGGCGCCGGCGTCACCCTGGCCGCCCTGCAGCAGGCCGCCCGCGCTGCCGGCTGGGATTTCGGCGTCGATCTCGCCTCCCGCGACAGCGCCACCATCGGCGGCATGATTGCCACCAACGCCGGCGGCGTGCGCGTCCTGCGCTACGGCCCCATGCGCCATCAGCTCATCGGCATCGAGGCGGTCCTCGCTGATGGCCGGGTGATCCGCCGCCTGCCGGGCCTGCTCAAGGACAACTCCGGCTACGACCTGCCCGGCCTCTTCGCCGGCAGCGAAGGCACCCTCGCAGTGATCACCCGCGCCCGCCTGCGCCTCATCCCGCCCCGGCCCTCCCGGGCGGTTGCCCTCCTCGGCCTCGCCTCGCTGGCCGATGCCCTCCGGGTGCTGCGCGACCTCCGCGCCGATGTCCCCTCGCTCGAAGCCGCCGAAGTCTTCTTCCCCGAAGGGCTCCAGCTCGTCCTCGACCACACCGGGCTCCCGGCGCCGTTTTCACGGGCCCACGGGTGTTACCTGCTCGTCGAGGCAGCCGCCCGCGATGACCCCGTCCCGGCCCTCGCTGCCGCGCTCGAATCGCGCATCGACCCCGCCCACGCGCTCCTCGCCGCCGACCGACCCTCCCGCGACCGCCTCTGGGCCTACCGCGAGCGCCACACCGAGGCCATCTCCGCCGCGGGCATCCCGCACAAGCTCGATGTCACCCTCCCGCTCGCGCGGCTCCCCGAGTTCGAGGGGGCAGTCCGGCGACGTCTCGCAGAGGTCGCCCCCGCCGCCCGGCCGATCCTGTTCGGCCACGCCGGCGATGGCAACCTCCACGTCAACATTCTCGGCCCTGCCCCGGATGACGACGCCCCCGACGCCGCCGTCCTCGAACTCGTCGCCAGCCTCGGCGGCAGCATCTCCGCCGAGCACGGCATCGGCATCGCGAAGAAACCCTACCTCAACCTCACCCGCGCACCTGCCGATATCTCCGCCATGCGAGCAATCAAACAGGCCCTTGACCCCTGGGGTATGCTCAACCCCGGCGTCATCTTCTAGCCCTCACCAGCCGCTGCCGCCCCCGCAGGTAGCGTACCGTTCGTCGCCGCGAGAGCGTCCCACAAGGAGGACGGACGTGCCCTACCAGTTCGCCGACCACCAGCGCTACATCGAATTCCGACTGTACGGCGTGGTCGAAGGTCGCGACCTCCCCGGCAACGGCTGGATCGACCGTGTCATCGGGAACGGTCGGCTCCTGCTCGACGCCTCCGAGGTGGAGGCCGTGACCGCCGACGTGCTCTTCCTCGCCGATTTCGTCCGCTCCGTCCAGCTCCGCGGCTCCTTCCGAACCGCGGTGGTCGCGCCATCACCGCTCGTCTTCGGCATCTTTCGCCAGGTCTTCGCCTACCGCGGCGAGCTGCCCCACGCAGCCCCGGTTGAGTTCTTCCGCGCCCGCGACCCCGCCGAGGCCTGGCTCCTCGGCCTGCGCGAGGCCCCCGGCGCCTGAGCTGCCAGGCCGTCAGCCGCCCGCGTGCTGGCCGGGGGCCGGTGCGGTGCTGGCGTCCCGGCGCAGGAGCTCCCGTACCTCCCCCATCGCGCGGTCCAGGTCATCCACGCGCCGCTCCGCCCGGGGCTCGGTGAACACGAACACCACCTCTGCCACCGCTCGGCCCAGCGCGGCCTGCAGCGCCGCGGCGTATGCCGCCCCCTGCAGCCGGTAGCGCGCCATCGCGGCGTCGACCTCCGCCGCACTGCGCAGCGTGTCGGTCTTGTAGTCCACGACCACCAGCTCTCCGTTCTCCCGCTCGTAGAGCAGGTCGATAAACCCTTCGACCACCGTCCCGTCGATTTCCGCCCCGACGTAGACCTCGCGCCAGGAGCGCCCCGAGCGCACCGCCTCCTGCACCGGGCGCGAATCCAGCGCGCTGCGCGCCAGCCGTGCCACGTGGCTCGCCTCCCCCGGGACGCCTTCGGCGGCAGCCTGCGCCGCGGCCGTCTCCTCCAGCCCATCGCCGGTGGCGAGGTCGATGGTCTGGAGGACCGCGTGCACCGCCCGCCCGATCGAGGTCCCGGCCCGGCCCTTCCGCCACGGCTCGCGTTCCGCTTCGAGGGCTTCTTCGCCCTCCTCCTCGCTCGTGGCCGCATCCGCCTCAGACGCGGCCGCCGCAAGTGCCGTCGCGGGCCGTACCCTTGCTTTCCCGAGTCGCTCAACAAGCCCGTCGCGGCGTGCTGCCCACTCCGACCGGTCCGGTACCGGCCCGCCCGGCGCAGGCGCCTCGCGCTCCGGCTCCACGGCGATCTCCGGAGGCTCGTACCGCTCATAGTGGCCTGCCGCTTGCTCCAGCACCTCCTCCAGCTTCGCCGCAAGGCTTTTGCCAGTTCGTTGTTTCGACCGAAACAGCGAAACTGCCAGCAGCCGCTGTGCACGGGTTAGCGCCACGTACAGCAGCCGCACCTGCTCGGCCGCTTCCCGGAGTTCTTCCACCTCCCTTGCCGCGTCGTAGCCGCTCGTCTTGAAGACACGGTCGTTCGGCCCCACCCGCACCTCCGGCAGTCCACCGGCGCCTGCTGTGGGCCAAACCACCATTGGGTCCCGCCGCGTGCCCCCGGAGCCCAGCCCGGCCACCAGCACCACCGGGAACTCCAGCCCTTTCGATGCGTGCACGGTCATGATGCGCACCGCGTCGTCGTCCGGCTCCGGGACGATCGCCTCGTTGACCCGCACGCCCTCCTCTCCCTGCCGCCGCAGCCATTCGACGAACTGCCGCAGCGTCGTCACAGCCCCGGCGGCGCTCAGTGCCCGCGCCTGCTCCGCCAGCAGGCGGTACCGGCGCCACGCTTCGCGCGGTCGCCGCGTGACCAGTGCCTTCTGCCGCAGCCGGGCCTCCGTCGCGACCTCTTCCACCAGCTCCGCGGGGCTCTTCCACCAGCGCGCCTCGTGCCACGCCCGCAGCCTCTCCATTGCGCCTGCCACCCGTGACGGCGCCCCGTCCGGCGGATGCATGAGGTAGTTCCAGCGGCCGCCGGCCCGCCGAAACGCCAGCAGCTCCGCGTCGCTGCACGCGAACGCCGGCGAGCGCAGCGCCGCCACCAGCGCAATCTCGTCGGTTGGGTCATCGGTCGCCGCCAGGATGCTGGTCATCTCCCGCAGCTCTTCGCTCTGGTACATCAGCGACTGGCTCTCGACCCGGTACGGGATGCCCCGCGCCGCGAGCGCCCGTTCGATCGCCGGGAGCCCCGTCCGCCGCGGGATGAGCACGGCAATGTCACGGTAGCGCGTGCCCCCCTCGGTCCCGGCGGCGTTGGTCCGCCAGATGTCCTCAATCGCCCGCGCGAGCGTCTCCGCCTCGAGGTCCCGGACGGCCCTGGCGCTTCCCTCGATGGCGCCGCCCATCACCCTGACCGGGACACCTTCGACGGCAGCCGGCGCCGGTTCCAGCTCCGACCACGGTGCCTGTAGCCCGGCCTCGTCGTTGCCCTCGAACAGCGCCGCGCACGCCGCGTTGACGAACTCGACCACCCGCCGCGTCGAGCGGAAATTCGTCCGGAGCGCGACGCCCTCCGCTGCGAACGACCCCCGGGCCGTCTCATAGATGGCGATATCCGCCCTTCGGAAGCGGTAGATCGACTGCTTGGGGTCGCCGACGAAGAACAGCCTCCCCCCCGCCACCTCCGCGCTGCGCCAGTCCCCGCCCCACTGCGGGCCTCCGGCGATTAGCGCTGCGAGCTCTACCTGCAGCGGGTCAGTGTCCTGGAACTCGTCGATGAGCAGATGGGGATAGCGCTCGTGCACAGCCCGGCGCACGTCTTCGTTGTCACGCAGCAGGTTCCGCGCGAGTACGAGCAGGTCGTGGAAAGTCAGCCGGCCCGCCTCCCGGCGCTCCCGGGCATACCCGAGCGCGAATTCCTGCAGCCGCGGCAGGAGCCAGCCGAGCGCCCACGTGCGCAGCTCTCCGACCCACTCCCGGTACCCGTCCGAAACCGCCTTCAGCGGCCGCCCTTTGCCGACGGTCCCGGGCATCCCGGGCGTCCGGGGCGCCAGCGCGACGAACTCCAGCAGCCGCTCGTCCCGCTCGTCGGTCGCGCGTTGGAAGGCCTCGTAGGCGGCATCGAGCCGCCCGGCAAACGCCTCCAGCGGCTCCACGTACCCGGTAACGAACTCGGGGTTTTGCCCCTCGCGGACACCCTCGAGCAGGCGGGAGAGCGGCGGACGCCACTCCGGCTCCCCATCCGGCGGCCGGAATCGCTCGCCGGCCAGCCGGTCCCACTCCCTGGCAAAGTGCAGCGCGAGGTCCCGGCTATCCCGCGGGCGCAGACCCAGCCCGTACGCCGCCACCAGCGGCAGGCTGAGTTCGGGGTCCTGCTCCAGCTCATCCAGGAAGCGGCGGACCCGTTCGGCCGCTTCCAGCTCTGCCTCCGTTTCATCCAGCACCGCGAACTCCGGCGGCAGGCCGGCCTGGAGCGGGTGGAGGGCCAGCAGCTTCCGTGCGAACGCGTGAATGGTCTCGAAGGCCGCGCTGTCCAGCTCCGCCACGGCCTCGCGGCAGCGCGCCCTCGCCTCGTCGTCCAGCTCCCCGTACGCATCGAGTCCCGCCGCCGCCTGCTCGAGCCGTGCCCGCACCCGGTCGCTTAGTTCAGCCGCCGCTTTCTCGGTAAACGTGATTGCCGCGATGCCCCGCAGCCTCGCCCCGCCGGCCACCAGCGACACGATGCGCCCGACGAGCTCTGTCGTCTTGCCCGTGCCGGCCCCCGCTTCCACAAACAGCGTCCGATGCCGTTCGTTACGGATACGCTCGCGGTCCGCCCGGTCGATCAGCGTCATTCCTCGGCCTCCTCCCCGGTGTCGTCGCCGAGCACGACCGACCGGAACGTGGCCAGTCGCTCATCCTGCAGCAGACGCTCCGCAAACCGGTCCCGCTCCGAACCCGGGCAGACGGGGTCATACGGGCAGAACGTGCAGTGCTTCCAGGAGTCCCGAGCCTCCGCACCCGGGACCGCAGGGAACACCCCCTGCTCCCGCAGCGCCGTCCCCGCATCCAGCACCTTCACGAACTCGGGCCAGGCCGCACCCAGGTCCACGGTCTCCATGGCGAACTTGCCGTCCTCGGTGATGAACCAGTAGGCCGCCTCCACCGGCTGGCCCTCGTGCTCCCGCGCCGCCAGCGCATAGACCGGAAGCTGGAGCAGCCACTCTCCCTCCTTCGTCCGGAGCACCCTTCCGCCCTGGTCAGCGCGTTTGAACCGGTCCGCTTTGCCGGTCTTGTAGTCGAACACACGCAGCCGGTCCCCGCATTGGTCCACCCGGTCGGCCTTCCCGCGGAACGCGATCACCCGCCCGGAAGGCAGCGTCACCTGCACCGCTCGCCCCTCCTCGCTGCCGAACTCCAGCTCCGCCGCGACGACCGCCCAGCGGTCGCCGCGCTCCCGCTCGTCCTCCTCCAGGAACCGCTCCAGGTCGTGGCGAATCCGCTCTTTCCGCGCCAGCCAGGCCCCCTGCCGCCCGGTGATCCCCCGGCGCTCCGCATCCTCGAACAGCTCCTCCGCGATCGCGAACAGCAGCCGGCGCTCGTCGTCGCTCCACGTACCCACCAGCTCCTGCTGCCCGCGCCGCTCCATTACCTCGCGGACGAATCGCTCCAGCGCGAGGTGCACCAGCGACCCCTGCTCGGCCGCCTCGATGACGTCCAGCTCCTCCGGTCGCTCCACTTCCCGCACGCCGAGTTCGTAGCGGAGGAAATAACGGAAGGGGCAGCTGACCAGCGTCTCCATCGCTGTGGCCGAAACGGGCCGCGCGTCCTCCCCTGTCCCGGTCGATTGCCCGGCCTCACCGGTGTAGGCACCCACCCCCGCCGGTGCAGGCATGCGCGACCCCGCCGAACGGGCCGCCCGCGCCAACATCCCCTCCCGCAGTCCGTCTTCGGACGAGAGCGGGTGCTCCCAGGGTGCGGCGCCGGCGCGAACCAGCTCCGTCAGGTCACGTTCGTCGCTGCTCGCCCACGCATCGCCGGCGCGGATGGCCGACTCGAACGAATCGACCACCTCCAGCCATCCCGGCCGTTCCGCCCGGCCGTCAACCATCTTCTCCAGGTCCGAAGCGTAGACCGGCTGCCCCGCCAGTGCCGTCGCCGCCTCCAGCAGCCAGCGCGACGGCTGCACCGGCCGCTGGTCGCGCAGCGAGGCCCGCGGCATCGTCACTGTGCACTTCCTGCTGCCGGCTACCACCGCCAGGTAGGCCCGGCGCTCGGCCAGCCGGCGCTCCGCCGCCGAGGGCACGACGTCCGCAAACCTCGCCCGCAGCCGTTCCGGCAGGAGCGGGTCATCGCCCTCCTGCAGCGGGTAGATTCGTTCGCCCAGCCCGAGCACCCAGGCGGCCTCGAACTCCATGCCGGCAGCCTCCGCCACCGACCCCACGAACACCCCCTCCCCGATGCGCCCGTGCCGGGCCATCGGCGCCCCCAGCGCCTCGCGCAGGGCGGCTTCGAACGCTGCCGGGGATACCCTGGTGCCGCCGGCCCCCGCCTCTTCCATCGCCCCGAGCACGCGCCGTACCTCGTCCCATGCCTTCAGCTCCTCCTCCGGGACCCCCGCGCGGGTCTCCAGCGCCGCCCGGGGCAGCCAGTGCTCCAGCGCCGCTCCCGCCCGCCGGGCGTGCTCGCCGATCGACTCCCGTTCCGCCTGACCCAGCCGGGCCGCGGCATCTTTGATAAAGCTGGCGATGTCACGCGCGGCGTCGCAGCGCCGCGCTGCCTCGTCTTCGTCCAGGCGCCCCTCGGCAGCCAGCCGCTCCTGCCGCGCGCAGTGCGCTTCGAGCGCCTGCCGCCACCGGTTGACCTCCCGGGTGACGCCGGCATCCCGCGTCACCGCGTCCCAGCGATGCGCCGGCACCTCCCTGCCGGCCCACTGCACCGGGGCCGAACCCAGCCAGTCGATGACGGCATCCCGGCGGAAGTTTGTCCTCGCGGCCCGCAGCGCCCCGAGCACCGTCCGTCCCGCCAGGGAGTCGCTCAGCTTGCGGACACCCGGGCCGTTGTGGGGCAGCCCCAGCGCGGTCAGCAGCTCGTGCACCAGCGCCCGGTACTGGTCGGCGTTGCCGTACAGGATCGCCATCCAATGCAGCGGCACGCCCGCTTCCGCCAGCCGCCAGGCCTCCCGCACCGCGTAGCGCACCTCCTCCTCGCTGTCCGGCAGCGACGCCACCCGCCCCGGCAGGATGGGCGTTGGCGGCCAAGCCCGGGGTGCGGTGCCGTCATCCGCCAGCATCGCCCGCCAGCGCTCGACCCGCAGGTCGGCCTCCGGGTCACCGGTCAGACCAAGAATCGCCGCCGCTCCCGGCCCGCTCGCCGCTTCCCGCACGAAAGTCGCCGTCGCTGCGGTCAGCCGCTCGGGCAGATAGAGCACCAGCGCGCCCAGCTCCCGGCCCGCTGCCGCTCCCTCGAGCAGCGCGGCCGCCGCTTCCTCCACGAGCCGGTGGTCGTCGTAGCTATCCGCTGCCTCCGCCTCCGCGCGCCGAACCACCCGCACCGTCTCGGCGGCCAGCGCGTCGCCCGATTCCTCGATCGCACGCAGGACGTCCTCCCCGGCCGCCCGAAGGTCCGCCGCGGCGCCAGCCAGCCGACGCAGCGTCGCCGGGTGCTCCGCCACTGCCGCCAGCCGGCCTCTCTCCGCCACCGCTGCCTCGCGGAGCGTCTCCAGCCACCGCCACTTCGAACGCGGACGAAGACCCTGCGCGTTCAGGCGTCCGGCCGCGACCAGCTCAGCCGCCCGCTCGACCACGAGGAAGCGCACGTTCACCAGCGCCGATTCGCGGGCCAGCGCCCGGCGAACATCCAGCCCGACCTGGTTCGATGGCACCACCACCGTCACCGGCGCCAGCGGGTCCGCAGCCTTGAACTCGGCGAGCAGCTCCTTCAGCCGCTGGCGCGCCTCTCCAACCGGGCAGGTGATGACCTGCACGCGCCCCGCCTCGGCCCCGTCGTTGCTCTGCTCCATTCCGCCCGATTCTCCCTCTCCCGGGCGTCACCTGCTGTCGCGGACTCAGCCGCCCAGCATCTTCAGCGCGTACTCCAGGTTCGATTGCATCGACGGCGCGATCTCTTCCCAGTGCGGGTCGTGCCGCTTGCCCCGGCGATGCAGCATCAGGTTGAAGCCCGTGATGATGGCGAACTTGTACACCGCCAGCGCCTTGAACCAGCGGATGTCCCCGGGTCGGCCGCCGGCCGCCTCCCAGTACCACGCCTCGAGCTCATCCGCGTGCGGCATCCGGCTGCTGCGCTCGTGCGCCCAGGCCGCGGGGTCGCTGAACACCAGCACCCAGCCGACGTCGTTGTAGGTCGGGCCAACCCCGCAGAGCTCCCAGTCGACCACCGCCAGCAGCTCGCCCTCCGGCGAGTACAGGACGTTCGACCACTGGAAGTCCCCGTGGTACAGCCCGATAGGCGCCTCGTGCGGGATGTTCTCCAGGAGCAGCTGCTTCACCCGCGGCTGGAGGGCCAGCAGCTCCGGCTCGGCGGCCCGCTCGGCGAACCGATCCCACCGGGTCACATCGAACTCGTAACCCCAGAAGTCGCCCAGGTAGCCGAGGCGGTCGACCGGCACCCGGTGTATGCCCGCCAGCGCCCGCATCGCGGCCCGCGCCATCTCCCGCAGCTGCGCATCGGTGAACAGCTCCGGGTACGACTCCTTGAGCGTATCCCCCGGGAGGCGCGGCTGGACGAAATACGGCACCCCGAACCACTCCGGCTCCGTCCCTGCCCAGATAATCGGCGCGTGCGGCACTCCCGTCCCTTCCAGCGCGCGGATCGCCGTCACCTGCCGCATCAGGTCGGCCGTCCCTTCGAGCTTTACCCCGGGCGGCGGCAGCCGCAGGAAGTACTCCCGCCGCTCGCCCCCCGTCTCCACATCGAAGAAATACGAGAAGCCGGCGTGGCCGGTGCCCTGCTGGAGCCACGTCACCTCCGCCGCCGGGTCTCCCAGCTTTGCCCGGACGAACGGGACCAGCCGTTCGCGCAACGCTTCCAGTTCCATTGCTCACGCCCCCATCACGTCCGCACCAGGCGATCCCGCCGCCCGCCGCGGTACCGGGAAGCATCGCCCGTGGCGCCGTCCCCACGCAAGCCAACCCGGGCGAATACACGGAGGGGCCCCTTCGGGCCCCTCCGGAGCTTCCCGCCTCCTTGCGCCTACTGCAGGCCGAAATCCCAGCCGTTGCCGGCCTTGAAGCTCTGCAGGATCCGGCGCGAAACCACCATCCGGTGCGTCTCATCCGGACCGTCGTAGATTCGGGCCGCCCGGGCGTTCCGGTACATCGACTCGAGCGGCGTGTCGCCCGAGACGCCCAGCGCCCCGTGCACCTGGATCGCCCGGTCGATCACGTTGTGCAGCACCTGTGCCCCGAAGAACTTGATCGCCGAGATCTCCACCCGCGCCTCGTCGCCCTGGTCGATCTTCTTCGCCGCCGAGAGCGTCAGCGCCCGCGCCGCCTGGATCTCCACGTAGCTGTCGGCGATCCAGTTCTGCACCGTCTGCTTCTCCGAGAGCGTCGAGCCGAACACCTCGCGCTTTAGCGAGTACTCGCACATCAGCTCGAACGCCCGCTGCATCTGGCCGAGCCAGCGCATGCAGTGGTGGATACGACCCGGCCCGAGCCGCTTCTGCGCAATCCGGAAGCCGCTCCCCGGCTCGCCCAGCGTATTCGTGATCGGTACCCGCACGTCGGTGTAGCGGATCTCGCAGTGCGACCCCTCGGTCTCGCCCATCACCGGCACCGGCCGGATGATCTGGAACCCTGGCGTATCGGTCGGCACCACGATCTGCGTGAACCGCCGGTGCGGCGGCTGGTCCAGCTCGGTGGCGCACATCACGATGGCGAAGGTCGCCCCTTCGGCCTGGCTGGTGAACCACTTGTGGCCGTTGATCACCCACTCGTCGCCGTCACGGACGGCCGTCGTCCGCAGCCCCGTCGGGTCCGCGCCGGAGACCTCGGGTTCGGTCATCGAATAGCACGACCAGATCTCACCGGCGACAAGCGGCTTCATGTACTTCTCCTGCAGCTCGGGCGTCCCGAACTGCCAGAGAATCTCCGCATTCCCCGAATCCGGCGCCTGCGACCCGAATGCGATCGGCGCGTACGGGCTCCGGCCGAGGATTTCGTTCATGTACACGTACGGCATGAAGCCGATGCCCATGCCGCCCGCGGCTGCCGGCAGGTGCGGCGCCCACATCCCGAGCCGCTTCACGATCGCCTGCAGCTCCTTCATCTTCTCCCGGCCCGCCGCCGACTGGCGCGGGTGGTTGGCGTGGAAGAACGGCTCGTTCGGGTAGATGTGCTCCGCCATAAAGGCCTTCACCTTCTCGCGGAGCTCCATGATCTCCGCATCCGTCAGGATGCGATCGCCCGCGTGCGGATGGTCTGCTGTCGTCATGTCGAACCCAACCTCAGGTCACGGTATTGGCCACCGCACTCTACCGCGACCACCGGCGATTCGCTACCGCGCTGCGTGGTCCTCGCCGGCGTGGTGGTAATGGTGCGCATGGTGCGTCCCGCTGCGCGCCTGCAGCCAGCCCGCCAGCAGCCCGTGGGTCGGCGCAAACACCAGCGCCAGCGCGAAGGCCACCGTCGCCGCCAGCACGACGGTCGCGCCCGCCGCCGTCGCGAAATGATAGGAAAGGTAGAGCCCGATCACTCCTGATACGGCCGCGATCGCCACGCTCAGCAGCAGCATCCGCCAGAGCCGGTCTGTCAGGAGCCGGGCCGTGGCGGGCGGCGTCACCACCAGCGCCAGCACCAGGATGTTCCCGACCGTCTGCAGGCTCACCACGATCGTCGCAGCCACCAGCAGCAGCAAAAGAAGTTCCAGCCCGAACACCGGGTAGCCCATCGTCCGCGCCAGCTGGGGGTCGAACGCGGCCAGCGTTAGCTCCTTCAGCAGCGCCACCACCACCAGCGCAACGGCACCCGCGATCACGGCCGTAATCACCACATCCGTTGTCGAAACCCCGAGGATGTTGCCGAACAGCAGCGACCCCAGGTCCCGCCGAAAGCCGCCCTGCCGGCTCAGGATCACCACCCCGAGCGCGAAAAACGCGGCGAAAATCACCCCAATCGCCGTGTCCTCGCTCACCCGCCGGCTCCGTGCCAGCACCCCAATCCCCAGCGCGGTCAGCGTCCCGAAGCCAAACGCTCCGACCATGATGTTCTGCCCTGCCAGGTAGCTCAGCACCACCCCGGGGAAGACTGCATGGGCCAGCGCATCGCCGATGAACGCCAGCCCCCGCAGCACCACGAAGCAGCCCACCAGCCCGCACAGCGCCCCAATGATCACCACCTCGAGCAGCGCACGCTGCATGAACTCGTACTGCAAGGGCTCGGTCAGCCAGCTCATCGCAGCTCCTCGAACACGGGCAGCTGTTCGAAAACCGCAACCTGGCCGCCGAAGGTCGCGCGCAGGTTCGCCGGCGTGAAGGTCGTGGCTGTCGGCCCGAACGCGACCATCCGGCGGTTCAGGCAGAGGACGTGCGTCGTCATCGCGCGCACCTCGTCCAGGTCGTGCGTGGCCACCAGCACCGTCACGCCCGCCTTCCCAAACGCTTGGATCCGCTCGTGGAACACCTGCCGATTCTGGACGTCCACCCCCGTGAACGGCTCATCCAGCAAGACCAGCACCGGGTCCTGCACCATCGCCCGCGCGAGGAAGATCCGCTGCTGCTGTCCCCCCGAAAACTGGCTGATGTGCCGGTGCCCCAAACCTCCCAGCCCCAGCTGCGCCAGCGCTGCCTCCGCCCGGTCCCGGTCGCGACGTCCCGGCCAGCGCAGCCAACCCAGCTCGCGGTAACGCCCCATAAGCACAACATCCAGCGCGGTCACCGGGAACTCCCAGTTCACCTCCTCGCGCTGCGGCACGTAGGCCACGCGACCCGCCAGCTCGCGCACCGGCCGGCCGCCGAACCGAACGCTGCCGCTCCACGCCGGTACGGCCCCGGCGATCGCCTTGAGCAGGGTGGACTTGCCGCTCCCGTTCGGCCCGATGAGCCCCACGATGGCCCCGTGCGGGACCGCTGCGTCCACCCCCTCCAGCGCGAGGTTCGCGCCGTACCGCACCGCGAGCCCCCTCACCTCGAGAGCACCCGCGGCAGGTGTGCCGGTTTCCGTCCCAGCCTCTATCTGAGCGCCTCCGCAATGAGCCGCGCGTTGTGCAGCAGCATACCGTCGATTGTCTCGGCGCCGCTCCCCGGCGGCCCCAGGGAGTCAGCATACAGCCCCGTAACCAGCTTCGCCCCCGTTTCCCGGGCCAGCTGCTCCGCTACCTTCGGGTCTACCTCTGACTCTGCGAACACCGCCTTCACGCCCTCCGACCGGACCAGGTCCGAAAGCTCGGCGAGCTCCTTCGCCGAGGGCTGCGCGTCCTTTGAAACGCTTGGTATCACTGCCCCCACGAGCTCCAGTCCGTAGCGCTCGAAGAAGTACGCCAGCGCCTTGTGGTTGGTCACCAGCTTCCGGTTCGCCGCCGGGATGCTGTCGACCAGCGACCGAATCTGCGCGTCTACCTCATCGAGCCGGGCCTTGTAGGCGTCCGCTCGCTCCCGGTACGCCGCGGCGTTGTCCGGGTCGACCTCCGCCAGCGCGGCCGCCACGTTCTCCGCCATCACCTTCACGTTCATCGGGTCGTGCCAGACATGCGGGTCGCCCTCCTCGTGCGCGTGGTCGTCCTCCGGCTTCTCCGCATCCCCCGCGTGCTCCTCCTCGCCATGGTCCCCTTCGAGCACTGCGACCCCGTCCGTGGCGACCACCACCCGCGCCTTCGTGCCCGAATTCTTGACCAGGTCATCCATCCAGTCGTCAAGCCCGATCCCGTTCTTGAGCACGAGGTTCGCCTCGCGGATGGTCCGGCTGTCCTGCGGCGAAGGCTCGTAATCGTGCGCGTCGGCACCCGCCTGCAGCAGCACCGTCAGCTGCACCCGGTTGCCCGCGACCTCCCGCACCAGCGCACCGATCTGCGTGGTCGTCGCCACCACACGAATGCCCTTGCCGCCGTCATCGTCGCCCCCGCCGCACGCGCCCAGCAGCAGCGCCGCAGCCGCCAGCGCTGCAATCGCGAGGCTCAGCCGTCGCACCATGCTGCGCATGTCGCCCTCCTCTGAGAGTCAGTATCAGGAACACACGATACTCAGTCTCAACCCTGCAGGCAAACGGCGCCCGGACCGGGCCTCATATCAGCGCTGGTTGAGTCCCCTCACGGCTGCCGACGGCTTCGTCCGTGCGCCCGGCTGCAATCCGCACCGTGGCCGCCGGCTCAGCTGCCGCGAAGCGCCCCGGCTGGCAGGTCAGCACGACCACCTGCACCTCGCACGCCAGCTCCGCCAGCACCTTCGCCATGTCATCGAGCCGCCGGGCATCGCTCCAGCCCAGCGCGTCATCCAGCAGGAACGGCACCCCGCCCTGGCCGGCCAGCGCGGCGCACGCCGCCCGGTAGAGCACCGCCAGCTGCTCCTGCGTCCCGGTGCTCAGCTGCTCGAAATCGAGGGTGATGCCGTCCAGCGTTCGCCGGCGAAGTTCCAGGTCATTGCCGAGTTCCACGTGGAAGCTCTCTCCAAAGACCCGCCGCCCGAGCCGCTCGATCTCAGCGGCCAACCGCGGCGCGTACGCCTGCCTCGCCGCCTCGCGGTGCCGTGCGAGCGTATCGAAGAGGCGCCGCGCGCCCTTCGCCCGTCGCTCGACCCGTTCGAACTCCTCCGTGCGGCGCTCCCGCTCCGCCAGGGCGCGCTCCAGCTCTTCCAGCAGCGTCCCCTCGCCCTCGTGCTCCAGTGCGCCCCGCGCGCGCGCCAGTTCATCGCGCGCGCGGTCGAGCCGGTCGATCACCTGCATCAGATCCCGCTCGGCCGCAGCCAAATCCTGGCTGACGTCCCGCACGCCCTTCGCCACCTGCGCGCGCGCATCGAGCTCGCGCTGGGCCGCCAGCAGCTGCTGTTGGGCGCCGTTCAGCGCCGCTCGCAGTTCGGCCTCGGGGCGCTGCGCGGCCTCCTCCGCGCGCTCGCGGGCCGCGCCCAGTTGCACCCGTGCCGCACGTTCGCGCTCCTCGAGCCGCGCGATGTGCGATTCGGCGTCCTGACTGGCCTTCGTTGCCCGCGCGGCCCGCTCCTCCGCCTGCCTCACCGCAGTCGCCAGGGCTGCCCGGGCCCGCTCCGCTGCTTCCTTCGCCTGCCGCGCCTCCCCCGGCGTTGCCGGCAGCGGCACGCCGCCCATGCGCCTCAAGCGGTAGGTATCGACCGCCCCCCGCGTGCGTTCCAGCTTCCCGCGCAGCTCTTCGGCCGAGGAGAGATCGAAGAGCGCGTCCCGGATGCGGCGCTCCGCGTCCCTCAGGGCCGCCTCCGACTCCCTCCGCTGCTCCTGCAGCCGCCGGGCCTCCTCCACGGACCGTGCCCCGGCCGCCTCCAACAGAGCCGCCAGCCGCTGGCGACGCTCTGCCAGCCGCTCTTCGACCCGGCTCAGCGTCTCCCCCGGCCGAACCACCACCACGAACCCGCCCGGCAGCCGAATCTCCAGCTCCTCGGTCACTTCCAGCGCGAGCGGCTCGCCAGGCCCGACCCGCTGCGCCTGGCCACCTATCGCGACCTCCGCAGCCGACTCCGCGCGCACTTCCACGGTCGACCGGACGCCGCGCGCGCGGCCCTCGTCCTGTCGAACCTCTTCGGCTGCCTGCTCGATCGCGCGCAGCCCGTCGGGTGTAGTGCGGCAGGTCGCGAGAAACGCCCGCGCCTTCTCAGCCTCTTCCTCCGCCGCCTCAATCTGCTCCAGCCGACGGGCCATCTGGTCGACCTGGAGCCGGTCGTTGGCATACGCGAGGTCCTCGGCGGCAACCCGTTCACGCTCCTCCGCCTCGGCCAGCTGCGCTCGCGCTCCCGCGAGCGCTATCTCCGCTGCCGCCGCCTCAGCACGGACCTGTTGGAGTGTTGCCCGGGCCGCTTCCAGCTCCGTGTCCAGCTGCTCCAGCTCGCGCTCCAGCCGTACGACTGCCTCGCGCGACTGCTCCCGTTCCTTCACCTCCTGCTCGAGCCGTTCCACCTCACGCCAGGCCAGGTCCCGCTTCGCTCGCGCCGCCTCGAGCCGTTCCTGCGCTTCGCTGTAGGCGGTGGCCGCCTTCTGTAGCGCCTGTA